>JAKPZU010000004.1 GCA_029559915.1 Bacillota bacterium
TATGACAGCATAGAACGCCGAAAGGTAGTCGAAGACCTGCAGGTGCTTAACATGTACCCTATGAACGGGGTGTTCCTCAGGAACAACGAAAGGCTTGTGATCGGTAAGGAGAACATCAACGAGATCACAATAGACCGGACCGAAAAACAGATAATTTCCCGTAGAATCTCAGGCAGTGATCCGGCTTTATTAAGTTCCATTCCGGAAGGTTCATATATATCCGGTACAATAGATGTTAAAAACTATTTCCCCGAAATTAAATCGAATAACTTTCTTACAGTTGACCGCAGAACAGACGGAGCCACCTTTACCCTGAAGTGTGCCCAGCCCTGGGAAATCTCCCGCATCCTTAACCTTCATAACGAGATTGGAACAGAGGTGGAGAAGCTCAAGAAGCAGCTCTGTTCATACCAAATAGACCAGCTGCGGATTGAAGAAGAGAACCTTAAAAAAAGGATTGAAACGTTACGCAAAAAAGGATTATACAAAAATTACGGTCCAATCTCAAAGCACAGGGACCTGCTTAAAAAGGTCCAGTCAAAGATCAGTACTCTTGAAATGAAAGAATCCCTGGGCGGTGATGCCGAGATTCAGGAGAAGATTAATCTGCTGACGAATGGGTTTCATTTCTGGTTTGACCTGGTGATTTTTGAAATATAAATTTTTAATATCTTGCCTATCTTATTAAAATGTTTTATCTACACTACTATGCTCTTCAAAAAATCTTATTTTTATTTAAATAAAAAGTGGTTGATTCTTTCTCTCCATACTTTCAAATAAGAATTTAATAAGGGTATCAAAGTTCTCACTCTTTGTTAAATACAGTGCATACAAAATGTAGTTTCATCGTAATTAATTTTTCATTATAAAGTTGCACTTTAGAATAAATATTTAGGGGTAAAATTAAATGTCAATATTAGATTGGATTGATGTTGGTAAAGTTGCTGCTGAAAGGGATGAAAATCTTAAATATTATTTTTTTGATACAGGTATATCAAAAAAAATTATAGATAATCCAAATATGTTTTTGATGCTAGGGAGAAAAGGTGCAGGTAAAACAGCAGTCTTTCTGCATTTGGTTAGTAATAAACAATTATTTAAAGCGACTGATATAGTTTTTTCTTTATCATTAAATAATTATAGTTGGAATGCTCATGCCTTATTAAAACGCGATGAGAAAGCAGAAACTTTTAGTTTTAGGGATTCGTGGTAGTTTATTATATTCATAGAAACAATTCGTGAATTAAATAATTATTATATCAGTTTAAAAAAAACAGTTCCTAAATCAATAAAAGTAGCGTCAAAGATTTTAGAAAAAATATTCTCAAAGCCATTACCTACATGGAACGAATTATTAGGTGATAAATTATACAAATTATCAAAACTAACCTTGCCATCAGGTGGTTTGAATGAAGATGCTGAATTTTCTATAAATGCGGGTGAAGTTACCTTTGATGATATATCTAAAAACGAATCGCTTCGGTCTAAGTTATCACATAATATAGAATATCTTTCAAATTGGTTAGAAAAGAAAGTTGATGAGTCATTAAAAGATAATCGCATATTTCTTTTATTTGATAAGTTGGATGAAGCCTGGGATACTAATTCCATAGAAGTGTGCAAAAATATTAATACTGGCTTAATTATTGCCTCTGATTATATAACACAAAAATATAAAGGTCAATTAAGACCTATTCTTTTTTTAAGGGAAGATATTTTCGAGACATTGTCATTGAATGATAAAACTAAGTTAAGGGAAGATTGTGGTGCATTATTAAAATGGGATAAGGACTTATTGCATAAAATGATATTATCTCGCATAAATCATCATGCTTCTACACATGGTATTCAAACAATTCATGATTTAAATGAAATTTTTGATAGAAAAGAACTTAGAAGTCGGGCAACTCCATTGAATTACATTATTCGTAGTTCTTTTATGCGTCCTAGAGATATTATTTGTTTTATGAAAAATATTATAGATTTGATGAAAGAAGAGAAAAATAATTTAGAATCTGAAGATACTGAATCTGAAAATTTTGAATATATTTCAACTTCATCTCAGTTGATCGCGGATATGATATATAATGCAGAACCAGCTTATAGTGAATGGCTAAAAAATGAATTGAAAGATGAATGGCAAACACAAAAACCAGAATTACTAAATTTTCTTAATATAATAACCAATCTGGGTAAGACTGTAATATCTATGGATGAATTTCGTCTAAAATACAGCGAAACGTTAGGTGAAATTGATCAAGCTGCATTATTATCAATAATGAATTTTCTTTTTGATAATTCAATTATTGGATTTAAAATAGGTGAATCAACAATATGGCGTTTTAAATGTACATATCCTGCACAAGGTTTTACTGTTACCCAAAGCTACAGAGTTCATTTTGGTTTAACAAAATCCTTAAATCTAACAGAAACATATCTGCAAGATTAAATTTTGAATTAACTATTTCGTTGTGAATTATAAATTTAAATCCGTCTTTGGGATTTACTTTTTACTCTTTTAGTATGTTTTTAATTTCTACCCGTTGGGGTTGGTTTTTTAATACAAAGAGTATATCTCCAATTATAAAAGTATTATAAGAATCCGCATATAAAAAAAGACAGGTAGACGCACCGGATACACCCGTGCTGTGAAAAAGAGGACGCCATGAAATTAACCGACACCGAAATACGCGAAGTAACAAAACTCATAGAATCCGGAAAACCACTCCCCGATAAATACCGCTTTCTGCTCTTTGACGACAAACGCGAAGTTGAACTTATTTGGAACGGTAAAACCAGCGAAGTGACAAACATTGTCCTCCCCTTTCAGGTAATTGAACAGGTGGACGAACCGCGCAGCAGTGCCGGTGGTAAAAAAAGCGATACAATCAAAGAAGGTAACAGCACCGGCGGTGGTGCTTCGAAAGTGAAAAGTGACGTTGATGATTTTCAGATGAGTCTGTTCGATCACCGCGGCCGTCAGAAATCGGGCTGGTCAAACAAACTTATCTGGGGCGATAACAAACTTATCCTTTCAAGTCTTAAAAACGGCCCAATCCGGGAAGAGATTGAACGAAACGGCGGTATAAAGCTTATTTACATAGACCCGCCATTTGATGTCGGTGCGGACTTTTCAATGGATATTGAAATTGGTGACGAAACCTTTACCAAACGTCCGAACGTACTGGAGGAGCTGGCTTACCGCGACACATGGGGCAGAGGTGCAGATAGCTTTATTTCTATGATATACGAGCGGCTTGTGCTGATGCGGGATCTGCTGGCGGATGATGGTAGTATTTATGTACATTGTGATTATAGATTATCTGGTTATATCCGTTTAGTTTTAGATGAAATATTTGGAAAAGAACAATTTAGGAATCAGGTTTCTTGGCGTCGTCAAATTCCTCGCGGTAGAAAAGTTGAAGCTAGGTTTATGCCTTATAGTGCTGACTATCTATTTCTTTATACAAAATCTGACAATAATATTTGGAATATTATTGATAAAGTTAATTATATTACTATTGAAGAAGCAGAAAAAAAATATATGAAGGATAAGAGGGGTTATTTCAGAACTTCAGATCCCGGTTCGTACTCAAATGAAAGTTTGTTACGTCTCAATGAAGATGGTCGTATCTATGTTACTAAGGGTGGAGAGGTTATAATAAAAGATGGTGTTATATCCACATCTAAAGGTTCCATCGGCATTAAATATTATCGTGAAATAATTGGGGATAAAGTTAAAGAAGAAACTATTGCTGATAACATTTGGGATGACATTCCTGGTATGGGTGTTGTTTCTAGTGAATATATAGGTTATCCAACACAAAAACCCGAAGCTTTGCTAGGTCGTATAATTAAAGCGTCTTCTAATGACGGTGATATAGTTGCTGATTTTTTTTGCGGTTCCGGGACTACTATAGCCGTTGCTGAAAAGCTTGGTCGTAAATGGATCGGCAGTGATTTGGGGAAGTTTGCTGTTCATACTACTCGTAAACGGATGATTCAGGTGCAGCGTTCTCTTAAAGATGAGGGGCAAGATTTCAGGGCTTTTGAAATTCTTAATCTTGGTAAGTACGAACGGGCTCATTATATCGGCGTTAATATGAACCTCCGGGAAGAGGATCGGCAGTTGCAGCTTGTGCAGAAAGAGAAAGATTTTATTGCCCTTATCCTCAAAGCCTACAAAGCCGAGACTGCCGATAGCTTCCGCTGCTTTCATGGGAAAAAAGCCGGTCGTGTCGTTTCGGTCGGTCCGGTCAATCTTCCTGTTACACGATTATTTGTTGAAGAAATTATTCTCGAATGTCGTGAAAAGCGGATCAGCCGTGTTGATATTCTTGCCTTTGAATTTGAAATGGGGCTCTTCCCCAACATACAGGAAGAGGCTAAAAGCAAGGGGATAGACCTTGTCCTCAAATATATTCCGCGCGAAGTCTTTGACAAACGGGCTATCGAGAAAAACCAGATTGTTTTTCACGATGTAAGTTATATTGAGGTCAAACCCCATGTACAGAAGAATAAAATTGCAGTTGAACTAACCGACTTCTCTGTATTTTACTCCCAGGATACAGTTGATAGTGCCGCCTCCTCACTCGCCAATGGTAAAAATAAAATAGTCGTTGAGGGTGGCAAGATTATTAAAGTCACCAAAGACAAAGATGGTATAATAACCAAAGATGTGCTGATAAAAAAATGGACGGACTGGATCGATTACTGGTCTGTTGACTTTAACTTTGAATCAAAACGTGAAATAGTACGGGTTAAATCAGATCTCGCACCGGGTGATCAAGCCCATCTTGAAGGGATGAAGCCTGACCAGGGTAATCTCCCCTTATGGGAAGAAGTCTGGACAGGGGATTATGTATTTGAAAATGAATGGCAGAGTTTCAGGACAAAAAAAGAACGTGCCCTTGAACTGAAAACTCCTTATCATGAATGTTTACCAGGCCGTTATAAAGTTGCCGTTAAAGTGGTTGATATATTCGGTAACGACACCATGAAGATTATAGATGTTAGCATTGGAGGTAAATAATGGCCATACATCCTTCATTCCCAACATCCCCTTACGAACAGTTAAATCCTGAATACCGCTGGTTTCCTGCAGATGAAACACTCCGGGAAACCAGTTATGATAAACTCATTCCACCCCTTGTACATAAAATCCGTAAAGAGATCAAAGGGTGGCGTGATAATAATTACGCCGGTGTTTCAGATACTTCAAAAGCCCTTTTAAAATGGTGGTTCAGTTCAGAACATATTGTCCAGAAAGCCGACGGTACAATGGCAGAATTTAAATATTATTTTGCCCAGCGCGAAGCAGTTGAAACAGTTATCTATCTCTATGAAGTCGCAAAAGTAAAAGATAAATACGATCTTATTAAATATGATTCATCCGGTGCGGTATCAACCGGAATGTTTGATGAAGAGTGGCTCCGACTCGTTGTTAAAATGGCAACCGGAAGCGGAAAAACAAAGCTGATGAGTTTAATTATAACTTGGTGCTATTTTCATAAAACTTATGAAACCGGTTCAAAACTATCTACAAACTTTCTGGTAATCGCTCCGAATATAATCGTTCTTGATCGACTTCGTACGGATTTTGACGGATTAAAAATATTCTGGAATGACCCTCTCCTCCCAGACAATGGTTATGAGGGTCAGCACTGGCATGATGATTTTCAAATCACTCTTCATATTCAGGATGATGTTTCCATCATCCGCAAATCGGGAAATATATTTTTAACCAACATACACCGTATTTATTCCGGCAACGATATAGAACCGAGTTTTGAAGATGAAAATCTTGAAGATTACTTCCTTGGCAAACGCCCTACCGGAAAGACAAATGATTCAAAGGTTGATCTTGGTGTAATCGTCCGTGAAATTGATGAGCTTATCGTGATCAATGACGAAGCTCATCATATTCATGATCCACGCCTCGCCTGGTTCCGCTCCATTGCTGATATACATAACCGCCTGAAGCAGAAAGACCATTTTCTTTCATTACAGATAGATGTAACCGCCACACCAAAGCATACTCACGGTGCAATATTTGTTCAAACAGTCAGTGATTATCCTCTAGTTGAAGCAATTACTCAAAATGTGGTAAAACATCCAATACTTCCAGATTCAGCAAGCCGTGCAAAATTATCCGAGAGAACAAGTTCAAAATATACCGAGAAGTACGCCGATTATATAGCCCTTGGTGTAGAGGAGTGGCGGAAGTCATACCATGAACATGAAAAGCTCGGTAAAAAATCAGTATTATTTATCATGACAGATGATACTAAAAACTGTGATGATGTCGCGGAATACCTTGAAAGAACCTACTCTGATTTAAAAGATGCAGTCCTTATAATACATACAAAAAATAATGGTGAAATCACCGAAGCCGATTCCGGTAAAAGCAAAGAAGAGCTCGATAAATTGCGTAAAGCATCAAATGAAATAGATAGCTGGGAAAGCCCGTATAAAGCCATAGTATCTGTACTTGTATTGAAAGAAGGCTGGGATGTAAGGAATGTCACAACAATTGTCGGACTTAGAGCTTACGCCGCACAGAGTAATATTCTACCGGAACAAACACTTGGTCGGGGCTTGCGGAGAATGTATCCTGGTGAAGACACTACTGAATATGTCAGTGTTGTTGGTACAGATGCATTTATGGATTTCGTAGAATCAATCCAGAGTGAAGGTGTGGAGCTTGTACGCAAACCTATGGGTACAGGCACAGATCCTAAAGCTCCCATCATTATTGAAATTGATAATGAGAACACAAAAAAAGATATAGATAAACTCGATATCGAAATACCTGTCCTCACTCCCCGTATTTACAGAGAATACAAACGCCTTGAAGAACTTGATCCTTCCGCATTCAAAACAAAAAAAATAGAATACAAACAATTCACTGATGAAGAAAAGCGTGAGATAGTATTCAAGGACATTACAACAGGTGAGATTAATCATACAACTTTACTTGAAGAAAGCAGCGTAACCGATTATCGAAGCGTTATAGGTTATTTCACCCAGGTAGTCATGAAAGATTTACGCCTTGTCAGCGGTTACGATATTCTATACGGTAAAATGAAGGATTTTGTTTCAAAGCATCTTTTTATAAAAGAGATTGAAATTGATGATCTGAATACACTCCGGAATCTATCGGAACTTGAGGCAACAAAAACTATTATTGAAACATTCAAGAAAAAGATAAATGAACTGACTGTCCAGGACAAGGGTAGTGCAGAGATAAGGGATTATATTAAACTTAAATCAACTCGCCCATTCGTTGTAAAAGACCAGGGCTATCTTATCCCTCAGAAAAGTATTTTTAATAAAATAATCGGCGATAGTCATTTAGAGTTATTATTTGCCTCATTCCTTGAAAAGTGCCCCGATGTTGTTTCTTATGCTAAAAATTATATGGCAGTCCATTTCAATATAGATTATGTAAATGCCGAAGGTAATATTTCAAATTACTATCCGGATTTTTTTGTTAAAACCGATGATAAGAATGTTTATATAATCGAAACAAAGGGGCTTGAGGATTTAGATGTGCCTCTTAAAACAGCTCGCTTGAAAAAATGGTGCGATGATATTAATGCTTCCCAGAAAAAAATTAAATTTGATTTTGTGTTTGTTGATGAAGAAGGCTTTCAGAAATATAAACCTGATTCATTCTCTGGTCTCGTATCTAATTTCAGAAAGTATAAAAATGATTAAGTTTATGCCGCTGATTGTGGTAAGGCTCACTTTAAAGCATTGGGCGTTAATTTTAAAGATGCTGTAACCATAAATGAGGTGCTGCAGCCGTAAGTTAATTGTGCCTCAACTCGCGGCACAATTTGTATCAATTTTTAATAATAAATCTCTTCTTCATACCCTTCCGGAATATCTTCAAAATCCTTCCACTTGAACCATCTCCCGAACCCCAGCCTGTCAGCCAGGAACTTTGAAATGGCAATACTATTCGCAAGGGTATCCTCAGCTTCCATCTTCTCCCTGATCTCACCAATCAGCTTAACAGCCAGCTGGTAAAAACTCGCGTTCTCCATTGCCCCAAGGGTATCGGTTTTAATTATATCCTCCAGCGATTTCAGAAAATAATAATTGATCACCCCTGACCCCGCATAAACAAATTCCGGTGTCATCTGCTTAATCTTTGGCGAAATAGCGTCCCCTATCTCCTTGCTCTGGTTTTCCAGCGCAGATTTTTGCATCTCCCTTATCTCCGGGTAATTCCCGTAAATCCACTTCTCAATCCTGATATCTTCCGGAATGCTAGTCAGCTGCGTTATGATCCCGTTAACCCACATTGGAAAAATTTTACGCTTAATATCAATGGAAATACTTACGGTCTTAAAAGATATATCCGAGATCAATTTCAGCGGTAATATCATCCCTCACAACTGGTACAAGCATGTCACATACTCCACCGCAGGCGGTAAAACAAAAGCCGATCTTCTAGCAATAAATATTCTTGCCGATGTTGTCTACTGGCACAGGCTAACCGAGATCCGCGATGAAGCCACCGGCAAGATAATTAAATACGACAAAAAATTTCATGGTGACAAGCTTCAGAAAAGCTATGATTCATACGCCGATCAATTCGGCTCCACAAAACGAGCTGTTAAAGATTCAGTTGATCTGCTTGTTAATCTAAAACTTATTCAGAGAGATTTTGAAGATATAAAAGTTCGCGGCCTATGCCTTAACAACGTCATGTTTTTAACCCCTATACCTGATAATATTAAAAATATAACACAAATTGTTTCTGAACTTATAAACACCCAACCCTCTCCTGAATGTACGGCTACAGAAACAGTGATTTTAGAAAACTGTACCCCCTCCTACAAAAAAACGGAAGATGGTCAAATTGAAACGAAATTAAGTTTAACCTCCTGCAAAAATTCAGAGGGGGTATTACAAAATTTCGTAGGAGCCCCCACAGAAATTAGTGATACAAATACAGAGATTTCCTTTAAGATTTCTTCAGAGATTAATACAAAGAGTTATCTTATAGTTAGGGGGGCTCTTGATGATGAACTTTTCCGGAAAGCTTTTAACGACTTTCTCATCGATGATTCCAACCGCTACCGGGATGATACATTCTTCTGGATCAATCACAACGCTGAAAAATACGGCTGTTCGCTCGAAGAGGTCACACATGCCCTAAAAGTCTGTACTGAAAAATTTAAAGAAGGGGAGATGAGCTATTTTACAGGTATCCTCCGGAAGAAAGCAGAGGCAAAGGGTGAAGGGGTTAAAGGTTTCGGGAAA
Source organism: Bacillota bacterium (assembly GCA_029559915.1). Lineage (GTDB taxonomy): Bacteria > Bacillota_I > Bacilli_A > Izemoplasmatales > Hujiaoplasmataceae > UBA2289. The sequence continues at coordinate 9,277 of JAKPZU010000004.1, forward strand.
CGTACAGTATTTGCAATATATGAATTCTTAAAACATAGACTTAAAAGTCACTCGGAGTATGTCACAAATTACGATCTCGACATGGAGCACAGTATATTATATTTTTCTATCCGCTCAAAAGATGACCAGGAACCTGTATCTGATTTATTTAATATAATCTGTGAAAATATCAAATCTGAATTTGATATTCAGCTGCAGCCTAAATTAAGATTAAAGTTGAGTTAAAAAATGAACAGGTTAAAACTATTTATTTTCTTTTGCTTTTTTCTTTCCACCACTCAGAGCCTCTAATAATCGGAGGTAATCTTTCTGGGATTCATAGACCATGGCAGAAATAAAGTTAATAAAAGCCTTTGTCTTTCCTTTGTTATAATCTTTAAGAGTATTAATATATTCTCCTCTTAAGATCGGTGGGATAAGGGTTATAACATAACTCTCTTGTAATAATGCTAAGTTCATTAAAAGCCGAGCTGTCCTTCCGTTTCCATCTACAAAAGGGTGAATTGTTACAAACTCGCCGTGCAGTAATGCGGAATATTCTACAGGGTGGTATTTTTCCCTTATTGTTGGTATCTGTTCAGATAGTTGTTTCATAAGAGTAGGGACTTCTTCCGGCTGTGGGGGTATGTAGTCTGTCCCTGAGATAAAGACGGCTACCTTCCTATATTCTCCGGCGTTACCCTCGTCTATCCTGTAATAAAAAATTCTATGTAGCTTTTTAATATCTTTCTCTGTTATTGTTTTAGACTTTGATAAGGTGTATAGCAAGTCGTAAGCCTCACTATGCCCGATAGCTTCTTGGTGTTCCTTAATACTCTTCCCTCCTATGGTTATACCGTCTTCTAAAATTATTTTTGTCTCTGTTTCAGTAAGAGAGTTTCCTTCAATTGCATTACTTGTATAGGTCAACCCTATACGGTAGTATTCTTTAAGCTGTTTAACTGCATGAGGGCTTAACGGGCGGTATTTGTTTATTTCTTCCTGTAATATGTCTACGTCTTTAATTCTATTCTGAAATGTCATTTAATACCTCTTTTCTTCTCTTCCGGTCTCTTGAAAAATTCCCGTAGGCTTTCTTTGGGCATATTCATTAACCCTTAATCATATTATAACTTGCTTAGAAACTCTATAAGAATCTGTCTTGCGGCTGTTGTGTGTCCAACTCCGATTTTTACAGAATATTTTTTTAATGCTTCAATATCATTTTCATGCAGATATATTTTAAACTGTTTAAGATCACCCCTGCTTTCCGGATCAGCTGGAGAGGGGATTTCTTTTGTTTTATCTTTTCTCATTTTGTTTTTACCTTCAATTGGTAGATTCTCATTCTATAACTCTTTCGATTTTGTAAAGCTTTCAGAGTCCGACGGTCGGACTGTATTTTAAAGCTCCTTCAATAATTCTTTCAAATTAGTTATTACAATTTGATAGGCCAGTATTTGAGCGTCACAATGCACTTTGTCTTTTTTCGCTCTTCTTAGTTGTTTAATGTATGCTTCCAGCATATCAATCTGATATTGAATTTTTTTATTTACTTTTATTTTGAATTTATCTAATTCTTTATTTGGTTCTTTTTCAGGATAGACATATGCTGGTTTATCTTCAGAGTCCGACGGTCGGACTGTCTTTTCAGAGTAATCAGGGCTTACTCGTTCTCTCATAGATTTTATATCTGCCCTGGTTAATGTCTCGGCTTTATTCAAATATTCTTTTTGTATTTTAGTATCATCAATTTTTTTTATTTCTTCGATGATCTTTGTATCGACTTTATCAAGCAGGTCAATTTTATCTTTTGATTTCAAAAATTCGTAGTTAGCCGTTAATTGATAAAAATAACCTTTTGAATAACCTGCTACTTCTTTTATAAAAGATTCAAAAGTTAAGCCTGTTTTTTCTGTTAATTCCGCCTGGTGTTCTTTCAGGTAATTAAGATCTTCTATGATCTGCCCTTTCGATTCACTCATAATTTCGAGGTTGTTTTTTATTCTATCAATTCTTTTGACAACTTCCTTCTCTACAGTCTGGATGACGGTCACAGCCACTGCGGTTGGTATTTTCTGTTGTCCGGTTTTAAGCCCGTTTAATAATTTTTCAGCTTTCTTTTTTTGCTTTTCAGATATATCTGTCATATTATTTCACCTGCCAAATTATTAAAATATTCAAATACAGCGGAGTCTTTTTTTAACCATACTGCATTATCATGTGCAGTTTTAATAGCCCCCGCTTTTTTAATGAATGACTCTGTAAAATCTAAACCCATTGACTGCAGCACTTGATTTTCTTTTTCAGTAACAATAGAGGGTACAGCTTTTACTGATAAAAATTTCTTCCCGTCCGATTTCATTTCATTAATCTGTTCCTGTATGATCTGTATTGACTGCAGTGTCCATCTTGTCAGGTTCGCAGGTATAAGAACAACATCGGATGCATAAAGAGCGTTTGTTAATTCATACCCTAGAGCGGGTGGCGAGTCTATCAATACATAATCATAATCTAATCGTTTAATTGATTTCTGAAAGTGCATAATTGCAGTAGGCTTTGATGTCATAATTAATCCGATTTTATGCAGACTTAATGTGCAGGGTATAATATCGATATCACCGTTATAAATAACTTCATCCGGTGTCATTTCACCGGTGATTAAATGATACAAGTTCCGGGATTCTATCTCGTCAACACTGGTATTCCTTAAATGATAATCGGTCAGATTATTATTCGCATCCGAATCAATTACTAATATTTTATATCCTCTTGCGTGTAGAGCCTGTGCTAAAAAGGTTGTAGTCGCAGTCTTCCCGACTCCACCCTTTACGCTGCATATTGATATTATTTTCATAAACTAACCCCTCCCGTAAGTATTTAAACGGTACCTATATAGTACTATATTGTCAATAATAATTTTACACGCATTTACTAAAAGTTGTAATTCTCATGAACTCATTAAATACTCTCCGTGCCACACCGCACCCCCACGCGATTTCCTTGTTTTACTTCAAAGCTTGTATACCCCCCTCCCCACATCGCACAATTGTCGCTATGCGGGCTCCTGTACGTTCGCCGCAAATTTGCCCGCCCGGAAGCTACCGCTTCCGGGCATTGGCAAACTTCGCATAGCTACTCAATTGTGCGAAATGGGGTGCTTCTTTGAGTCTATTTCGCTTTATCTCCCCGACATCGCGAGTGGGTGCTATATTTAACTGTTCCCTGTATGCTTTTTCAGTTTGTAAACTTACGGATAGACTCCCCGTGGAACAAGAAACGCTTCGCCCGCATCAGCCACATCCACAATTTATCCCAGCTGACGAATTCTCCGTAAGTTCCTGCGGCCGCTGCGACCTCCGCTTTTGCTTTTAATACGTTGCTTGTTCCAGTTTGTAACAGTCGTGCCTGGTTACTTTTAGTCTTTAATCAAATTACCGCGGAGAACGCTACGCCCGAAATTTCCTGTAATTGTATATTTTCATGCCCGGTTGGTGAGCTTGCCGAATCACGGACGTATCGGCCACCGCTTTTGTAAAAAAAACCGGTTTAATCGTGCCGTATAACTTTTTTACTTCTGATCGCATTTTTTATCAAAATTTTTTCTTCTAAATCATAATGCCATCGTATTACTAACATGTACTACCAATTTCTATGTGAAGAAAAACCAGTTTACAAACCAGCTCTTGAAAGATGGAACCAATATAAATCAATCTGGATAAAACACTGGTCCGAATTTGAAAAAATCTATCCATCCCGGTTTGAAAAACTCTACGGTCCGCTCGATGAAGAGAAAGTCAATGAGGTTAAAAAACTGGTACAATGCGGCGAGTTTAAAAATGGATTTCAGCGGCATATCTGCCCCGATTGCGGATTAACTTTAATTGTGCCCTTCACCTGCAAGTCGAGGCTGTGCCTCTCCTGTGCCCGTAAACGCCTCTTCGGCTGGTCTTTTAATTTATCCTGCATAATGAATACAAACTTAAAGCATAACCATGTTACTTTCACCATTCCGGGAACATTATCTCATATACTTTTTGAAAGAAAATATCAACCGGAACAGATGATCACTTTAGCGGCAAATGTGTTTAGAAATATGCTTATATCATCAGCTAAGCTGAAAGGAAAAGAGTTCCAGCCGGGAATACTTGCAACGCTCCATAAGTCAGGTAATGGCTTAAATTCGAACCCACACGTTCATTTAATTGGTACACGGGAAATCATTGATACAAAAACCGGAGAGATAATTGAAAACGTTTACATGCCGTATAAAAAAATACGGCATGTATGGAAAGAGGCTTTTTTAAATCATCTGGTAAAACAGAATATACTTACAGAAGAGGAATCAGCTGCGTTAAACAACAAATTTGCAAATGGATTTCATGTTTTTTTTCAGCCGATAGAAGGCGATGCAAATGAGGTCCTATTCAGAACAGCAGAGTATATTGCCACCGGTTATTTCCACAACAGCCAGATCACCGCTGTAGATCATGTAAAGAAAACA
>JAKPZU010000187.1 GCA_029559915.1 Bacillota bacterium
GTTGCCAAAACAAAAAAATTAAATTGATCCTGTCATCTTATCAATATACCCAAATGATTCATCGTCGATACGAATTTCGCCTTTGGTCACATGCCCCAAGGTAAAGAATGGAACTTGTGAGTCGAACATAAAATCAACAAACTCATCTTCCTTATCTTTCGACACACCAACAATAATTCTACCCATTGATTCACCAAACAAGAAAGAATCAGTTCGGACTTCAGCAGCAGTAGTAATATCGAAACCGAGACCATTCAACCAACATGAACGTAATAATGTAAAGAAAACACCTCCTTTAGCAACAGGAGTGGCACTAATTACGAGATCCTTTTCAATTAAACTATTGACAACATTAACAACCTTTGACTCGAATTCAAGATCGAAATCCGGAAGGGGTGAATCACTAACTCCATGATAAAATTCAAGGTAATCAGAAGTAGAAATGTCGTCAGAAATATTTCCAATCAGAAAAATATTATTGCTCTTTTGTCTGAAACTGGGACTTATACATTTAAACTCACCCTTTGAATCTTTTTTCATTGAACCCAACAAGCTAACAATCATAGTAGGAGCATGAGAACCATGCTCACCAAAAAAGTCAAACCGTATTTTTCTATTCGATATTTTAAGATCATAGACTTTTGCGGCATTTTCTAAGCCGACTTTTGCTCCGGCTGCAATAAACTGCTCTTTCGAATCACTATAATTTATATGATAAAGCATTGCAGAAACCGCAATCGGTTTAGCTCCATAACAAACCATTTTACGAACGGCCCTCGAAACGAGAATTTCTGCTGCTTTTTGAGGGTCACTCTCCAAATGATGATGCAATGCATGTGTTGTCATTGAAAGTAAGCGGGTACCATCTTCAAGTTCAAAAACCCCGGGTTCTTCAGCATCAGTACCAGAGCTGGACGGATCAGGTACAATGTCTGAAAAATCATTAAAATAGTTTATCGGAGTAAGGTTTGGGTTAACCATTAATGAATAAATTACCTCCTCAATATTTTCGGGCTCAGGAATCTGGTTGATATCAAATTCCATGAATTCGTTTTCTGGTTCCATAGTATAACTTTTAAATTCATCGCAAAGTTAATCAAAGCTTTCTATTAACCTGAGTTTGATTTTATTTTTAAAGTTCATAATAGAATAAAACGCAGTTTTGCAATCCAAATATCTAAATATTAGCAAGCTAAATTGAATAACTTTAACTCAAGGAAACGGTGTTTTACGCAACGCGCTTTGTTTGCCACTTGTAAACAGAATTTCCTAATTTCGCATCAAATTAGATACTCACAATTTTTTACAAATACGTAGACAAATGAAAACAGCAATAATTACCGGCGCAACATCAGGCATTGGGAAAGCTACAGCATTAAAACTTGCTTCAGAAAATTGGAATTTAATAATCACAGGCCGAAGAATAGACCGATTGACAATGCTTACTGATGAAATAAAAAGTAATCACCATGTAGATGTATTAGCTTTAAATTTTGATGTAAGAAACCGCGATGAAGTAATTGAAGCATTTGATTCACTTCCGGAAAAATGGAGAAAAATTGATCTCTTGGTAAACAATGCCGGGCTAGCATCAGGCCTTGAGCCATTGAATGAAGGCAATTTTATCGATTGGGAAAAAATGATCGACACTAATGTTAAGGGAATTTTATATGTAACTCAAGCGGTCGTTAACCTAATGATTCCATTTCAGGAAGGTCAAATTATCAATATTTCATCTATCGCCGGAAAAGAAACTTACCCTTCAGGAAATGTTTATTGTGCATCAAAGCATGCCGTTGAAGCACTCACAAAGGGGATGCGCATTGATTTTCTTCCACATAACATAAAAGTAGGTTCAATTGCTCCAGGAATGGTAGAAACTGAATTTTCAATTATCAGGTT
>JAKPZU010000028.1 GCA_029559915.1 Bacillota bacterium
GGCTTCTGCGTGTTTTCTCAACCTGTCTTTCTGCCGTTCAAGGTTTTCTTTCTGCTTTGCCGTTGAACATCTTGCGTAAATCACCGTAACCTTTTCTTGCTTCTCTTTCTCGACACCCATATAAGCGTCTAAATCTTCCTGGCGGAAACGCCTATGCTCTCCAGAAGTCTTGAAAGATTTTACCTTTCCGTTGTTGGCAAGCGTCTTGAGCGTGTTAATTGACACTCCCAAGTATTCAGAGGCTTCGGTGATTTTATAGATTTTCATTTATTCGCTTCTCTGCAATTTTGAAATACTCTGGGTCAAGTTCGATGCCGATGAAGTTGCGGTTAAGATTTTTACAAGCCACACCAGTTGTTCCAGACCCCATGCAATTGTCTAAAACCGTCTCGTTTTCGTTGGTGTATGTTTTTATTAAATACTCAGCAAGGGTGACTGGTTTTTGTGTTGGGTGAACTTTACCTCTTTGCTCCCTTGAAAAATATATAAGTTGTTTCGGCAATAGTTTGTCTGGTTCGTAGTTTTTACCGTGATAGTTTTGAGTTTCGTCCATTTCTGTTTCTTTCCACGAATCACCCATAACCTCTTTTACATTTTTAGAGATTTTCGATGGATTTGGACTTAAATGTCGCTTAGAAATACCTTTAGGGTTTATCTCTTTTTGCGGGTTATACGTTGGCAAGGCAGAATAAAAAACACTTATTATCTCAATAACTTTCAAGGGCATCTTGTTTCCAAATAGAAAGTTTGCCGCTTTATCTTTTTGCCAATACCAATCATACCTATATGCTGACAAATTAGATAATCTCAAAGCACTTGAAAACGGCTCATTACCAAATAAGGCTATACACGAATTCAGTTTTGCAATCCTGTTGTATTGTTCCCACAGCTTATCAAAAGGAATAACAACATCCCACTTACACTTTGTAGTACCATAAGGTAAATCACAGAGAATAAAATCAATACTCCCATCAGGAATATCTTTCATCTTCTCCAAACAATCACCTTGTATCAGTTCAATCTTTGACATCTTTCAACTCCTTAACTAATTTCTCGTTTGCGTCCACAATCTTCTGCATATCCTCAACGGATATTTCTTTTTTCATTGGTTCAAAAAAGT
>JAKPZU010000054.1 GCA_029559915.1 Bacillota bacterium
CAAAATCTTGATCAATGCGGATTTAAACGCCGCATTAAACATTATTAGAAAAGGTAACCCCGAAGCCAAACGGATAGGGACTAGAGGTTGGAACACGCCTAAGCGCACTTACCTGTTCAGTGAGTGATCGTTTTAAAAGTATAATTCGCTAGAATTATTTTTGTTCTTAGAGTAGTTCTTTTAGCCTTGGAAAGAGAATATTGTTTTCCAAGTGAATATGGGTGAAGGTATTCTTTTCCAGTTCTTCAAGTTTAAAGTAAGCGTGTCGATAAGTGTTACAACCATCATCAGGAACTTGATAGTTATTGGTGGCAGTTCTTAAATTTTTCAATAGATCTCCAGCTACGGTATGCTCATTTTCCAATTCAGCGATGACATCAATTACCGTTTTTAAATCCTCTAAGTCAAGAGTCATTAGATATTTTTCAATAGCGGGATATTGAACGGTCTCTTCCTTGATTAAATGCACTTCCAATTCAGTTTTTAAAGTGTTGAAATCCTGATAAACCTTAACTAACTCCGGGTGATTGGCTCCATGAGCTCTCAGAATGGTTTTAGTTAAATCCGATATTGACGATAGATTGGTATGCAGGTAAGCATGGTGTGCTTGCAGGATTTGATTGATTAAATCTTGGAACGAAGCTTGTGTCCAATCGGTGCTTTTATTATTGCTTGATTTCAAGAAATAAGAATCAAGTTCAAGTATTATACTTTGTGCATCAATTGCCAGATTCTTTGCGGCGCTTTCTAACGAATCTTTTCCGCCGCAACAATAATCGATATTATATTTTTGAAAAACATCAGCTGCTTTGGGAAATCTCGTTACGATTTCGCCTATCTTGTCTGAATTATTAAATTTCATGGTTAAATTCTCCTTTTTTATTTATAGTTTAGCATTAACGTATGGATAAATATGTGATTTGAATCACAAAAAAGAAAATACTTTCATTTATTCTATTTATCAAAAACGCTTTATTTGCTATAGTGTAATTGAATGATGATTTTTAAAAATAGTGATAATTTTTAAAAATCTTTGAAGGGAGAAATCATGATTTATCTTTTAGCCTCGATATTTTTATTGATGTGGTCGCTTTTTATCATTACCATATTAAGAAACAAAAGACTTAACGGCTTTTATTTCAAAGGCATGAGCAGTTTGATGTTCATTGCAATTTTTGCTTATGGGGTTTTTAGCTTCATCAATAAGTATGGAAATGAATTTACCGGTATTTTCCTGGAAAGGAAAGAAGTTTTTCATTTTCTTTTAATTGGCATGGGATTGGTTGCGGGATTATTGGGAGATCTTTTCTTGGAGGTGCAATATTTTTATCCTGAACAAAAGCATTATCAGATCTTGAACGGGATGATTGCTTTTTCGGTCGGACATCTTTTCTATATCTCGTCAATTTGGATTTTGGTTGGTTTTCAAGTTTGGTCGATAATCTTAGGGGTGGTGATGATGGGAGTAATTTACTTTGGCAGCAAGCTTATGAAAATCGATTTTGGTAATTTATGGTTTATGACTTATCTCTATACTTTCATCATCTTTACCATGGTAGGCATGTCGGTTAATCAAGCGATAGAATTGAACTTAAATGGTTTTAGTGTTACCTTCATGATTGGTGCAATTTTGTTTGGGATTTCAGATTTACTTTTAGCACCAATTTATTTCAAGAATGAAACTTCAAAATTATTTGTCATCGGTAATCTTGCGACCTATTATCTTGGTCAAGGCTTAATCGCGATATCGATTATGTTCTTATAAAAAAAATTGTTGGTTCAACCAACAATTTTTAATTTATTATTAAGGATACCGGGTAATGATCGGAAAGATAATTGTTTTTTGGCTTATCTCGATGAATTGTAACTGATTCGAAGTTTAATCTTTTATCAACAAATATGTAATCTATTGGATTTCCTTTTGTTTTGGGGCTAAAATCATGAAAGGTCAGTCCATCGCCTACATATTTTTCCCAGCAAGAGTTTAATTTTAAGGCTAAGATATCGTTGACCATCTCGTCAGGGTAAGCATTAAAATCACCCATTAAAACAACTGGGTATGAAGTCTTTCTTTCTTCGATGTACTTAATGATTTGTTTTAGTCCATCAAGCCTTGCTTGATGCGAGATATGGGAGAGATGGGTGTTGATGATTTCGATGACGAAATCATGTTTTTCCAAGATGACAGTGGTAAAAATTCTTGGGAAATATGCATCTGGATGCTTGCTGCCCTTGACATTGGGTGTTGAACCCAACCAATAGGTTTTAGTAGAAATCAGTTTAAAATATTTTCTGAAGAAGATGGGATTGTATTCGTCATGCTCTGCTCTCGCTTCACCGACAAAATCATAGTTTGTAAGTTCCGCAGCTAGGGCCTTTAACATATGCGGTTTCATTTCTTGAAATCCAATCACAACAGGTAATTCTTGTTTAATAAAATTAACTACTGTCGGTATGCGATTTTTAAAACTGTTGATTCCATCTGAATCAACATCAACACGAATGTTGAAAGTCATTACCTTCATTATTCCATCCTTTGAAAGTCATTACCTATAAATCCATCATTTTTAGACTTTCTTTTAATATTTTAGCTGATTTTTCCAACTTAACCTGTTCTTCTTGAGAAAGCTTCAAGTTTACTACGTGATGGACGCCATCACGGTTTAAAACCGCTGGTAAACCGATGTACAAATCTTTATCGATATTATATACACCATCATTATACACCGAGATTGGCAATATACTATTCTCATTATCAAAAATTGCGTTGGTGATTCTTACCAAAGCCATACCTATACCGTAAAAAGTAGCATTTTTTCTTTTGATGATTTCTTGTGCTGCATCTCTGACTTTCAAGTAGATATGATCCAAGTCTTCAAATTCGATTTCTTTCATGCTTTCAATGACATCAAGCATTGGTTTTGTGCCAACATAAGCTTTTGACCAGCAAACGAATTCGCTGTCACCATGTTCACCCAAAATATAGGCATGGATGTTTCTCGCATCAATATGGATGTATTTAGAAATTTCGTATCTTAATCTGGCGGTATCCAAAGACGTTCCACTGCCAAAAACTCTTGAAGTCGGAAGTCCAGATTCTTTCCAGGCAACATAGGCAAGGATATCTACAGGGTTGGATGCGACTAAAATGATACCATTAAAACCGGATTCCATGATATTATGAGTAACTGATTGGATGATTTTTGCATTTCGGTTCAACAAATCAATTCTTGTTTCTCCGGGCTTTTGATTTACACCGGCAGTGATAACGACAAGACCGGCATCTTTACATTCTTCATATCCTCTGGCTTTTATTGTCATTTTTCTTGGTGTGAAAGCTAGACCATGGTTAAGATCCATAGCTTCACCTTCGGCTTTTTCTTTATTGGCATCGATTAAAACCAATTCTTCAACTACACCTTGATTAACTAAAGCATAGGCATAACTCATGCCAACGAAGCCGGTACCGACGATTACAACTTTATTTTTTGTCATATTTTGATACTCCTAGAAATTTGATTTATAAATACACTTTATAATAACACAAAATCAAAATCATTAATAATTATCAGACTTGAAATACATGCTGAAAATGGTTTCAAATATTGTATAATATAAGTATAGAACCAATATTTTTTTATTGGTAGGATATCGACATTTATTTTAAAAACTGAAAAGAAGAGGGTTGTAAGATGAATCATCTAATTGAAAAAGAACAGAACCTACTTAATCAAAAAGGGCATTTAAACGAACCGGGTTATCATATCAAAGAAATTTTCAATTATCATCGAACGATGATAAAAGCATCTAGATGGCGAATCAAGGAGTGGGATTATTATTGTGCAATATCGGATAAATATGCTTTCAGTTTTACCGTAGCCGACTTAGGGTATATGGCTCTTATCACAGCGAGTTTGCTAGATTTTCAATCACAAGAAGAAACAAAATGCGCTAAGATGAAGTTCTTTACTTTTGGAAAGTTGAATCTACCTTCTTCAGCTGATAGAGGTGATGTTATTTATCTAGATAAAGGTAGAAGTTTTAAGTTCTTGCATACTGAAGATTCAAGAATAATTGAAGTTGATATTAAAAATTTCACCGATGGAGAAAACTTATCTGCAAAGTTAATTTTGTCAAAACATCTTGAAGATGATCGAATGCTGATAGCTACACCTTTTAAAGAGAATCAAACTAGATTCTACTACAATCAAAAACTTAATTGTCTCAATGTATCCGGTGAAGTTAAAATTGGCGATAAGATTTATTCGTTCTCACCAGAAAAGGATTTGGCGGTTTTGGACTGGGGAAGAGGTGTATGGACATATAAAAATACTTGGTATTGGGGTTCTTTATCCTGTTTTATCGATGGCATAAGAGTCGGTTATAATATTGGTTATGGTTTTGGCGATACATCAATGGCTACGGAAAACATGATTTTCTATGATGGCAAAGCTCATAAACTAAATAATGTAAGATTTGAAATCGACGATAATGATTTCATGAAACCATGGCGTTTTATCTCTGATGATGGAAGAATGGACTTGACTATGTCGCCGATTCTCGACAGGAGAGATAATACAAATCTATTGATAATAAAGAATATCGGTCATCAAGTCTTTGGCAAAATCAATGGACATCTAATTCTAGACAATGGAAAGAAAATATTAATTCAAGATAAAATTGGTTTTGCAGAAAAAATAACAAACCACTATTAATGGAATGGAGCTTACAAATGACAATACAAACATTGGTGAAAATGCAAAGAGATTATTATAACCAAGGCCATACCAAAACTTACGAATTTCGGGAAAAAGCGCTAAAACAACTATATAATAGCGTTGTTGAACACGAGGATGAAATCAAGGAAGCTTTGTACAAAGATTTAAATAAAAGTTCTGGAGAGGCGTATCTCACCGAGATAGGAGTCACTCTGAAAGAGATTAGGTTCTTAAAAAAACATTTGAAGAAGCTGATGAAAATCAAAAGAGTCAAGTCAGAGATCACTAATTTTCCGGCAAAGAATTTTATCTCCCCATCACCTTATGGTGTAGTACTGATTATGAGCCCCTGGAACTATCCAATCTTCTTGACTTTAGCACCTTTGGCGGGTGCAATAGCCGCAGGTAATTGCGTAGTTATCAAACCGAGTAACTATAGCTCGCATACACAAGACATTATTGAAAAGATGATTTTATCCGTATATGAAAACCAATTTGTGGCTGTAGTAAAAGGCGGAAGAGAAGAAAATCAAGAATTACTTAATCAAAAATTTGATTATATTTTCTTTACTGGTAGCACTTCAGTTGGCAAAGTTGTAATGGAAAAAGCTGCTAAAAATCTCACACCTGTTAGTTTGGAACTAGGTGGAAAAAGTCCGACTATTGTAACTGAAGATGCAGTGATAGATTTAGCGGCGAAAAGAATTGCTTTTGGAAAACTTATAAATGTTGGACAGACATGTGTAGCTCCTGATTATGTTTTGGTTCATAAGAAGAAACAAGAAGAATTAATTACTAAACTTAAAAAATACATTACTCAATTTTATGGTGAGCAACCGCTCAAGAACCCTGATTATGGCAAGATTATCAGTCGAAAACATTTTGAAAGGTTGGTGTCACTTTTCAAAGGTCAAGAAGTAGCTTTTGGCGGCGAGCACGATGTCGAGATTGAAAAAATCGCACCGACGATTCTTACGAATGTCGATTTAGAATCAGAAGTTATGCAAGAGGAAATCTTCGGGCCGATATTGCCGATTATTGCCTATGATAATTTGGAAGAAGCAATTGAAATTGTCAAATCAAAACCTCACCCACTGGCACTGTATTTGTTTACTACCTCAAAAAAGACCATCCATCAAGTGTTGAACTCAGTCCAATTCGGCGGTGGGAACATTAACGATTGCATTATGCATGTAGCCAGTCATCATTTGCCTTTCGGTGGAGTTGGCGAAAGCGGTATGGGCAGTTACCATGGTAAAGCTAGTTTTGAAACCTTTACTCATTACCGCAGTCTTATCAGTAAATCAAATCTTTATGACCTACCAATCAGATATTTTCCTATCGATAAAAAGAAAGAAGATTTTATAAAAAAAGTGCTAAAATAACAAGGTTAAACAAAAAAAGACGATTTAGAAATCGTCTTTTTCTTTAGATTGTTGAAAATTCTTTTAAATCAAATACTGCTCCCTTGTCATCAGTGAATTTACCTGTGATGATAAAGATTAGGTCGACTATAGCCTAAATTCCCAATCCACCAGCAGTCAAGATAAATACAATTACTGTGCCAAATTTACCGACATAAAACTTGTGAGCACCTAAAAATTCGACAAATAGCAATAGCAATAAAGTTACTAAACCACTTTTTTCACTTTTCATAATTATCCCCTCCCCTATGATTTGAGTCATAAAACTTTGACAATCAATGGAGTAATCCGATGAATTAATAAAAAAAGCTCAATCGATATTTAGTTAATCGATTAAGCTTGGTTTTTTAATTGCCTTTGAAATTAAATGGTATACCAGCTGCTTTTGGAGACTTGGATTTACTCGAGAAAATAGCCAGTACCAACATTGTCGCCAAATAAGGCAAAATCTTGAAAATCATGCCGAAAGGAACACTAGGGTACTTTTGTAGCAAATCAGCTATCCAGCTGAAAGTGAAGTATGAGAAAGATAAAGCCTTGAATACTCCGAAGAAGATTGCGGCCATAAAAATTCTTCCCGGTTTCCATTGACCGAATATCAATACGGCTAATGCTAAGAAACCGTAACCGGCCACAGTGCCTTCAAAACTGACAGAGATAGGCAAAGTATAAACTAGACCGCCAAGCCCTCCTAAAAATCCTGATATCAGGACCCCAGCCCAGCGATAACGATAGACATTGATGCCGACTGATTGAGCGGCTTCAGGATGTTCTCCACAGGCTGATAATCTTAAACCAAATCTAGTCTTATAAATAACGATCATGGAGATAATAAGGATAGCGATACCGATATATAGTGTAATGAATGCTTTATCAAAGAAAATATAATTCAGATTAGGGAATACGTCTTCAAGAAAGTCTGATTTCAAGCGGAATACTTCTGCATAATAGCTGATTTGCACCGTATTGTTAGGTTGAAATTGACGAGCTAGAAAGATTGCTAAAGCTCCGGCCAAAAGATTGAGGGCGGTACCGCCTATAACCTGATTAGCACGCATATTGATAGCGAGGAATCCAAGCAAAGAAGAAAAGATTGCACCACCGATACCGGCCAACAAAATTGCTATTATCAAAAGAAGTTGTGGCGCGTCGGCTAAAAAGCCAATCGCTTGCATTTTGCTGATGAAGAATGTTCCGCAGAAAGCGCCAATGACCATTAAACCTTCAAGAGCGATATTTACTGTACCGCTTTTTTCGGAAAACATGCCCGCAATTGCCACAATCAAAAGCGGGATGATAAAGAATAATGCCTGAGAAATGAAGAATGCCATTAGTTCTCACCCGCCTTTATTTCTAGATCGTCAATTGTTTTTGTTTTGGGTTTTTTCTTTTTATACTTATGAAAGAACACTCTGATTTTTCCTAGATTTTGCGTAATAATCAAAGCAAATGCACTGAAGTAGATGATGATTGCGATGATGATATCAACGATTTCAGCGACAAAACCGACGCTCTGCATCGGTCCGCTGGCCAAGCGGATATAACTGATGAAAAATGTTGAAAATATGACACCGATGGGATTGCTTGAAGCGAGAAGTGCTACTGGAATCCCATCGAAACCAACACCGAGAATCTCGTTTTCTACCGCGTAGACATTACCGAAATTGTAGACGCTTGGGCCGAGGATGAATAATGCTCCACCCAATCCTGCAAGCATACCCGAAATTGCCATCGACAGAATAATACTGCGTTTTTCGTTGACACCGGCATATTTTGCGGCGTCTCGATTTAATCCCACGCTTTTAAGTTCTCTACCAAAGACTGTCTTATTCAGGACGAAATAGATGATTATTGCGGTAGCGATGGCAATTAATATCGAAATGTCTAAACCGCTGTTAGGAAAAATGTCATTAAAGAATCCATATGAGGTTCTGGCGTTTTGATCGACCGCCCAAGTTCTGTTGGTGTTGCCGTTTAGTACTTTCGATTTAAGAAAACTGGAATTTATGAGACCGTTGACCAAATACATGCCGATATAGTTGAACATGATTGAAGTGATTACTTCATGGACATTAAATTTTGCTTTAAATAATCCTGGAATCGCTCCCCAGAGAAAACCGGCTGTCATCCCTGCCAATACTGCGACTATCCATTGGAAAGATCCTAGACCATCACCTAAGATTCCAATTAGGCAAGCAGCGAATAATCCGACGGTATATTGTCCACTTGCCCCGATGTTAAAAAGCCCGGTTTTAAAGGCAAAAGCTACGGCCAGTCCGGTAAAGATAATCGGCGTTGCTCGATATAGCATTTGCCCGATTCCAATCCAAGCACCCCTTGGGTGATTGAACATACCCTTCAAAAGTCTTGTTATTCCAATCGGTGATTGGCTTGGGTTAATGATAATCATTAGGATTATACCGGCCAAAAGCCCGATTCCAATCGCTAAGAGTGCACCCATGAAGGCTTGGAAACCTTCAGTTTGTTTTGTTTTGTTCCAATAGATTTTAAAATTGTTTAAGGATTGTTTGAAAACATCAGAAAAGCTACGCTTGTTTTCTTTCATTTTCTTCCTCCTTGATTTCGGCTGTCAAATTTGGTTTAGATAATTGATTGGGATAGACGATATCTTTTTTAACGCCAGCCATGTAAAGCCCCAATTCTTCGACATCAATATCTGTTGCCATGACATTCTTTACGATTTTTCCTTCATACATGACTAAAATTCTATCGCTGACGCTCATGACTTCATCTAATTCAAATGAAATCAAAAGAATTGCTTTTCCTTCATCTCTTTCATGGATTATTCGTCGATGAGAAAATTCCACTGCACCGACATCTAGACCGCGTACAGTCTGAATCGACAGCAAGAAAGGCGAATTCTTATCAATTTCACGAGCGATGATTGCTTTTTGCTGGTTACCACCGGATAACGCACCCATTCTCGATTTCAATCCTTCACCGCTGCGAATATCGAAATTGTCAATTAACTTTTTGGCCAATTCGTTAATCGGTTTCTGATTGATTATTCCATGTTTCTGGAATGGATTTAAGTGATACTTTTTCAATGCTAGATTATTGGCAACGTTATCCGCAAGAATTAAGCCGTGTTTGTGCCTGTCTTCAGGAATATGACTCATACCATTATCGTTGCGGAAACGAATTGATTTATGCGTTACATCGTTGCCATTAAGGATAATCTGGCCACTATGTGCTTTAATCAATCCGGAAATAGCTTGACCAAGTTCGCTTTGACCATTGCCGTCAACCCCGGCAATACAAACAATCTCGCCTGCTCTTACTCTAAAAGAAACGTTGTCGACAACATTCTTTTTTGTTCTTTCAGAGACAACAGTCAGATTATTTACTTCCAGTATCACGTCGCCAACATTAGCCGGCTTTTTTTCAATATCAAATACTACATCTCTACCAACCATCATTCTTGAAAGATCGACTTTCGTGGTATCTTTAGTATTTATCGTACCAATCACTTTACCCCTACGCAAAACTGTAACTCGATCGCAAACTTCCATGATTTCGTCGAGTTTATGGGTAATAAAAATGATTGACTTGCCTTCTTTAGTTAGGTTTTTCATTGTTGCCATTAATTGAGTGATTTCTTGAGGAGTAAGAACTGCGGTAGGTTCGTCAAAAATCAAAATCTCATTATGACGATAAAGCATTTTGAGAATTTCCGTCCTTTGTTGCATATTCACGGATACATCTTGGATTTTTGCGTCTAAATCGACCCATAAATCATATTGTTTACATAAATCTTCGATTTCTTTTCTTGCCCTTTTACGTTCAAGAAAGCCATTTTTATTTGGCTCAACTCCCATGATAATATTATCGAGTATCGTAAAGATTTCGACCAGTTTGAAATGTTGATGAACCATACCGATACCGTAATTATTTGCGTCGTTAGGACTGTGAATATTGATTAATTCACCATTCTTTAAAATTTCGCCTTCAGTAGGGAGATAGATTCCAAAAAGAATGCTCATCAAGGTCGATTTGCCTGCGCCATTCTCACCAAGAAGTGCATGAATTTCGCCCTTTCTTAAATCAAAGTTGACATGATCGTTAGCTAAAATGCCAGGAAATTGTTTAGAAATATTGCGCATTTCAATTATTTTTTGCATATTCATGTCTCCATTTCTATTGATATGCATTTTTTATAAAAAGAGAGGATAAGAATTATAAGTTATCCTCATCCTCTTTTTTATATCGAAAAATATTATCCGAAAATAATGACGTTTACAGATACTTCGTCAGTTTCAAATTGTTTTGAAGCTGTACCGTCATCGCCAAATTCTCCGATTACACTACTTACTACATAAGTGCCATCGACTAATTTAGCAAAAAGAGCATCGTAATCAGCTTTAGTGAAGTTGTCAAATTTTGAGAAATCATTTGGCATACCAACGCCATCATCAGCAGCGGTAAGAATTACGGATTCTCCACCAAAATCTTTCTCCCAAGTATTATCTTCGTAAATAGCTGTAAGTGCTTGTTCAACTGATACAGACAAACTCTTCATAGCTGAGGTAACAACTGTAGGAGAGTCACCGCTTTGATTAACGTCAACACCAATAACATAAGCTCCTGCAGATTCCGCAGCAGCCATAACTGATTGACCAACAGCACCACCACAAGCGAAAATCACTTCTGCACCACCGTTATACATAGAAGCAGCAGCAGTTTGAACTTCTGGAGTAGCTTTGAAGTCGCCAGTGTAGAGATAATCGATTGTGATTGCATCAGCAGCTAAACCTAATTCTTCAGCGGCTTTAGCAGCACCTTGAACAAATCCATGGCCATATCTTTGAACAGCTGGAACAGCCATACCACCCATGAATCCTAAATGTCTCCAACCTTCTTTGACTGCAGCATAACCAACTAAGAAACCAGCTTGTTCTTCAGCATAGAAGATGGAATAAACATTGTCTTCAAGAGTTCCGATTGGATTGAAGTTGACATCGGAAACATTTGCAGGATTACCGTCAAGAATAATGAATTTCACCTTTGGATAGTCATGTTGTACCACGTTAATAGCAGGTTCGAATAAGTAACCAGGGGTAACGATGACTGTTGCGCCATCAGTAATTGCCTGTTCGATTGCAGCGATGTATTCTTCATCTGTTGCATCGTTAGGTTTCAAATAATCATATTCGATACCCATTCTTTCAGCGTAAGCTTTAACGCCTTCATAAGCTCCTTGGTTGAAAGATTTGTCAGTAATATCACCTTTGTCGGTGATTAGAACGATTTTTTCTTCTTCCAAATTAATCGTGTTGCAACCAAATAAAGCAATTGCAGTAAATAAAGTTAACAATAAAACTAAAAATTTTCTCATTTCATTTCTCCTTCTTATTCTAATTTCATATATCTAATGAATATTATAGCACTTGAAAAGGCTTACTTCAATAACAAAAAGATATTTTTACATAATTGAAATGATAAAGGAAACATATTTTTATTATAATTTTCTCCCTCTTATTAGATTATTCCTTTTCAGTGTATTGAATGAAAATCTTGATGGCTGCGTCTATAATTTCTTTCTCGACATGATCCAAAGTATCGTTTTCAGTATGATAAACGCTGGATCTAGCTTCATTACTCCAAGGCATTCCGATTAGTGTTGTGGCCTTTACTCCAATCTTTGCCAATTCACCAGCATCGGTACCTCCGGTTAGAAAAGCTATTGGTTTTGAAATTGCTGAATAATTATTTTGTTTCGCGATTTCTACCAATTCATTGGCTAAATTAGAGTCCAACTTCACAGTATCGTTGATATCGCTTGTTAAAAAGAACATGTCTTTAAGCGTATATGCACAATCTGTATTAAGTAGATAAGTCGGGATTTCTTTGAATTCCTCTTTGTGTTTTTTTGCAAAGGCTCTAGCACCTCTTAAGCCTTCCTCTTCTGCGTCAAAACTTGCAATGATGATTCGGGTGTTTTTTAAACGATTTTCGCTGAAATATCTCCCGATTTCTACACTCATAGTACTAGCGATAAGGTTATCTCCAGCGCCGGGAGTAGCTTTTTTGGATGCGAAGAACCACATTTGCAAGATTAGTATTAAACCTAAACTCAAGAATATATTTAATATCATCGTTACCAAATTATAGTTAAACAATTTGATGATTATTGGTGCGAGAACCATCAAAAGAACAAATGCGATTGAGCCAGTGACTCTCAAATTATATAGTTTAGGTTGATGGATAAAGAAATTGAAAACTTTAGCGCTATCATGATGGCCGCTAATAATTACTTGTTTTTTGACTTCTCCGGCAGGTTCTATATAACCAACAACATTGGTTGCTTTCTTTTTAGGAAAGAAGATATCAATTATTGGTAAATAAAAGAAGAATTGCAATACTAATATCAAAATGCTGAAAATTGCTAATCCCAAAGAAACCAACGGCAAGCCAAACCATAAGAACCCTACCGCCAAAACATAAGAGATTACTAGGATTTTAATCCAACCAAGAAATGCTCCCTGATAGACATTGAATTCTTCCAAATCTGATTTATCAGCATATTCATCAATCTTGTTCTTAATCATTTTTGCAGCGGCATTTGTTGAATCATTACCCGCTAATCTTGGTCCGTGCCTATCAATAATTTCTTGAGCAAAAGCAAAAGCTTTATCTCTAATTTCCTTTGTTTTTTCCATAATATATTGCCTGTCATTTCCATAATTTTTTATAGATTATTTTATCACATAAAAAAAAGAATTAATACTACTTTTAAAAAACATGTAATAATGTTTTAATTTTATTATAGATAAATTTTCTGAAGGAGATTATATGAAACCAACTGCTACAATAGTTCTTAACAACAATAAAGAGATAATGATTGAACTATACCCGGATATTGCCCCAATCACAGTCAATAATTTTATTAATCTTGCAATTAATAACTTTTATAACGGTACAATTTTCCATCGCGTTATAAAAAACTTTATGATTCAAGGCGGCGATCCTGAAGGTACAGGAATGGGTGGCCCGGGATATAAAATCAAAGGAGAATTCAAAGCAAATGGCTTTAGCAATGATTTAAAACATGCAAGAGGTGTCATATCAATGGCTAGATCTCAAGATATGAATTCTGCCGGATCACAATTTTTCATAATGCATCAAGACGCATCGCATCTTGATGGATTATATGCTGCTTTCGGTAAGGTTGTTTCTGGGATTGAAGAAGTAGATAGAATTGCGACAGTTAAAACCGACATAAGAGACCGCCCGGTTGAGAAGCAACAAATAATGAAAATAGTCATAAATTTCAATGGATATAACCAGAAGTAGGACTAAAAGAGATAGTTTTTCATTTTTTTTCAATTGAAATGTTTTATTGTTTTTAAAAAGTGATATACTGAAGAAAAAGAACAAAACATTGGAGGAAATTATGGGATTTAAACAAGCTTTTAAGAAAGAAGCAGTCAGTTTAAAAAGTTTTAAAAAAGTTTATGAAACTGTCGCATTTCTTGCCTTGGCAGTTCTAATCTTTCAACAATTATTTTACTTGGTAGTCAATATCATTAATTTTGGCAATTTTGGATTTTTCTCAGTCAACAATTTTTGTACAAGTAATTTACAAGGATTTGTTGCTCGAATAGTCGGCATTAACAATACCAGTGTAGTATTCATGATTTTGGGAATATTGGCTTGGTTTGTCTACTATTTCTTTTTGTACCTATTGGTTTTCCGCTTTGCGCAAAAACAAAAAATGGCAAAATGGACATGGACTTTGTTTGTAGCGTTTGGACCGACTATTCTATTCGTTCCTTCATACATTTGGTTCATACTCTTTGCTTTTAGGAAACCTTTGATGATTATGTTGAAGAAAATTCTCGTAGAATTTCATGAACAGGAAATTCCTGAAGAAGATGAAGATGAGGAAGAAATTCTTGAAGAAGTAAAAGAAGAAGTAAAAGAAGAAGTGAAGGAAGAAGCTTCTGAAGAGGTCAAAGAAGAAACAAAAGATGAATGATTTCAATTTATTTAAGTAAAGCTATTTAATGGCTTTACTTTTTTTTGTTGCGACATTTTTGAAGAGTGTTATAATTGATTCATAGTGAGAATTTATATAAATTTTTAAAGAATTGAGAGTTTTATTTTATGAATAAAAGAGAAAATGTTATTCACATGATTAAATTTACCTTATTTTCCATATCAGCTGGTTTAATCCAAATCGGATCCTTCACTCTAATTAATGAAAATTTGGATGTTCCATACTGGCCAGCATACTTGATTGCACTTACTTTATCGGTAATATGGAATTTTACTCTTAATAGAAAATTTACTTTTAAATCAGCTGCCAATATTCCTAAAGCTATGCTTAAAGTAGCTTGTTATTATTTGGTCTTCACTCCTTTATCTACATTATGGGGCAATGCACTAGAAGGAATTGGTTGGAATGAATATGTAATACTTGGCGGTACTATGATAATTAATTTTGTGACTGAATTTCTTTTTACCAAATACTATGTTTATCGCAACAATATTAATACGGCTGTTATAAAATCTGATTCTTACGAGTAAAATCAAGTTTTTTTGCTCTCAAAATCAAGATTAATTATACTTTACTAAGGAAATTTAATATGATATAATTTCCTTACTGGAATCATAGCTCAGTGGG
Source organism: Bacillota bacterium (assembly GCA_029559915.1). GTDB lineage: Bacteria > Bacillota_I > Bacilli_A > Izemoplasmatales > Hujiaoplasmataceae > UBA2289. Next base: position 14,790 of record JAKPZU010000054.1, read on the forward strand.
AGAGCATCTGCTTGACGTGCAGAGGGTCGGGGGTTCAAATCCCTCTGGTTCCACCATAATAGCTAAATTTAGCGGAAGTTGATTTTCTAAACTTCCGCTTTTTTTTATGAAAAATACACTTTTTAGTTCAAAAAGAATAAAGACGTGGTATAATACACGCATAATATAGACCAAACATATT
>JAKPZU010000055.1 GCA_029559915.1 Bacillota bacterium
TTTTCAAAGAATACTGGATGTTATGGGTTATAAGAAATATCCGTTTGTCAAAAAATCTGTAGTACACAAAATAGAACTACACCCTCCGGAAACTTCCAATCTGCGCAGAATTTCATCCGCATAAGCGCAACTTGGGTTAAAATCTGGCAAAATTTATCAAATGTAATTATTCGGAAAAAAGGAAGTCCTGCATTAAAAAAGAAAAAGCCATCTTCCGGTGATTCTTCATTGCATGAACCGGAGGAGTATATATTTGACCTCGATGCCAGGGTCAGCTTATTTGAAGAATTGAACATAAAAGGCAACCTGACTGCAAAGAAAGCCCTTGAATTGCTTGGACATGATGCGAATCAATGGGAAGTAAACTTTGTCAAACTGGAAGGAAATCATACCAATCAATTACTCTATAAGGCGTATTTAGACATTCTTGAATATGAAGGGTATGATATTAAGGAGTTGCTGCATGTCAAGTCAAATAAGGATGAGGTTGACCTGGATGACTTAAATGTGCCGGCCCTTCAGATTAAAAATATGATCAAAGACGTTTTTGGTGCCTTAAAAATTGATACCTCGATTCTTGATTTTAATGCGGAATTGGATGGTGTCGATTTTGAACAGCAACCGGCATACCAGTTGTGGCATCTTTTGTATTCATACGAAGGCGACGATTCTAATAGTGGCAATGAAAGATTGTACCGGTTGCTGAATAAAAAGTTTGGATTTACAACAGAGCATGCTAAGATTCTGGCCGGAATATCTTTTCAAAATGATTATGGTAGTCTGTCCACAAAGGCTATCAGAAGGATTTATCCCTATCTGAAAGAGAATAAATATAGCGACGCTTGTGTTTTAGCCGAATACAGACATTCTAAAAATTCGCTGACAAAGGAGGAACTTGAATCCAGAGAGCTTAAAGACAGGCTGGAACCGATAAAAAAGAATAGCCTGAGACAACCTGTTGTTGAGAAAATTCTCAATCAGATGGTCAATGTTGTCAATGCCTTGATAGATAAGGAAAATGATCAATTAGAGGCATCAGGGCATCAGAGAAACTTTCATTTTGACGAAATAAGGATTGAATTAGCCAGAGAATTAAAGAAAAATGCTGCTGAAAGAGCAGAAATGACGTCAAATATCAATGCTGCAAAGCTCAATCACGACAAAATCGTCAAAATACTGCAAAAAGAATTTGGCATTCTGAATCCTTCACGAAATGACATCATCCGGTATAAGCTGTATGAGGAATTGAAGAATAATAGTTATAAGGACCTTTATTCCAACAGGTATATTGCCAAAGAAGACCTTTTTACAAATAAAATAGATATTGAACACATCATTCCAAAGTCCCGGATGTTTGATGACAGCTTCTCCAATAAAACACTGGCTTTCAGAGATGTTAATTTGAGGAAGGGGGAGAAGACAGCTTTTGATTTCATGCAGATCGATACTGATGATGAAGGATTTGAGCTTTATTTAAGCCGGGTCGAAAACCTATATAAGCTGGGGATGAGGAGTCCTGAAGAAGGCATTTCCAAAGCAAAGTATAAAAAACTGTTGAAAAAAGAAAGTGAACTGGATGATGGCTTCATAGAAAGAGATCTTAGAGAAACCCAATACATAGCTAAGAAAGCCAGACAGATGCTTTTTGAAGTAACTCGGAGTGTTATCTCGACAACGGGAAGTATTACTGACCGGTTAAGGGAAGACTGGGGACTGATCAATGTAATGAAGGAACTCAATTTTCAAAAGTATAAGGCACTTGGCTTAACTGAGACACTGGAGAGGAGGTCGGGGCAAAAAATCGAAGTTATTACGGACTGGACGAAGCGGAATGATCATCGGCATCATGCCATGGATGCACTCACCATAGCATTTACAAGGCACAGCCATATCCAGTATCTCAATTATCTGAATGCAAGGAAAGACGAGCATCATAAACTGCACAGCGTAATCCTGGCTATTGAAAATAAAGAGACCTTATCAAGACCGGATGCGGATGGAAGTAAGAAAAGAGTCTTCAAAGAGCCAATTACGAACTTTCGGAAGATAGCCAAAGAGCATCTGGAGGATATTATTATTTCCCATAAAGCAAAAAATAAGGTAGTTACCAAAAATAAGAATAAAATCGCCAAAAATAATCATGTACAAACAACGCTCACACCTCGTGGCCAGCTTCATAAAGAAACTGTTTACGGACAATACAGATATTCCGTTAAAAAAGAAGAATCTGTGGGAGCTAAAATGACTTATGATACCATCATGAAGGTTACCAAACCGGCTTATCGAAATGCCCTTTTGGAAAGGCTCAAAGAATCTGGTGGTGATCCCAAAAGAGCATTTACCGGGAAAAATGCAATATCCAGAAATCCGATATTTCTCAATGAGGCCAAAACAGAATGCCTCCCCGAAAAGGTGCAGTTAGTTTGGCTCGAGAAAGATTATTCTATTCGGAAAGATGTCAATCCGGATAATTTTAAAGATGAAAAACTGATAGACAAAATCCTGGATGAAGGTATCAAAAGAATAATGAAAGAAAGGCTGAGACAGTACGGTGGGGATCCCAAAAAAGCATTTACAGACCTGGCAAACAATCCGATTTGGCTGAATAAGGAAAAAGGTATTTCAATAAAGAGGGTTACAATTAGCGGAGTGAGTAACGCCGAGCCTCTTCACTATAAAAAAGATCATCATGGTCAGTTTTTAGTCGATGAAAATGGAAATATTCAGGAGAATGTTGTTTCATTTTACGAAGCAGTCTCCAGAAAAAATCAGGGACTTCCCATTATTGACAGGTCTTATAATCAGCACCTTGGATGGCAGTTTTTGTTTACGATGAAACAAAATGAACTATTTGTTTTTCCAAATGCGCAAACCGGATTTGATCCATTGAATATTGATTTATTTGATGCTGAGAATAAAAAAATTATTAGCCCAAATATTTTTAGGGTTCAAAAAATTGCTCAAAAAGATTATTTCTTTAGGCATCATTTGGAAACAAATGTTGAGAATAATCCAGCAACGAAGAATTTTACTTGGAAACGTGAAGGAACATTGGGATTAAAAGGAATAATAAAAGTAAGAGTTAATCATCTAGGTGATATTGTTTCAGTGGGAGAAAATTAGGTAATTAATAGTTTGGCAAGGTTTTTGCATATAAGTGAATGCAGCTACCTTCATAATGATTAAGCGAACCCTTTATTTCGGTAATCCGGCATATGTATCCGTCAGACACAAACAACTTTGTGTGAGAAAGCCGGGTGAAGATGCTGAAAAGACTGTTCCGATCGAAGATATCGGCATGGTCATCGCAGATCATCCCCGGATTACCATCACACAGACTACGGTAACGTCATTGCAGGAAAACAATGCCGTGATACTCTGGTGTGGCCCGGATCATCTGCCGGTTTCGATGAGTCTTCCCTTTGCCGGCAGCGACACCTATACCGAAAGACTCAGATATCAGCTGGCAGCGTCCGAACCGTTGAAAAAGCAGCTTTGGAAACAGACCATAGAAGCCAAGTTGGCCAACCAGGCCAAGGTATTGAAACGACTTGGATCGCCATCTCCAACAATTGAGCGGATGATATCGAAGATTGGCAGTGGAGATCCTGAAAACTATGAGGGTAGGGCAGCGGCCATCTATTGGCAATCAATCTTAACCATACCTTACAGCACCAACCGGGGCCGGGATGAAGGTGGCGTCAATGCTCTTTTCAACTATGGTTATGCTTTGCTGCGAGCTGTAATAGCCCGCAATTTGGTGTCCAGTGGATGCCTTCCGGCCTTGGGCATCCATCACAGGAATAAGTACAATGCTTTTTGTCTGGCTGATGATATCATGGAGCCATATCGTCCTGTCGTGGACCTGTACATCGTTGCCTTTCTTGAGGAGAATCCTGAGTTTGACGGCGAGTTGACGACTGACATCAAGAAATATCTTCTTCAGATACCCGTACTGGATATCAATATCAAGGGCAAGAACAGCCCCCTGATGGTGGGCGCTTCCCGTACCACTGCCAGTCTGATGGATTGCTTCATCGGAAAAGCGCGAAAAATATTATATCCGGAATTATGATGATCAACAGGTACAGTAAATATCAGATTATGTGGGTATTCGTTCATTTTGACCTGCCTACGGAGACCAAACGGGACAGGAAAAACTATGCGGCTTTTCGTAAATTTTTATTGGAGGATGGTTTCAAGATGATTCAATTCAGCATCTATGCTCGCCATTGCAGCAGCCGTGAAAATGCTGCAGTCCATAAGAAAAGGGTAAAGAAGGCATTGCCTCCCAAGGGGCACGTGATTGTATTCGACATTACGGATGCACAATTTGGCAAGATGGAAATATTTTACAGCCAAAAATCTGCTCCGCCTAAGGACATGCCGGTTCAGCTGGAATTGTTTTGATTCTGGTTGAAATAAAAAAAGCCGGAAATTTCCGGCTTTTATATGATTTGCTACAAGAAATTTGCTATCCAAAGATGAGTTGTAAATAATTGAAAGATAGGACTTTGCGACAGGGTATGTTGTAGCAAATATCAATCTTTCAAAGAACAAAAGCAATTCACAACTGGCATTAGTGGAGCGATAGAAAAGGACGGGTTGTAGCAAATATCAATCTTTCAAAGAACAAAAGCAATTCACAACGATGCGCTGACAGTCCACGACCTGTTGGCAGTTGTAGCAAATATCAATCTTTCAAAGAACAAAAGCAATTCACAACCTTCGGAACTATCATAAAACCATCACCAAAGTTGTAGCAAATATCAATCTTTCAAAGAACAAAAGCAATTCACAACGTAAGTGACGCATATGGAACCGGCGTTGATGTTGTAGCAAATATCAATCTTTCAAAGAACAAAAGCAATTCACAACGGATTACATTAATGCAAAAATAAAAGAGGCGTTGTAGCAAATATCAATCTTTCAAAGAACAAAAGCAATTCACAACTTGTCCCATATTATTTAATTTTTAATTATGTTGTAGCAAATATCAATCTTTCAAAGAACAAAAGCAATTCACAACGGAAAGGCTAAAATAATGTCTGATTGGGAAGTTGTAGCAAATATCAATCTTTCAAAGAACAAAAGCAATTCACAACTATCGGGCAATTTTTTTAATATTAAATCAGTTGTAGCAAATATCAATCTTTCAAAGAACAAAAGCAATTCACAACGCATTACATCGAAGTCAAACCGGTTGTTCTGTTGTAGCAAATATCAATCTTTCAAAGAACAAAAGCAATTCACAACGCTCGCGATGTAACTAACGATAGTTATACAGTTGTAGCAAATATCAATCTTTCAAAGAACAAAAGCAATTCACAACTGGTAGCTCGCCAAAGTATGGAGCGTTGCAGTTGTAGCAAATATCAATCTTTCAAAGAACAAAAGCAATTCACAACGCTCTTGTCCTTCAAAAATTCAAAGAAAAGGTTGTAGCAAATATCAATCTTTCAAAGAACAAAAGCAATTCACAACTCTATAAATGAGTGGCG
>JAKPZU010000190.1 GCA_029559915.1 Bacillota bacterium
ATAACGCACACAACGTCAAGTGTTTGTTAAAAATATATGAAAAAAAGACCTTTTTTGGTCTTTTTTAAGGTTAATATTCAGTTTCCTGTCTTTTTTACTGCTTTATTTTTTCCTTTTCACACAACATCTGCGTAAGTCGGGTTATAACATCTTTTGCCTCAACTTCAAGAAAAAATAACTTTTACACAAATCCCGCATCAGACTTTATTTTTATTTAACATTAAAAAAATAAATGAATATGATATAATTTTCTTGGTGAGAATATGAACTATTTTACTGAAGAAAAACACTATAACACCCTTAATAACTACTACCGTTACCGTTTTAACAGCAAAGTCTTCAAGATTGCTTTAAACGGTGATTTTACCTGTCCAAACCGCGATGGTAAAATCTCAACTTTGGGCTGTATCTTTTGTACCGATAGTGGGAGCGGCGAGTTCGGTGGTTCGAAGCACGAAACCCTGCAAGAACAGTTCGACCGCATCAAGAAAATCATGGAGAAGAAATGGCAAAATGGAAAATATATCGTTTACTTCCAATCTTTCTCCAACACTTATGGACCAATCCCGAAGTTAAGAAAACTTTATTACGAAGCTTTATCTTTGGATAAGGATATAATCGGGTTGAATATCGGCACCAGACCGGACTGTTTCAATGATGAAATCTACGATTTGCTATCAGAGATCAATGAAAAAACCTATTTGACAGTTGAACTGGGCTTACAAACCATGCACGATAAAACACTTAAGTTAATTAATCGTGGTCATGATTTATCCACCTTTGAAAACACCGTCAACAAGTTAAGAAAAAGAAATATCAATGTCGTTGTTCATATCATCAACGGTTTGCCTGGAGAAACTCCAGACATGATGCTTGATACTGCCAGATACTTAAATAAGTTGGATATTCAAGGTATAAAGATTCACATGCTTTACATCGTCAAGAATACCCCGATTTATAGAATTTATGAGAAAAAACCTTTTCCACTTCTATCAATGAAGGACTATGTCGATATCGTCATCAAGCAATTGACCCTGATCAATGATCAAATAATCGTCCATCGTTTAACTGGAGATCCAGAGGCTAAAGCCTTGATTGAACCGAAATGGTCATTGAAAAAATTCATTATCGTCAATGAAATCGATAAATTGATGCGTAAAAATAATCTATATCAAGGCTCTAATTAGTGAACTACCCACCACTTAATCGAAGTGGGGGCTTCCTATCCAAACCGATGTACCCACCAGTGACTCAATAGGCTATCCCCGTAGTCCCTACGGTTCTGAATCCTTTTATAACTGAAATGCTAACTTATATTGTCTTAAT
>JAKPZU010000070.1 GCA_029559915.1 Bacillota bacterium
AGTTTGGCTTTTTTTATTGTTTTTTTTGCATGATGATGTAGTCGTGCATCATTGACAATAATCGATTTATGAGATATGATAATAAACACACGTAAACAAAGAGGGTCAATATGAATTCTAAATTAAAAAAGAAGAAAAGAACATTAAATAAATCTAGAATATTATTTATGATTTCGGATGCGATTGGAATTGCTCTTACCTATGTGTTGGCTATTTTTGCCCTGTGGTTTTTGATTCCTAATTTTGATTACATGCAGCCATTGATGGTATTGCCGATAATAATAGCCTTTAAATTGATAGTCTATTATTTGTTTAAACTTTACCATTTGGTAATGGTTAATGTCGGACTGGATGAAGCATTAAAAATTGCCCTTGTTGTTACATTGACAAATATTGTCATCATAATTTTAACCTTGGCTATTCCTGATTTTGAGTTCATCATCGAGTACTTTTTCCTTTTCACCACGCTATGGGAATTGATGTTCATGATTGCTCCGAGAATCCTCAAACGCCTAATGACCATTTTCTTGTTTAAACACTCATATCCCACCGGCAGCCGTACCCTGATAATTGGCGCTGGCTCAGGCGGAAAGATTGTCTTGAATGAAATTAGAAACAATCCAACTTTAAACAACAATATCATCGGATTTGTCGATGATAATGAAGAGAAAATTGGTAATTTATTGTCAGGTTATCCAATTTACGGCCCAATCTCAGAAATTGCAAAATTGATCGATCGTTTCAATATTGAAGAAGTTATTATTGCCATTGTGAATATTGAACCAAAGAGATTCCAAGAAATTGTCAATTATTTTATTGACAAACCGGTTAGGATTAAAAGATTACCGGCATTTAAAGATTATCGCGATAACGTGCCAGATCAAATCTCGGACGTTAACGTTGAAGATTTATTAAGTCGGCCTATAATAGAACTTGATTCCGAAGGGATCAAGGAATTCATCAAGGGAAATAAGATTTTGGTAACTGGGGCCGGGGGATCAATCGGTTCTGAATTGGTAAGACAAATCTTGAAGTATCAACCATCATCTATGCTTTTGGTAGACTTCTATGAAAATGGTGTCTATGACTTATCGATGGAAATCAACCTTGATATAGCCAAAAGGAGTGATTTCAAACCAGACATCAAGGTTCAGATAGCCTCTGTATATAATTATACGCGAATGAAAACAATCATTGAAAATTATCTTCCTGACTATATCTTTCATGCGGCCGCTTACAAGCACGTCCCCTTGATGGAAGACTCAGCCATGGAAGCTATCAGGACCAATATCCTTGGCACTTACAACATGTGTCGTTTGGCTGATGAATTCAAAGTCAAAAAATTTGTTTTGGTATCATCTGATAAAGCAGTTAGACCAACAAATGTCATGGGTGCTACCAAAAGATACGCCGAAATGTTAATCCAACATTTTTCCAAAACTTCCAAAACCAATTTTTCGGCCGTAAGATTTGGTAATGTTCTCGGATCTAACGGTTCGGTTGTACCTTTGTTTAAAAAACAAATTGCAAACGGTGGTCCAGTTACTGTCACCGACAGCAATATTATCCGTTATTTCATGACTATTCCTGAAGCGGTAAGTTTGATTTTGCAAGCTGCTGAGTTCGCTTCCGGTGGAGAAATATTCATCCTCGATATGGGTGAACCGGTAAAAATTATCGATTTAGCTGAAAAAATGATTATGCTTTCCGGATTAAAACCGTATGTCGACATTCAAATCAAAATCACCGGATTAAGACCTGGGGAAAAATTGTTTGAAGAGTTGCTGGTCGACAAAGAAAATAATATTGGGACCAAGAACAAACTAATCTACATTGAAAAAATTGAAAATACAAAAGATATCGAACAAGAGACGAAAGAACTACTTTCAAGTTTCGAAGAATTGAACAACAAAGAAGTCAAATATCTTCTTAAACAATATGTTTCAACTTATACGGTTGATGAAAAGAACTAAACAAGACCTAAAAAGTCTTGTTTTTTTATGGCGGATTTTATATTATTCTCACCAATAATTTGATATAATATCTATGTGAGGGTGACTTATATGAGATTAAATGTTGGCGACAAAATTAAATTGGATATTAGAAAACAAGGAATCAATGGCGAAGGTATCGGATACTATCAAAAAGTAGCTGTTTTTGTTCCCGGAGCGATAATGAAGGAAGTAGTAAACGTTGAAGTAACTGATAGTTTTGATAATTATGCCATTGCCAAGATTGTTGATATCGAAAGGTTGTCCAACCGAAGAGTTACACCTCCTTGCAAGTTTTATGACGATTGTGGCGGTTGTCAGATGCAGCACATCGACTACTTTGAACAACTTAAGATAAAACAATCAATCATCAAGCAAGCTCTACGGAGATACACCAATATCGATACCGATAAATTACCGATAAATAAAACTTTGGGAATGGATAATCCTTACAATTATCGCAACAAATCGCAGATGCCATTCCGTAATACCAATTTTGGTTTGGCTTTAGGTTTTTATAAGCCCGCTTCCAATCATTTCGTCTTTGTTGACGATTGCTTGATTCATCACCAAGAAATTAACAACATCAATCATCAAGTCTTGAAATTGATGAGAAAATATCACCAAAAAGCTTTTGATGTACGCAATAAGGAAGGAATACTTCATTATTTGGTCGTAAGATATCTAGAAGAAACTAAAAGTGCTTCAGTGATATTCATTATCAAAAAATATGATCAGATTATGGAAACAATAGCCAAGGAATTAATGGCGGAAATGCCAATTGTCAAGTCGGTAAGTTACAGTCTTGACAATCAAAAAAGCAATCTCGTAATTTCCAATCCGATAAAGATAATTGCTGGTGTGGACAAGATTGAAGAATTGTTGCACAATTATACTTTTAAAATCTCTCCAGATGCCTTTCACCAAATGAATACAGTGCAAATGAAGAAAATGTACAAGTTAATTCTTGATTTGGCAAATATAGAAAAGAGTAAAACGATATTTGACTTATATTGCGGTATTGGTATCACCTCAATGATGCTGGCCAAGGATTCGAAAAAAGTATATGGCATCGATTATTCCGAAAGTTCGATAAATGATGCCATTCTCAATGCCAAGATCAATAACGTCAAAAACGTTGAATTCATTCAAGACCATGTCGAAAGTGCTCTGCCTAAATTATTGAACAATTCAATCAAACCGGATATAATAGTCCTTGATCCACCGCGCTCCGGCATGAGCGATGTGGTGTTAGATGCGGTTTTACAGGTGTTGCCTAAACAAATTATCTACGTTTCCTGCAACCCTTCGACTTTAGCGAAAAATATCAGTGATTTGAACCAAAAATATCAGGTGAGAAATATTACGCCAATCGATATGTTTCCTGAAACCGCAAGTGTGGAAAGCGTAACTTTATTAGAACTTAAAACTGGAGGAAATAAATAATGTTGACAGATTTACAAATTGCTCAAACAGCTGAGATTAAGAAGATTGAAGAAATTGCTACAAAGATTGGTTTAACCGCTGATGATTTGGAGTTATATGGTAAATATAAAGCCAAGGTCAGTTTTGAAGCCATCAATCGTTATAAGGACAATCCGAGAGGAAAAATTGTTTTAGTAACCGCCATTACCCCAACAAAAGCTGGTGAAGGCAAATCGACTACTACCATCGGTTTAGGCGATTCTATCGCCAAATTAGGCTTTTCAACCATGATTGCCTTAAGAGAACCGTCTCTAGGACCGGTAATGGGAGTTAAGGGTGGAGCAGCGGGAGGTGGTTATGCTCAAGTTATTCCGATGGAGGATATCAACCTGCATTTCACCGGTGATATTCACGCTATCACCGCTGCCAACAATTTGATTTCGGCAATCATTGACAACCATTTATTCCATGGCAATGAACTTAAGCTCAATCCGGAAAAAATTATCTGGAAAAGAGCGATGGACATGAATGACCGTTCTTTAAGAAAGATACAAGTTGGACTTTCAATGAAAAAAGAAACGCCAAGATTTGACGCCTTTGATATTTCGGTGGCTTCAGAGGTCATGGCTGTGTTATGTTTAGCGACAGACATTGAAGATTTGAAGAGAAGAATATCAACCATGGTAGTCGCTTATAATCAAGATGATTTGCCGGTGACAGTTGGCGATTTAAAAGCAACTGGCGCAGTAGCAATGCTTTTGAAAGAAGCGATAAAACCTAATATCGTTCAGACATTAGAAGGAACGCCGGCGTTGATTCACGGCGGGCCATTCGCCAATATCGCTCATGGCTGCAATTCCATCATCGCTACCGATTTCGCTTCCAGAGCCGCTGATTTTGTCGTAACCGAAGCTGGTTTCGGCGTTGACTTGGGTATGGAAAAATTCATGGATATCAAAATGAGAGCCATGGATTATATGCCAAGTGCCGTTGTAATCGTCGCATCCTTAAGAGCTTTGAAAATTCATGGCGGTGTAAGTGAAGCGGAAATGAACAACGAAAATGTCGAAGCAGTCAAAAAAGGATTAGCAAATCTAGAGAAACATATTGAAAGCGTCAAAAATTACCAAGTGCCTTATGTTATCGCTTTAAATAAGTTTTATACTGACACTGATCAAGAGATCGAGGCGATTATGGCTTGGGCTAAAGCCAATAATCATGAAATCGCCCTTTCCGAAGTTTTCGCCAAAGGTAGCGAAGGCGGATTGGATTTGGCAAGAAAAGTTGTAAACAAAGCTATTGAATCAAAACACAACCGTCCGTTATATCCTCTAAATTTGGGAATCAAGGATAAAATAAATAAAATTGCCAAAGAAATATATGGTGCAGATGGGGTTATTTTTACTGAAAAAGCTGAAGAACAGATTAATCAGTTCAATAAATTGGGCTGGGATAATTTAGCTATCTGTATGGCTAAAACGCCGCTATCTTTATCTGACGACGCCGATATCAAGGGCCGACCTACTAATTTCAAGGTTACCGTCAGGGAATTCAAGCCGTCCATCGGTGCTGGATTTATCGTGGCTTTGACCGGTACGGTCATGACCATGCCAGGGTTACCAAAACATGGCGCATATGAAAATATGGATTTAATCGATCAAAAAATCATCGGTTTATTTTAATTAAATAAAATAGTAGAGGTGAAATAAATGGGGAATTCGCAAAACTTTACCGAGAAGCTTAAAAAAATCGGCTTGAACATCTATAACAAAGCCAAAGAAAGTTACTCTCATACCAAAAACACCATCGAACAAAACTTTCTCAACGACTCTTTAAGAAGAAGATTCAATTTGGAAAATCCGTATAAGTTCATCATCATGAACTCTATGGAAAAAACTTCGGTTTTGAACGAACTTTTACCACGTCACGCCAAAAGATACATTGAAGACGATATCTTCGTCTTCTATGGCAATTTGGAAGACTTGGACATCAAAGAAGGTTACTTTATCAAGGATTTAAGCGACGAAACGATGTATCAGGTAAAAGAATTGGCTCCCGTGAAAGTTAGGGTTACTTACGAACAAAATGAGTATGAAGTCGACGGAGTTGCTTGTTACGGTAAGATCCTATGACGAAAAAACAAGAATTTATCGACACCTATAAAAAATATATCAAAAGAGAAGGTTCACTCGAGTTGTTGGAGTTTCTTTCCTCAAGCAAAAGCGATTTCTTCGATGCGCCTTGTTCAACCAAGTACCACCTTTCAAAAGAAGGCGGATTGGTTGAACATTCTTTGAATGTTTACGAATGTTTAAAAGCCTATCTAGAACGTCCGCGGGTAAAAGAACTTTATGGACTCAGTTATACCGACGAATCGATTGCCATCGTTTCGCTTTTGCATGATTTATGCAAAATAAACGTTTATAAAAAAACGACAAGGAATGTAAAAGATTCTACCGGCAAATGGGTTCAAATTCCAAGTTTCGATTTTCAAGACGACTTGCCTTATGGCCATGGCGAAAAATCGGTTTACATCATTTCCGGTTTTATGAAACTTACTAGGGACGAAGCCTTCGCCATCAGATATCATATGGGATTTTCCGATACGGAAAACGTCAGAAACGTCGGTGAAGCTTTTCAAAGGTTCCCGTTAGCTTTCGCCTTATCAACGGCTGATATGGAAGCCACTTACTTCATTGAAAATAGCTTAACAAATTAAAGAACCTAATCAAAGGTTCTTTTTAAAAGCAAAAGAGGATATTTATGAACAAGGTATTCAATGTCACAGAGGGCCCGATATTAAAGAAATTGCTGCTACTGGCATTTCCAATCCTGCTTACAACCCTTTCGCAAATCGCTTATAATCTTACCGATATTTTTTGGATTGGCAGGGTTGATGTTATCGGTATGAACGAAACCAATGCCGTCAGCGCTATTGGTACAGTTTCCTATTTAACCTGGTTCGCTTTTGGCCTAATCTTGATTGCTAAAATCGGTACATCAGTCAAAGTCTCTCATGCGGTAGGAAGAAAAGAACTTAAAGACGTTAACGTCTTCGCCACTAACGGCCTTCTGCTAGAGGCGTTTTTTGGTATTGTGGCAGCGATATTAATCCTTTTGTTCCAAAATGAATTTCTAGCGATTTTCAATATCACAACACCGCAGATTATTGACTACGCTTTAATGTACATACCGATTATCGGTGGGTTGATATTCATCCAATTCATTGTCAATGGCTTTGTGGCAATCAATGAAGGTTTAGGTCAAACAAAAATCAATTTAAGAGTTTTGGCTATTGGCTTCTTTTTCAATATGGTTTTGGATCCGCTTTTAATCATCGTTTTTAAAATGGGAATTACCGGCGCTGCAATTGCGACAGTCGGATCTCAGTTCATTACCTTGGTCATATTCTTCGTCATTTATAAAAAACATAATCCGAATTTAAAAGTTTTCCATATTAAGAACTTTAATTTGGCAGCGATTAAAAAAATTATTGCGATTGGACTTCCTGTAGGTATTCAATCAATGTTCTTCACAGTAATTTCCATTTATATTGCCAGAAAGGTGTTTGAGTTTGGCCCCAATGTAGTGGCCGGGCAAAGAATTGGCGTGCAGGTGGAACAGTTGACCTGGATGATTGCCAGCGGTTTCCAATCGGCAATTACGGTTTTCATCGGCCAAAACTTTGGGGCGAGGGAATTTGGACGTATCAAAAGAAGCATCATGGATATTTCCTTGATTTTGATACCTTATGCCCTCTTGATTTCAATGTTATTACTCTTTATCCCGGAAACTTTGATGAGAATTTTCGTCAATGATGATGAAACTGTAAGACAAGGCGTGATATACTTAAGGATATTAAGCGTATCGCAAGTCTTCATGATTGTTGAAAGCATTGGGGCTGGATTCTTCAATGGCATTGGTAAATCAGTCATCCCTTCGATTGTCGGAATAGTGGGCAATTCCATCCGCATACCTTTCGTTATTTGGCTGACTGCCACCATGGCTCAAAGTGGCATTTGGTGGAGCCTGAATTTTTCAGCCATAACGAAAGCACTGATTGTGGTGGTTGCCTTTATCATTGCAATCAACCACCTGGAAGATTTCAAAACCAATAGACTATCGCTCAAGAATTCACCTGAAAAGAATTTGTCATAACATTTTTATTCTTTATAGAAAGAAGTAATAAGATGATTAAATACACTTTTTCCTCAAACAACGGACTGGTGACTTTGATTAGTAAAAACGAAAAAATTGTCCAAATCTTCCTCAAGTCCGAGAAAATTCATCATGATTTACCCAACAAAGCTTGCTTGCAAGCTGAAAAAGAAATCCTTGAATATTTTATGAATTCAAGGACTGAGTTTACTTTCCCGATTGCATTTTCTGGCAGTGAATTTAGAATTGACGTCCTAAAGGCGATGATGAAGATTCCTTACGGCGAAACTTGGAATTATGGAAAACTAGCGGAAGTTTCCGGACACGCCGGTGCAGACCGTGCCGTTGGCACCGTCTGCAAAAACAATCCTTTACCGCTTATTATACCTTGTCATAGGGTAGTCAGAAAAAGCGGTGACATCGGCGAGTTTTACGGTGGTAGAACTTTAAAACAATTGTTGCTTGATATCGAAAAAAAGCCTTCAAAAAATTGAAGGCTTTTACTTTGTCGTATCTCTTTCGATTAGTTTTACGTCGATTGTTTGGTGGAAATAATCCAATTCTTCGCCATTGATAAGGCGCATGATTGATTTTAAGGCGGCTTTACCAATGGATAAAGTTGATTGCTCAATGGTAGTAATCTTCGGTTCAAACATGCTTGCAAGTTGAATGTTGTCGAAACCGATGACTTGTACGTTTTCCGGGATTTTTTTACCGGCACGTTTTAACGCTTGAATGGCCAAGATGGCAATGACGTCACTGTCGCAGAAGATACCGTCTGCGTCCAAATGAGAGAGAATCTTATTTTCGATATCTTTAGGATCAGGCGATAAAAACGCTAAATCATAAGTATGACATTGGATGTTGTTTTCCTTTAGAACTGACTGAAAACCGCTAGTTCTGTCTTGGACCGTCAAAAGACCTGAAGGTCCCCGGAAGTGAATGATTTTCTTACAGCCATTGCTTACTAGTTTTTCCGCAGCCAATTTTCCGCCCATAAAGTTATTGGAAGTAATGGAAGGGATGGCATCACTTAAGTTATGATCGATTTCGATCATAGGAATATTAAGAGCGAGGTAATCTTCAATCCGGTTGGTATTGGAGATGAGAATAATGCCGTCGACATTGTATTGATCAAATATTTTCAAGTATTTG
>JAKPZU010000095.1 GCA_029559915.1 Bacillota bacterium
ACTAATAACTGATTCAGGATTTGTATTTGATGACCTCTTTGGAAATGAGGACAACTATACGATAAATTTTAAGAAAATATTAAACAACAACACCTGACACGGACGGTATAATTCATAAGCTTGTCACCCCTGCCTGCCTGCGCAGTAAGGCAGGGTTTTTAACCCCCGAGGCGGGATTTCATCGGCATGCTCCTTAATTTTTGCTCCTGCACTCAAGACAAATTTATAATGGTTAATGTCCCCGGACACCAGCCTTCGCTGAAGCTAAAGCTGACAAAGCTCGCATCCGCCCGGATGCTGAGTAGGTTAACGCTCACTGAACCCTACCGCCGGACCGTTGACTGCCATTTTAAAATAAAGACACACGAAAAAATGATTGAAACAAAAAGACTATTAATAAAACCATTGTCAGCAGAGGAGTTGAAAAAACATATTGATTCTCCATATGATTTTGCAAAAGAGCTTGGATTGATTCCTTCTCAATCATTAATTGATAATGATACTAAGGAGGCAATTCTAAATGACCTTTTGCCCAATATTATTGATATTACAAAGGATTCAGATTTCTATACCATGTGGATTCTGATAGAGAAAGTCAAAAGGGCAATCATTGGAGCGATTTGTTTTCACGGAGAACCGTATGAAAAGGGTGAAGTTGAGATAGGTTATGGAACTGATTTAGAGCATAGAAATAAAGGTTATATGACAGAATCCATTTCAGGAATGATTCATTGGATTCGGGAAAACAAGAACGTAAGATCTATAACGGCTGAAACTGAGAATACAAATATTTCTTCAATAAAGGTATTGGAGAAGAATGATTTTAAAACAATTCAACAGTGCGAAAATTCTGTGATCTTGAAACTGGATATTTTTTGAAAAAAACACTGCAGGTAACAGCCGGTAATACGCAATTGCGGGGTCAGTGGGGTTGCCAAGGTTTTGTCATTTGACTGACTTATAGGTTACTCAACAAGTAAACGCCTTGAAGCGAAAACTGCGCATTCCGGCAAACGTTAGGGCAATTTTCTGCCTTCCGGAGAGGTTATTTAACCTGATAAAATCTAAGTTTGGCTTATACATTGGAAATTAACACTATGAACTTCAGTCTTATTAAAGAACTTACAGACAGGCCAAAATTGTATGATAAGGGAACTTCTGTCATGTGGACAGATCCATACATCTCAAAACAACTCCTTGAATTGCATTTAAATCCTGAAAATGATGCTGCAAGCAGAAGCAAAGAAAAAATTGAGAATATTTCAAACTGGATTTTAAGACAATCTGACAAACCAAAAATGAAGATTCTCGATCTGGGTTGTGGGCCTGGTCTTTATGCTGAATTATTGGCGAAAAAAGGACATATTGTAACCGGGGTTGATTTTTCTGAAAATTCAATCCGATATGCAACTACACAAGCAAAGGAGAAACAACTTGATATTGATTACATCCATCAAAATTATTTGAATTTGGATTTTGACAGTCAATTTGATTTAGTAATCCTGATTTACCTTGATTTTTGTGTTTTACTACCACAAGAAAGAGAAAAAGTATTAGCAAACATTTACAGGTCATTAAAAAAAGGTGGAAAATTTATTTTTGATGTGGTAAACGAAAAAAACATCACAAAGAAGACTTTATCAAAAGTTTGGGAAGTTCAAAAGAATGGATTTTGGAAGCCTGCACCCTACATAGCCTTGACAAATGGATACCATTATCCAGAAGCGAAAGTACTTGCAGAGCATCATATTGTAATTGGTGAGAATGATAATGTGGATACATACATTTTCTGGAATCATTACTATGAAAAAGATCATATGGTTTCAATACTGGAATCAAAAGGCTTTACGAATATTAAAAACCACGAAAATGTGCTCCCGGATAGCAACGATTTTTGGAATGGTGAAAACATTACTTTTTATGTAGCAGAGAAAGAATAATTAGTGAAAATAAATAACTGCCCACAGGGTAATATCAAGACGCTCGGTCCTGGTTGACTCACCGACAAAAACGAAACGCTGCCTCCGGGCCGTTATAGAGAAGCTTAAAATACGACACAACAGATAAACATATTAAACATGAAGAAGCTCATTTTCACACTTACGATTATAGCAACACTAATAAGTTGTGATTCAAAAATAAATAAATCAACAAATATGGAAGAACAAAAGAATGAATCAATCAAAACACTTTCAGAACAAGACACTACGCCTAAAGTAACAGGAATTGGCGGGATTTTCTTTTTTTCTGAAGACCCTGAAAAGACAAAAGAATGGTATGCAGAAAATTTGGGACTTGAAGTAAACCAATGGGGTTCAAGTTTTGAATTTAGAAATGCAAACAGACCAGATGAAATTAATTATTTGCAATGGAGTCCGTTCAAACAAGGTAGCGAGTATTTCTCTCCTTCAAAAAAAGAGTTTATGGTAAATTATCGGGTTCAAAACATTGAAGGACTTGTTAACAAACTAAAAAACAACGGAGTGACCATTCTTGACAGTATCGAAACCTATGATTATGGAAAGTTTGTTCATATTATGGACGCTGAAGGAAACAAAATAGAACTTTGGGAACCTGTTGATAGTGTGTTTACTGAAATGGGAGGTAAGACTACAAAGTAAAAAGAAAAGAAAAAAGAAGACCTCATAACAGCGTAAATAACCTATGGCGGGGGAAGTGGAAAATTCAAGCTTTGTACATTTAAGTAAACTTGATGCAAGCCGGAAAGAAAGTACTTCGAAAACCACCACAAGTCATATACGCAAACCATCAGGCTTCAACCTGTATTGATCTGACTTCCCGTCCAAAACTATTCGCAACCTGCTTTGGACCAGAATTTTGAAATCGAATGTAATCTAAGAATTCAAAAAAAATCCAAAGAACAGGAGTAAGCAATGAAAAATAAAAAAAGCATTCTTCTTATTGTTGGACTTTCTCTAGGTGTAGCATTAATGCATTTTATCATAGGACCTGACTATAGTGGAATCTTCGAGAACTTTGTCAGAGGCTATTTAATTGATTTGATACTTCCTTTGAACCTTTACTTATTGTTGCAAATTTCATTACGAAAAAAAATCTCAATAGGTAAAAGCAGGATGATTGGTGCATTTTTTACTTTTTCATTTGGAATAATTGTTGAAATTCTACAACTACTTAAGATTAAATTCTTAGGTACCACCTATGACCCTTTGGATATAGTGATGTATGGGACCGGCATTATCTTGGGCTTATTAGTCGACTATACAATTATTGACAAATTCGAAAATCAACATAATAAATTACAATAAGTTCGAAAGCCTAACAAGGGATGTTTAATAAGCTTTTCACGCCTGCCTTTCGGCGCAGGCAGGCAGGGTTTTTACCAACCGTGGCGGTATTTCGACGCCATGCTCCTTAACTTTTGCTCCTGCACCCAGGACAAATTTGTAATGGCTCATATACCCGGACACCAGAATTCGCTACATCCTCTGCTAAAGCTACGGATGTCGAAGAAAGCTGCGGCTGACAAAGCGCTCATCTGCTCCTTATGCTCACGCGGAGCGCATCGTAACAGTTTTCTGGCCAAAGAACCTGCACTCTGCCCTGTGTTGTTGTCAGGTTACGCTTACCAAAACATACCCCCGGACAGTTGTACGCAAACCTGAAACAAGCCTGCGATTGATGTTTTAGACAAAAAATTAATATTATTGTCAATAAAATTGTTCAAATGGAAACACCAATTATATTCTGGATTTTTTTTAATGCTTTTGTACTAATTATGTTGGCATTAGACTTAGGTGTCTTTCATAGGAAAAGTCATGAGGTATCTGTAAAAGAGGCATTAACATGGACTTTTGTTTGGATTTTTCTTGCTTTGGTATTTAATACCCTGATTTATTTCTGGAGAGGACAGCAGCAGGCATTGGAGTTTTTTACCGGATATCTGGTTGAGAAGGCATTAAGTGTTGATAATATCTTTGTATTTATAATGATTTTTACATACTTCCATATACCATCAAAGTATCAGCATAAAGTTCTGTTCTGGGGTATTATTGGCGCTTTGATTATGCGTGTGATTTTTATTTTTGCAGGTGTTGCACTACTTGAAAAATTTCATTTTACGATTTATATTTTCGGCTCATTGCTTTTTTTTACCGGGATTAAAATGTTTAATCATAGTAATTCGAAAATTGCTCCCGATAAAAACCCTGTTGTAAAGTTCTTTAAGAAGTTTGTGCCTGTGACTCAAACATTGCATGAAGCTAAATTTTTTACAAAAATTGAAGGTAGAAGATTTGCTACACCATTGTTTTTGGTTTTAATTCTTATTGAAACAACAGACCTGATTTTTGCAGTTGATAGTATTCCTGCAATTCTTGCAATAACGCAAGACCAATTTATTGTTTACACGTCCAACGTATTTGCAATACTTGGACTACGGTCATTGTACTTCGCTCTGGCAGGTATTATTCATCGTTTTTGGCTTTTAAGCTACGGGTTGGCTGTTGTATTGGTTTTCGTCGGTATTAAAATGATTTTGATTGACTTCTTTAAAATACCTATTGAATGGTCACTCTTGTTTATTGCCACAATAATTTCGACAAGTATTTTTTTATCATTGAGATTTAAGCAAAAAAGTAATAGATGATTTTATTGGAAAGCAATTTTTGGGGTTTTGTTTTGACACCCTTCGTATCATCGAATATGAAGGTTTAAGCCTTTTGTTGGCAATTGTTTATGTTGAAACAGGATTTTTCCTTGGATTTGTTTTCCCTGAAGGGGATAATTTGTTATTTGCAGGTGGTATGTTTTGCGGAACTCATTTTCTGGAAATAGCATTGGCCTTGCTTTTGCTTTTATTAGGAACAGCATCGTTTATGGGAGTTTCTACAGGATATTTTAAAGAAAAATGGTTAGTCTAAAACCTGTTTTTTGATAATCAGTCACGCTTTTTAAAAAGGAATCCATTGGACGTGGAAGTAGTTTTTATAACAGTTTTAGAATGTGGGTATTTATCTTGGGGCGCTTTATGCCAATTATCCTTACTTTGGTGCCAATGATTGCAGGAGCTGCAAATTTTAAATTTAAAAATAATGAGCCAGTTGATCGAAATAGCAAATAAGATAAAAAATAGCAGACTCTTTAATAATTTTATTTTATCACTTATCCTCCTGTCTGCTGTTGTTATTGGCTTGGAGACTTATCCCTCTTTGGCAAAAAAATATTATGATGTTTTATCATTGATCGACCGGCTTATAATTGCACTTTTTACGATAGAAATTGCTTTAAAAATAATTTCATACGGGAAAAAGCCCTGGGTTTATTTCGCAGACTCATGGAATGTATTTGATTTCATAATTGTAGCAATATGTCTGATTCCATTAAATGATACTCACTATTTTGCTGTGTTTCGAATGCTAAGAATCTTGCGGGTTCTGCGGATGATAACAGTATTTCCTAAATTAAAGCTAATAATCAGTGCATTACTTAGAAGCATACCATCGATGGGTTATGTCATAATGCTTATTGGATTACTTTTTTATGTATATGCAATTGTGGGAGTATTTGTTTTTGGGGCGACAGACCCGATGCACTTTGGTGATTTGCACCATGCGTTTGTTACCCTCTTCAAAGTGTTAACACTTGAAGGATGGACCGACATTATGAATGTACATATATTTGGAGAATCTGTTAATGAAAATATTCAGATAATATCGTTATGGCCTTTCTTTTATTTTGCAAGTTTCATATTAATTGGAGCAATGATTATCCTGAATCTTTTTATTGGTGTAATTATGAATAGCATGGAAGAAAGCCAAAAAGAACTGTCTCAGGAACTTAATGAGATTAAGTATAAAGACAAGGATACAGATGAGCTTTATAAACATATTATTACCCGATTGGATGATTTAAATGATGAAATAAAAAGCTTAAAAAGGAACAGATAAGGCCATCATACAACAAACGGTATAAAACATTGGTATTTAAGTGGGTATGCAAGTGAACTTTCTCGAATAAAAGTTCGTAATGGTGGATACGGACTCAGTCCGTGCTCCCTAAAGGTTTATACGGCAAAACATTGGGTGCAACCTTAGACTCTGCACAATGATTATCAAGGATATAACTACGATCTTACTCACCGTTCTCACATTTACTTCCTGTAAACAGGAAACTGGAAGCTCAGGTTAGAGTCGGAATTACTTTACTGAAGAGGTAGCATTTTATAACAAAGTTGACAATATCAGGATTAAAGGCACTTTAACACTGCCAGAATCGGATAGGCCATTGTCTGCAGTTATTCTTGTTCCCGGTAGTGGACGAACAAATCGTAACGGAACTGAAGATGATATTTTGAAACCTTTCCTTGAAATTGCCGACTTCTTATCAAACAATGAAATGGCAGTCTTGCGATGTGATAAAAGAGGAGTTGGAGATTCAGAAGGAACCCTTGACTTTAATACCACAATCGAAGATTTGACAACAGATATAATTGCTTCAATAGATTTTTTGAACTAACGGCCGGAAATAGACAAAAACAGAATTGGTTTGATCGGTCATAGTTATGGCGGAATAATTGCTGCTAAGGCATCATTGGAAAGATCTCAAATATCGTATGTAGTGCTCCTGGGAAGTCCAGGTGTTAAAAACGGAGAAATTCTCTTTCAACAAATAGGCGATATCTCCCGATCATTTGGAATTAATGATACAACAATTGAGAAATTCCAGAATATAATTAAAAATACATCAGAGATTTTAAACTCAAATGAAAGTCCTGCGGATAAAAGATTGCATGTTGAATTAATGTATATATGTCAAATTCATGGGATATCTGAATCTGAAAAGAGTTCACTCAAGAAAATTGGTTATGATTATTTTCCTGATGCTCCAACTTATTCAAAGTTAGTGTTTCTTCCCTATTTTTATGAATTCTACACTTTTAATCCACAGCTTGTCTTAAAAAAGGTACAATGCCCCATTCTTTCATTAATCGGAGAGAAAGATCTTCAGGTAGATCCAATAGTTAATCAACCAGTAATTGAAAGGGCATTAAGAGAAGGTGGAAATAAAACATACACAATTCATACTCCAGCAGGTTATAATCATTTATTTCAGAAATCCATTCCCGGAAACCCGATGGATTATGAAAGTCAAACGACGACAATAACACCCGAAATCCTTAAGTATATTAATACATGGATAAAATCTCAGCATAGATTCTGATATGAAAATAATTAGCCAACTGGCAGCACCTGATTAAGCTTACTGAACCCTTCCGGCGGGCCGTTTTTCGTCGTGCAAAAGCAAACATCGAGACTCAAGCAGTAATGAAGTATAAACACAAAAAAGGAGAACATATATGGATGAAAAATTAACAAAATCTGGGGAAAAGGCATTTTTAGCACCAATTAGTTGGATAATCATAACAGGTCTGGTATTTTTTCTTGCTTCTGGAGAAATTAACAATTTGAGAGTATGGATTTATATTGGTATATATGCTGTGGGTGGACTAATCATAGGTATTTTGCTCAAAAAAAAATCGCCAAAACTCTTAAATGACAGAGGAAAGATGCAAGAGGGGACAAAACAAACTGATAAATACATTATCCTGACCTACTTTTTTTTCGCTATTATAATAACGCCACTTATTGCTGGAATTGATAAAAGATTTAATCTTTCTGATATAATACCTTTCTACTATTTGTATTTAGGTATTGTTCTATATTTAATTTCAGCAATATTTTCTACATGGCCAATGCTTCATAATCCTTTCTTTGAAGGCACAATACGAATACAGAAAGAGAAAAATCATAATGTAATTAATACAGGGCCGTATAAAATAGTGCGTCACCCGGGATACCTTGGAATGCTTTTAGGTTCGATAGCATTACCTTTGGCATTAGGCTCGGTACTTGCATTTATTCCTCTGGTTATTATGATTTTTTTAATTCTTATCAGGACATACTATGAGGATACTACTTTACAGAAAGAATTGACCGGATACTCTGAATATTGCAAAGAAGTTAAATATAGATTAATTCCTTTCATCTGGTAAATCAAGTGACTGTCTGGCTTGATAAAATTGAACTAAACAATGCACGAACGCACAACAAAGTGTATTTGACAATACAGTCAGGGTATTTCAGATCAAATATACCGAGGCTGGGAATTCCCGTTTATCGAGGTTTCTCCGGAATGTCCTGAACATATCAGGTGGTCAGCTGACAATTGGTTTGAAAACCTTTATACTGAGATAAATGCAAGATACAGAATTGACAAAACAGAGTTTATCTCACAGGTATGAGCTTAGGCGGCTCTGGTACATGGTATCTTGCGGCCAAATATCCGGACATATTTGCAGCCATTGCTCCAATGAGCGGATTTACAACTCCCATGGATTTTATAGACAGTAGTATTGAGAAACTTGCAAATATTCCAATTTGGGCTTTTATGGCTAATGCTCACACAATCTGTACAATACAATATTATGAGAAAAACTGACAACAAAAAGATTATTAGCAGATATATTGATGAGGTTGAAAATACCGGAGATGTATCAAGAATACATGAATTCATTGATGAAAAGTATGTTGAAGTTTATGAAGGTGAACGATATGAAATAGGAATAAAAGGTGCAATAGATCATATTCTCGGAGTAAGGAAGGTCTTTCCGGACCTTAAATTGACCATTGAGAATCAAATCTCTGAAGGCGAATGGGTTGTAAGTGTCTATTCTGTAACAGGCACATTCAGGGATGAATGGTTCAATATGAAACCCACCGGAAAACCGATTACTTTTACAGGAGTGAATGTTGACCGTATTAAGGATGGCAAAATAATAGAACATGGAGGTGCTGCTAACCTTTTTGAACCATTGTTTAAAGCAGGAGTTATTATAAAGATAAAATAATCACAACCCATAACACTGACGGCAGGGTCAATAAGCTTAAGACGCCTGCCTGCGCAGTCAGGCAGGGTTTTTGATAGCTCCTGCACCGTACCTAGAATCCAAAAACACACGCCGCCGCGACTATGAGGCGCCGCCACATACTACGAACGTTACCAGCAAGCTGTGCTGCCAGATGATAAACTTTTTAATATATTTAAAACTCCAATGAATCAGAGATTAGCACATATTACACTTTTGGTGGATGACTACGACAGAGCTATAGAATTTTATACAGGCAAATTGAATTTCAATCTTATTGAGGACACTACTCTTTCCGAAACAAAAAGATGGGTTCTTATTAAACCTAACGGATCCGGGGATTGCAATCTTCTGCTTGCCAAAGCTTCAAATGAACAACAAAGAAGTATGATTGGTAATCAGACTGGTGGCAGAGTTTTTTTGTTCCTGCATACTGACAATTTCAAACGAGATTATCAGAATTTGCTTAATAATGGGATTAAAATAGTTAGAGAACCAGTCGAAGAAAAATATGGGACAATTGCTGTATTTCAGGACATCTACGGTAATTACTGGGACTTAATTGAACCAACACGAAATGACTCATAGACCATCTATAATAAAAATGCCCACTGGTCACACGGTCAATTAGTTAGTTGCTTGTCATAATTTGGATCAAAGGAGACTGAGGAAATTTTCAATGGTGAACGTGTTAGAAACATGCCGCCAAACGTTTTGGGTAATTTATAACACCCACTACTAGCATGACAGACAAACAGATAATAAAGGCTCAAAAAAGAATTAAGGCATACCGTGCAATCTTAGCAAACGAAAAGAAAAGATTCGGTGGCTATATGGACAGCGGCGGTATTCGTTATTTCATTCCTGAACTCTATCTGCAGCTTCAGGATTATAAAGGTGCCATGACTTATTTCCGATGGTTCTCAAAAGCATTTCCAGATGATATTGGAATTCCAGCTTTCAACCTTTTCTGGGCCGCAACATTATTCGAAAACAATAAAATTCCAGAATCAATTAGAAAGGTCTATGAAACAGCCTTTTCAAATACATATATTCTTGACTTAATTGCCGGAAAGGATGTAAAGCCTATCGACAAATCAGAGTTAGCTGGATACGAGAACCTGGATTATGCGAAGCAGATTTATAAAGGATGTATCGAACATATAACTCTTGAATTTCAAAAATTTTTAACGGGACTCATTGAGGATAAGGTATTCAGAGACAATTTAAATAGATATATATCTCTCCAGAAACTGATTAAAGATGAACCAGTTGGACAAATGAGAACCCATTTAATCAACGAGTCCAACAAATTCGAAAGAGTTACGACTGGACGATAAATAAATCAATGAATACAAAACACGGACGGCAGGGCCAATATGCTCATCAAGTCCGTCTGCCTGAGCAGTCAGGCAGGGTTTTTGCCCCGATGTCGCTGGACAACTGAACTCTGCCCTTATGCTTCGTCGGGCAACGCTTACTATCACTACCGCCGGGCCATTAACGGCATTAGGGGGATATACGACGAAAATCAGATTCGACAAAAAACTAAAGCAGCAGAAAACAGGTGAGAATAGAAAAAGTTAAAGAAAACAAGAAACAGTTCCTTGATTTATTGCTGCTGGCAGACGAGCAGGAAAATATGATTGACAGGTATTTACCGGGTGGAGACTTGTTTGCTCTTTATGATGATAATTTGAAAAGTGTTTGTGTTGTAGTGCCGGTAAATAGCCAAACCTGCGAGTTGAAAAACATTGCAACGTACCAGAAATATCAAGGCAAAGGGTACGGCAGAGCATTAATGAATTTCATCTTTGATTTCTATAAAAACGACTACAAAACTATGCTTGTCGGGACAGGTGAAACACCGGCAATCTTGTCGTTTTATGAAAGTTGTGGATTTGAAAAGTCCCATCGGATTAAAAATTTTTTCACAGACAATTATGACCACCCTATTTTCGATGGTGACATACAACTTGTTGATATGATTTACCTTAAAAAGGAGCTATAGGAATACAGGACTGTATTTCAAACGAAAAAATGCGGAACAAATAAGCACCACCTACAAAAGCTTGGTATAGGCTATTGAGGGCGTTACATTTTCCCGGCATAAAAACCAGGACTCTGCCCTGATACTGCATCGGGTAACACAAACTCAAACATACCTGCGGATGTTGGGTGCAACCAAAACATCGAAAATTGATATTATTTTTGAAATATGATTTTGCTGCCAGCTGAGAGATATTATCTTTTAGATAAACGTATAAATGAAGTACAGATTAATAATCTGTTTGCACGATCTGTGATTGAAAAGCATGTAACCGGTAAGATATATGTGGATAATATTATGGAACCCCATACTTTCTATGTTATTCATCCATATGGAATATCACTGCTTTTTGGTGATCATAAAAATGTTGAGTTTAATAGCCGGTTCAAATCTTACGCATTGAATATTGATAATATACGTAATAAACATGAGTGGATTCAGACTTATCCCAGAGAATGGGATACTGTTCTTCAGGATTTGTTTGGCAGCTTGATGATAAAATTTTCCGAAAACACAGAGAACATAACAAATGGAGTAATTGAACTAAATACCCGGGTGAATTTCATTTTCAACAGAGATAAGTATTTACAGCTTGAAAAGTCTGTCCTTTCAAGTAACGACAAGATTGTGGATACAGATACTCTGCATTTTGAGCGAATGCAAGGAAGTGTAATTCCTCTTAAATTCTGGGACTCAGCTAAGGATTTTATACAAAAAGGAAAAGGATTTACATTACTGCATAACGGGGAGATTGCTTCGACTGCTTATTCTGCATATGTCCACGGGAATTTGCTTGAAATTGGTATTGAAACCGTGGAAAAGTATCGGGGCTTTGGATTTGCAGAATTGACTTGCTGTAAGATAATTGATTATTGCCTGGAAAGAGCATTAATACCAGTTTGGTCATGTCGATTTGAAAATACAGCGTCATATAAACTGGCGCAGAAATTAGGATTTGAACCAGTAGCAATGATTCCGTTTTATCGACTGAGTAATTAAGAATTGGCAGCGCCCGAATCCGATACTGTTCATTGGCGGCAAAGTGCTCTTTAGAAGGGCAGTCTGGCAGACTTGCAACCCCGCTACTCGCTACACTCGAACGGGGCGCTGCGGAACAGTCTTACTGCCCCGCTGGCGCATGGAAACAAGGACTCAGATCGGTGCTTACATCGGATAATACAACCGCATCATATTGATAGACTGTCAGGTGAAAGCCGTTTTAACCGATACTCCCGGAAATGACTGAAAAAATACAGGGAAAATTAGTAACCCTGAGACCTGCCACGATGCAGGACCGCAGACCAATATTCGATTGGCTGACAAACTCTGATTTAACCAGTTCCATGATGGGGCCTCCAATATATGCTGATGGCAAGATCCCATCGTGGGAAGAATTTAAAGAAGATTATAAAGAATACTTTTTCGATAGTACCCAGCCACAACTGGGAAGATGCTTTATAATTGAAGTAAATGGAGAACCGGTAGGACAAATTAATCACGACAGGATTTATCCCGAAGATAAGTCCACCGAACTCGATATATGGTTAAAAAGCAGCATGTACACTGGTAAAGGGTATGGATCAGATGCATTACAAACATTATGTGCTTTCTTAAACGTCGGATATTCCTGTAACAAATTTATTATTGCTCCATCAAAACGAAATACCAGAGCTATCAAGGCATACAAAAAAGCAGGTTTTGTTGAATCTGCCGAACCGATAAGAAGTCCTGATTATTTCGATACAGTTGTATTAGTAAAAACCCTGTAAATAAGAATTGTCATCAGGATTTAATTAAGATCCAGCCACTAACCGCCGGACCGTCAGGTAAGATTGAATGCTTTCTGCCCGTAAGAAAATATTTGTAACTTTCAGAATAAAATAAAACTATGATCTCAAGAATCTGGCATGGCTTCACAACCAAAAACAATGCGGACACTTATGAGAATCTGTTAAAAACCGAAATTTTTGTCGGAATAAAGGACAGGCACATAAAAGGTTATAAAGGAATTCAACTATTGAGAAGAGAACTTCCGGGCGAAACGGAATTTATAACTGTTATGTGGTTCGATTCATTAGATTCTGTTAAAGACTTTGCCGGTAATGAATACGAAAAAGCAGTTGTTCCCGAAAAAGCTCAAAAAGTCCTGTCGCGATTTGACAAGATGTCACAACATTATTCGGTCATAGTCGATAATTTCAAAATTTAACGTTACCTGAAATGGACGCCAGTGCTAATAATATTGTCACGCTTCGCACCCGAATGTACGAGGTCAGTCAGGCGGACTGGCTTCGAACGTGTGGGGTATTGGGATCCTGCCCGGATTCTGTCGTTGGGTAACACCTACTAAATTATACTGCCTGGCTGTTATAAAGCATTGAAATTCTACACATAAAAAACTGACTATGAAAGAAGCTGAAGCAGTAATCCAGGAAATTTCATCCTTGATCCTAACCTGGGAACCAAAACTGCTGGAGTTAAATGATGAATTTCTTGGTGCGGGGAAAAATAAGCAAAACAGAACTATAAAACAGATTCTCGGCCATCTCATTGACTCAACATCAAACAACACTCATAGAGTAATTCATCTGCAATATCAGAAAAGTCCCTTTAACTTTCCAAACTATGCGACTTACGGAAATAACGACCGATGGATTGCAATACAGAAATATCAAAAAGAAGATTGGAAAAATATGGTTCAGTTGTGGAAGTACTCCCTTTTTCATTTCTGCCATGTAATCAAAAACGTTAAAGGTTCGAAACTGGGAAATGAATGGATTGCTGGTCCCGATGAGAAAATAACATTAAAGACAATGATACTGGACTTCCCAAAGCATTTAAGACTTCATCTTTCAGAAATAGAAGACCTTATTAATGTAATAAATGATTGTCGCTCAAGTGATGATCTTATCCGGACTAGAAACTAATATAAAGTGCCTTGTAATAAGAACCGTATAAATGAAAAATTCATCATTCCTTGACCCCCGGCTTGTTTCCCCTTGCGGAATTCATTGTGGAACTTGTTATGCGTACCTTCGGGATAAGAACAAATGTTCTGGCTGCAGGTATCTGGATGATCCATTGCCCAATTTTCGTCAACGCTGC
>JAKPZU010000112.1 GCA_029559915.1 Bacillota bacterium
TAGCTAATTCTGGTCACGGGAACAACTAAAAAAAAGAAGCAATTTGTGCCAACATTGCATATGTTGGTGCATAAAAGGTATTGGTTCTTTGAATGATAAGTTGTTTGATTTAATTATCAAGAGGTAGGGACAAGGACAAGGTAAAAATCGATTTTCAAACATTTAAGGAACACTCACACTGGAAATTCAGTGCACCATTTTGCCACTGTGACTGTTTTAAAAAGTTTCAAAAAAGTGTGTTTTATCTTGTACCTTGTCCACCCCCCCCTCAGCAAAAAACCAAAAAAAGAACACTAAAGGTGAAAAATTTCTCTGGTTAGAGAGTTTTTTGCGAACATCATAGTATTTATGGATGTAAACGGATGTTTTAAGCATCAAAAAATAACTTGTATTTAAACCGATTAAAAAATGAAAAAGGTTAAAAATCAACAAAATGTGAAATTAAACTTAACTCTCGACAGGAGTTTCTATCAGGTGCTCCAGAAAAGAGCCAAACAAGACTATGTAGCAACAGCTACATGGGCAAAGCAGTATCTCATGAGACATCTGCTTGAGAAAAATAACAGCGATTCTAAATGTCTAACTCAAAATGGGAATAATATGGGACTTTAATGACGAGAGTATTAGTGGCAATACAAATAGTGATAATGATAACATAGGTTTATCTATTATCCCAGTATCATCAGCAAAACAGCCATTCGGCAAATGGAAAGAATACCAGAGCAAAATTGCTCCGATTTCACTCTGGCATTCACATTATCAAAATCAAGGCACGGTAGGAATTATTACAGGTAAGGTTAGCGGTAATCTTGAATGCATCGATGTCGATGTAAAGAATGACCCCAAAAAAACAATAATGACTGAATATTCTAAACTTATTCCTGACGACCTTCTTGGCAGACTAATTATCCAAACCACTCCCAATAACGGATTTCATTTGATTTACAGGTGTCCAGAAGCTGTTATCGGTAAAAGCCAGAAATTGGCACTTAACTCTATACAAGAGGTCATAATCGAAACTCGTGGTGAAGGTGGTTACTTTTGCACAAGCAAGGACAATAATGAAATCAAGCAAGGTAAGTTCGACCTTTTAAATCTTAATGTTGATATTCCTGTCATAACCAAACAAGAGCGTGAACTTCTTCTGGATTTGGCAAGAAGCCTTACACGATGGTTTCCAAGTGAGGGCGATGATAATTCAAAGAACGATAAGCAATTTACTTATACTGAACCAGCGATAAATGAATTCAATAATAAATACTCTATAATTGATTTATTCCTGAGGCATAATTGGTCTGTAGTTAAACAGGATGACCAGAAGGTGTTCTTGAAAAGGGAAGGGTCTTCAGCACCTTATTCTGGATATTACTTCAAGGATACCAAAACCTTCATTTGCTTTTCAACATCAACGGAGTTCACTCCTTCAAAGCCGTATAATCATTTCCAGATATTAAAATTGCTGGAAGGCAAAAATGACTTTAGTACTACTGTAAAATTACTCCCATCCTATGGATTTGAAATACAGTCAAAGTCTGATAAGATAACTTCAGATGATATTGCCCATTACCTCAATGATATCGGAGTGAGGTATGATTTATTCATACAGGATTTGACTTTTAATGGTGATATTATTGATGAAAGGCTTTATAATACTATATACATCAACCTGAAGAAACATTTTGAAAAGGAAATCTCCCGTCAAAGGTTTGAAGAAGTAATTAAGTCGAATTACATCCAGCAGATAAATCCGATACTTGAGTTTATTAAAGTCAACAGCGAAAGAAATCCCATCGGAACATTTGAAAAATGGTTGGATTGTCTGGAACTGAAAAACAAATCGGTTGATAAATCTATTGTTCTTGAATATTTAAAGAAATGGTATGTCGGGATGATTGCTCAGGCATTAGACGGTCAGTATCCAAATGAATTCTTCCTGACATTAATATCTGTGGAACAAGGCGTTGGGAAGACTACCTTCCTTCGCAACTATACACTGCCAACGGAATTACATAACTATCGCAAGGAGCATTCACTTAGTTTTGATGATGACTTCAAGGTTCTTATGTCACAAGCATTATTGATTGTGGATGATGAGATGGATGGTAGAACGTATGAAGCCGACAAGACGTTCAAAAATGTTTTAAGCAACAGCAATCTTACCACCAGACGAAAATATGACCGCAGAATTAGCACGTTAAAGCGTAGATGTTCATTTGCTGGTAGTGGCAACAATCTTTTTGTTGTCCGTGAGCAACAGAACAGAAGAATAATTCCGATAGAAATTGAGAAAATTTATTTCGCAAAACTTGGTGAAATTGACTTGGTGGATTTATTTATGGAAGCCTACAATCTTTATGTGACTGGTTTTCAGTACTCATATCAGCATTCAGACAGGGCATCACTGCTCAAGCTATATGATGATTACGTTCAGAAATCTGATGTCGATTATTTGGTTGACGATAATATCCAGCATCCAGAGACAATTGGTGATATTTTCCACCTGACAGTACTTGATATAGTTCTCTCGTTAACAAATAAATATCCATCATGTGGCAAGCGAATTAATGTGCCCACAATAGGCAAAATGATGGTTGAACGTGGCTTCCAATCTTCTCGAAAAGGTCAGGGAAAAGCAACATGCTATGCTGTAAGCAAATCGAGCAGGATACTACCAATGCTGGATGACAACTCACAGTCTTGGAGAATAAATTATGGCGAATTAATGGATTAAAACGCCTTAAATAACTTTATTTCAATCATTCAAATAAATGAAAAATCTAAACCAAATATTGACCGAAATCAAGGATATATGCAAACAGTACCCAGTAATGCAGGAACGGATTATGGCATTAAAAGATGCTGGGTACGATAACATAAACTACGTATATACAAAACGTAGCAAAGGGTTGTATGATACAATCCATTTGCCAAAAAAACGATTATACCGTATTCAAATTGGATATACTGAATTGCAGAAAGGTTACCCTGCAGCATGGTGTATAGACGTATCAAGCATTGATGTTCTTAACGAGGTGAAATTGCCATTTTAAATCCAGTCTGGGCATAAAATATTCTGCAGATTACTGAAAGTATTTTGACCACTCAAATATTTTAAAGACAACCTCGTCAATATTTTGACCAGTCCGATGCATTTTACCCTACATAAATATCTCATGGAAGAAATGGGAGTTGATATTGACTTCAAGAATAAAAACTGACCGACTGTGTCATTAATGACTGCGAATTGGAATGCAGGGACTATATAAGTTCCTGCTTTTTTTGTGTTTACATCTTTCAGATTTGTTTTCAACAAATAGATTTTGTCATAATAAATTCTCAAAATCATTTGGTAAATTTGACAGAACCGTCTAATCAACACAGTCAAAATGAGAAGTGTATCCTTTGGAAGCTACCTGAAGCAAATTCGGGAGCAGAAAAAAATACCTCAACGAAAGGTTGCCCACCGCTTGGATATCGATACCAGTACACTTTCAAAGATGGAACTCGGAGAAAGGCAAATAACAGTCTCAATGATTGAGGGGTTGGCAGACGCTCTGGGATTGGAATACAGAGAACTTCAAATCAAATTCATATCTGATAAAATAATGCAAGATTTCAAAGGTCAACCGTTTTTACTTGATGCGCTGAAGGAAACGTTAAGCAAAAATTCGGAATAATGATGTAAATAAATGATTTGGCTCAGTATAACGTAAAAGTTACCTGAATTGTCAAGAAAACAGATAATACCCCAACGAACAAGAATCTAATATCCAAGTTATGGCACTAACAATCTCAAGCACAGTAACTCCAAAAAAAGCAATTTTTGATTCCTCACAATGGGACAATCCATTCGAAATTGCATTATTAAGGGATAGTCCGAGTCAGTTGCAAAACTTCTTTGATGAGAACTTTACCACAGAGAACATGAAACGGCTATATGTTGCCGCTTTCAAACGATTCGAAGGAGTATCTGAGCAGTTCTTAATCAAATTAACCCAAACGATGGGTGGTGGCAAGACTCATAATATGATAGCATTGGGTATGCTGGCGATGTATCCCCAGCTTCGTGAAGAACATCTGAAACCATACTTCAACTATTCGTTGAAAGAAGAAGTGAAAGTGCTAATTTTTTCAGGAAGGGAAACAGACACCACCGTGTCAGAAAGTTTGGCAAAACAATTGGGGAAAGAATCATTGTTTTCAGAAATAATTCGCAATAACCGAGCACCAGCACCGAATGAATGGGTGAATTTATTGAAAGGAACTCCAAAACTTCTGCTACTTGACGAACTACCACCATATTTCCAATACGCTGAAACAGTGAGCATGGGTATGGGAACATTGGCAGATGTTACAACAACAAGCATCGCAAATTTACTTGTCGCTCTCTCAAAGGAAGAACTAAAAAACATTTGCCTTGTCATTTCGACACTCGAATCCTCATATCAACACGGAACTGAAAAGGTTTCACAGGCGATGTCAAATGCAGCCAATGAAATCAACCGAGTTCCTTTAATCAATCTTGAACCCGTTCAGCTTAACTCCGATGACATCTATTCCATTCTGCGCAAAAAAATATTTGAGGATATTGATTTGACAGCCACAGAGATAGATGAAGTGGCAGAAGCCTATGCCAAAGAATTGGGGAAAGCCAGACAGGCTGGAATTAATATCCTTGCTCCACATACGATAAAAGAAGAAATCAAAAGGTCATATCCATTTCACCCTGCAATTAAAGAGTTATACGCCCGCTTCAGTCAGAATCATAATTTCCAGCAAACAAGAGGTGTTATTCGGCTCATGAAAAAAATCGTTGCCGATTTATGGTCAACAAATCAGGCAGATAGCCTTTTGCTTATTGGAGCACATGATTTCAATATGGGTAATCCTGATGTAGCGGAAGAAATAATCAATATTAATGATAAACTAAAAAATGCAATAGACCATGATATCACCCGTGAGGGTGGTGGCTCTATCGCTGAAAAATTTGATGCAGAAAAAAATAGCACATCTGCCAATGACTTTCTTAAACTATCATTGATTGCTTCACTTTCTAATGTGCCAAATGCAGATATTGGACTTAATGAGGCAGAGATTGTCAGATATCTTTCAAGACCAAATGCCAACTATCAAGTTGCCTCTGTTATTGCTGATACGGCAAAACCATTATTAACCCTTGCATGGTATCTGCACGAGAACAACGAAGGGAAACTTTTTATTAAAGATGTTCAGAACCTCAATGCCAAAATTAATTCTTACAGTCAGAACTTATTACCTGAACAGATAAAGGAATTTTTAAAAGAGGAATTAGAAGAATTATTTAAACCTGAAACAAAAGATTGTTATCAAGATGTAGTTGTCTTCCCCATTTTAAGCAATCTTCGAATAACACAAGATAGGATAACGCTCATAATTTATCCACCCCAATCAAGTGCTAAGCTGCATCCTGACCTGCAGAGGTTCTACGACTCTGAAGAATATCAAAACAGAATGATATTCCTGAGTGGTCAACAGACTTCAATGTTGACATTGGAAAATGTTGGAAGGGAAATGTTAGCAATTAAGAGAATCATTGAAGACTACGATAAACAGGGCACTGCGAAAAATGACCCAAATTATCGTGATGCTCTGTCTCGTCTTGAAACACGTATTGGTAATTTGCTAATGGCTGCTCAATCGACATTTACATGGCTTTATTATCCATCATCCGATGGAGCAGTTGGAGTAGGGTTCAGGATGCAATTCACGGGTAATCAATATAATGGGGAAGACCAAGTCCGTAAAACTTTACGTGATGAACAAAAGTTCGAAGATGATGCTTCAAGCCTTGAATCAGAAGTTTTCAGACAAAAAATTGAAGCACGGCTATTTTCAACAAACCCTATTTTATGGAGTGAAATCACCAGAAAAGCAGCAAGTAATCCAAGTTGGCAGTTTATCCCCCCAGATTCACTGCAGAAAGCAAAACTTAAAGCTATCCGAGAGGGAAAATGGAAAGAATTAGAGGGCAATCGAGTACAAAAGGGACCGTTCCCACCACCCAAAACAGAAGTGTTTATAAAAGAAATTTCACGTGACGTTAAGACAGGAACTGTTGTTCTTGATATAACTCCTAAGCACGGCAACATAATTCATGTCGAACTCAATGGTAACCCAGCCTCTCCTGCCTCGTTAGTGATTGATGAGCCGTCTCGATATGAAACCAGCGAAATGATACTGTCTTTCCTATGCACGGATAGTACAGGGAAATCTGAAACTGGAAATCCAGTAACATGGACTAATAGGATTGAAATAAAACACAAAGTATACATTGATGGCACGTCACCGAAGTGCGAATTACAGGCTATCCCCCATGCTAAAATATTCTATACAACTAACGGTGATGACCCAAAAGAAAATGGTGGCACTTATGATGAGCCTTTTATCGTAGATGGTGTAAGGATTGTTAAAGCTGTGGCTGAGAAACAGGGGATATATTCAAAATTGGAAGAAATAATTGTTCCTGACAAGAAAGGGGGTACACAAAAGGTAATTGACCCATTAAAGCCTTTGACTTGGAAATGGAAGAAACAGTTTGACGATAATAGTTCTGTCTATGATTTTTACAAGAATTTAAAAGACTGTGGTGCTTCAGCCATATGTCCTGACCTTAATGTTGAGTTTATGGATAGATGGATTAGGTTGAATACTCAAAATGAAATGGAAATGGATGGCAGTCAGCTTGAATTGTTTACAAATCAGTTGCTTGAAGTTATACCAAATGCAAAAACTGTACTGAAAATCCTCGGTATATATTTCCCGACTGGTGCTGCATTCACAGAGTGGATTAGCAGAACCCATATAAACTACAACCAAAATGATATTCAACAATGAACCAAGAATATGAGATGTTGGGATTTGGATTCATTCCAAAGGAAAATGGACATCATTTTTTAGTTATAATTGACTCCGCACCAAAAGGCAATGTGATTATTAGTGAGCAATTTGATTACTCACCTGATGACGAAAAGCGAAAACTCGATTTTAAACTCGGCAGGTACGATTCATCTTTAAAATCATACTTGCCAAAAGTTCGCTGGAATTTAATAGCTGATGCTCTTCAAGTGGAATTAAATCGAAGACTTCGTCAACATGGATTTCGTAGTTCCAAATGGAAAATTGGTGAAAACTTTGTTAGCCGTTTGCTTGGCAAAGAAATGATGGTACTTGTTTGGGCAATGGAAGATGCCGACCCTGCACTTACAGAGGCTGCGATTAAAAACTGGTTAGGACTGAGACCCGAAGAACGTTGGTGGCTTTTTACTATGACCAATGCAGCAACAGGTAATGCAATAAATGATAGAGGGAAGGGTTGGCGCAGAGCATTAAGGTACGCTCTCACTGAGAATCCAGTTGATTTTCGTAAGCTACCACAGGATTCTGCTCCACTGTTTGGAGATGAGATACAGTGAAAAAAAGTAATTAATGTATTAATTTGAGATTATAAT
>JAKPZU010000151.1 GCA_029559915.1 Bacillota bacterium
TTGAGTTCTTAGTTTTGAGTTTTGAGCTGGAGCGCAGCGGAAGCCGTGGACGACCACGATTATAATCCCGGTCGTCCGGGGCTATAGTCGCTGTCGTCAGCGATTCTTAGTTTTGAGTTTTGAGTTTTGAGTTATTAGTTACTCAACTCAAAACTTTAAACTTACAACTTAATAAGGTCGCCCTTACAGGGCTTGAGGTTACGCTATTTTCAACATGCTGCCAAAAGGTCGCTTCTAATGAAGCTTTTTATTTGGATTGATTTTATCGTTCTGAATTATTATTTTCTTTTGGGTTAATTCAAAATTTTCAGATAGTAAGCGCTGCTAGTGCGGTCTTTTGGATATATTTTAAATGAAAGAAAGTCTGATTTTTCGATATGATTCAATGATTGATAGGGGATTGAATGTTGCATTATTGATCAGCATATAGCTTCAGTTCCGTATATTCTTTCATGAAGGTAAAATGTTTATCGTTGGTCCATAACCAATAATCGTGCTGAATGCAGTGCTGGCAGATTATGAGGTCAGGTATGCCTATCCCGTTATATCCGTTTGAAAGGTTCAGTTTTTGCATTTCAATGATGGACGGCCAGTGAATCTGCAATTCTTTTTTTTCTATTGCTTCTAAGGCATGCATTGCTTTAAAGGCGCCGGCTTTGTGCATAAAAGGGAGTAATTCTGCCAGTATCAGGTCATTGGTTACGACCAGATCTTCCTTAATCAACCTCTCTAATCGGATATATTCTCCTTTGGAAAAGTATCCGATCCATACTGATGTGTCAACCAGGACACTCATTTCTTCCTCTTATTGCATCCAGGTCTATATCCAGGTCTATCTTCCCTCTGAATCGAATCAGCTTTTGTCTTTCATGCAGATTAATGATCCTTTTCAGTGCTTCGACGATTGTTTCTGTTTTGGTATCTGTTTCCAGAATGCGCTGTGCCTTTTGTAATAGCTCTTCCGGCAAATCCAGGGTTGTTCTCATGTTGCATAAGATTATATGTAGATTAACACATAAAATGTCAGATAAGTTTCTTAGGACGAAGGGGGGGTAGTTTTGAGTTCTTAGTTTTGAGTTCTTAGTTTTGAGTTCTTAGTTTTGAGTTCTTAGTTACTCAACTCAAAACTTTAAACTTAAAACTAAGAACTTAATACGGTCGCCCCTACAGGGCTTGATTCCGCGTTAAAATTAACATGCTACCATAAGGTCGCTTCTAACGAAGCTTTATATTCCGATTGTTTTTATCATCCGGAATTCTAAATATCTCCATCGTTTATTTCAATTTTACGGATTGAAAGCGCTGTAGGCGCAACCTTTTGGTTTCAATTTTGAGCCCATGAAGTTCGGGATTCATAATTTGTAGAATATTAAACCGAATGTTGTTTTTTTGAACCATTAAGGATATAAGATTATTTTCGTCTCTCAGCTCTTATCTTTCCTTATTTGCTTAATGGTTGAATCAAAAATTTTGAGTTTTGAGTTAAATCCAACTAAGAACTAAAAACTAAAAACTAAGAACTTTACAACTTTCCAATTTACACATTATCCGTTGATAGCGAAATATTCTTACGCTT
>JAKPZU010000152.1 GCA_029559915.1 Bacillota bacterium
AAGCATGATAGGATTGGATATGGGATTTGGTTCTAATCAATCTTTTATAGATATTTCACTTTCCACCAACGATCCTATTGGATATAAATATTATGAAAATAAAGAGCCCGACCAACTATTTACAGAAGAAATGACATCCGGTGAATCTTTCGGATTGCTTAACAATACAGGGAAACACCCTTCGCAATGGATTTATGAAGAAGGCTTATATCCTCAATTGGATGTGTTTGTCAATCATCCGGATACTATTTTCAGGCAAGCATCTTTATTGTCTGTGATTCCAATTTTCCTTGGAGAACAAGCCGCTAATCAGATTCGAAATGATTTTAAAGTGTCTACCCTTTACGGTGTTAGTTGGACATCGAGTGCGGAGGATATTATTCGGATAGAAGGCGAAAATGCCATCGTAACCCGCATAGATCAAGATACTATGATTGTTTTAACCGTTACATTAAACGATTTACAAAAGGAATTTTATGTAAAAGTAAAACAAGGAAATGACATAAAAGAAGTTCATACAAACAAAATCAACCTTTACCCAAATCCCTCCAACTATCAATTTACTCTTGATAACGGTCAAGAATTAATGAAAGAAGTATACCTCTATGATGTAATGGGTAGAAAAGTACAGCATCTTCCCGTACATGCTCCTTCAACCACAGTAGATGTAAGTGATTTGCCAAACGGCATCTATGTTGTGAAAATCAACACAGCAAGCGGAGTCCTTGTGCGGAAAGTGCAGGTGGTGAAATAAGTAAAAATGTCGCGAGTCCCGGGTCCCGAGTGCCGAGAGGTTTTTTCGTTCCGAAAAAATAAGTATAGGTTTTGTATATCTCTTTGCATTCTTTGCGGTTACATAAAGTCGCAAAATTAAGAAAGAGAGAAAGTGTTTTTAGAAAATGGAAGTCTTTTATTTATAATTATATATTAAAAACAATGAAAAAGATAGCAGGAATAATTTTTAGTTTATGTTTTGTTTTAGTGGGGAAAGCGCAAACGCCGGATATATGGGACGGAACATCGGATACCACTTGGTATAATACGACCGATACGTTGTTTCAACTTACAACTGCTGAGCAATTGGCGGGATTGGCAGTGATGGTTAATAATGGCAATTCATTTCAAGGAAAAACCATTGAATTAATGAACGATGTAGATCTTGGCAGTGACTTGGAAACA
>JAKPZU010000172.1 GCA_029559915.1 Bacillota bacterium
TATTTCATTCCATAGTTTATTCATTGTTACTATGCTTTTTTAAGAATGCCAGCCTTTCTCCTTGCCGGAGTCCTGCTAAAGGTTGCTCGATATGCTTTATGTGCTTTATTATTGGTTTTAAATATTGTTGTCCAGCCAAAATTATATACCTGTCGTTTTTAAGATCAGATTTTTTAGACAACTGCTGGATAACTTTTTTACCCCAATCGATCTTTTCTGACGAGGTCAAAACTTTTAAACCCGGTTTTCTTTTATTCTTTGGCACATTACTTAAAGTAACATCATATGGTTCGATCTCTGTTTCAGGATCAAGCAAATAATGCAGAGCAGAAAGAATAAATATCTTATCTGGATTCAACGACTGTGCATATGAAAGGCTAAGTTTAAAAAGAGCACTTTGATAGAGGTCTTTTGCTTTCGCTTTGCTTTTGCCTTTTTTTGATACACATGAAATCAGTACAATTTTCTTCATTGTTGATGAACGTAAATTACTGAAATGCTTTTCTATACACACCATACACATAAAGTATCTTATCCAACCTGTATGGGGTAATTTTCATTTTATTTGCCACCCATTGGGTGGTTGCAAAAGATTCAAAATCTGGCAACTTATCATCTTCATTAACCTGCAAAACTTCAGACATGCTTCGTATCAAATGCACGTCCATTTTTGCATAATCCGTGAAACCACTTTCTTTCAAAAAATCACACATGAGATTTGATCCAACGTTCCTTATGCCAATGCTAAAGTCTGTTGCCATTCTCCACAGAACTTCTGACTTCAAAAATATATCATCATTGAATCCTTGGTTACATATATCATCGACCTTCCTGTAGAATTCATTAACATTCTGGTTTGTGATTTCAATAAGTTTTGTTGGAGCAGTGCTTAGAATATCCAGAATGTATTTAAGCCAGAAATCCGTTAATTCATGTACTTCTTCATATTTCCTTTTATTCTTAATCTCTTCAATCAAAGCCTTGAACCTAACCGGATGCCAGTAATCCTCATCCTCAAATCTTTCATCGTTTAACAAATAACCCAGCAATATTTTATGATCATCCAATATCGGATAATAATCATGATGGAATTTCGACTTATTGATCCTTTTCAATTGATTCCTGACCCGGTTATAACTAAATGCGCTGCTGATCAATTGAAGCATCAACCTGTTGATTGTTTCTGGTCGTGATGGCGATTTATTGTCCCTGATCGCATCCATGACCATGTCATTATGGGTTTTATCAAATACACCCCCTGTTTCTGCAGCATAGATTAATAAAGATTCTTTTCCATGAACCTCTTTCTTTATTTCTTCAAACCTATTATCGGAAATGTTTTCCAGTAGGTCACTTATGTAATCAATTTTCAATGGTTTATTCAATTTCTTGGGTCTGTACATCCTCAATTCTGGGATCACCCCTCGTACCCCGCCTTCCGGTTCTTTCACGTCACCTTTATATCTTGGGATCAAATGGATATGCACATGTGGGATAGTTTGACCTGCCGCTTGGTTGACATTTATACCGATGTTATAACCATCAGGATGATATTTCTGGGTAAGGATTACCTTTAATCCATTTACCATCTTCCAACATGCAGATTGTTCCTCAGTGGTCAGTTCAAAATAGTCGTCACAATGACGTTTGGGAATAATGAGAACATGTCCCTTACTTACCGGATATTTGTCATATACTGAATAAACGATGGCTGTTTCAGCAACAATCTCCCTATCCGATCCCGGACTGCAAAAAGGGCAATTCTGGATATTATTCTTTATCACTTGTTATTTTGTTTTCCATTCCTCATAACCACGATTAGAAATAAGATATTCACAACTTCTTTGCAGTTGTTCAATGGCTGTTTCCCGGTATGAAGACAAAGAATTAATACCCAACAATGCTACCTGAATTTCCTTTTATGATCTTTTTCACAAACCACTGAAGATAAGTGCCTTAATATGCTTATTTAACTTATAAACCATTTGTGGCTTTGGGGATTATGTAAAAAGTTTAGTCTGCTTGGGGAGCATTGGCATTTCTCTGACAGTAATTATGTCTCCAACAAATCGTTGCATATGTGGATCATGACTATATAAACACTCTGCCCCTTTTACAATAGATATAGCAGCAATTTGAAAATCAAATTTCATAGTTTCTCTGGCAATGCTATTTGTTTCTCTGTATTGCTTTAACTCTTGATCGTCTTTTTTCGCTTGCCATATTTCAGCACACTTAACCGCAGCAATTTCGTCAAATGGTATAATTCGAAATTTTGAATGGAGCACTTTTAAAAAATCTTCAAACCCATCATTCCCAATGGGTACAAGAAGTTCAGATATTATTGGTACAGGTATAATTACTATATGTTTATTTTCATCCAACCAGTTAAAGAAATCAATTGCACGTGGAATCATATGTTCTTGTCCCTTTGATGCAACATTCTTGATGCCCCAAATCAGAATATTCGTATCAATACTTACAATACTCATATTTCTTCATGGTATCTAATTCTGTTCAGGTATTCTACAGTATCACGTATTTCGTCCCATTTGTGACCAATAACACCTTTTAATTCTTTTATTGCTTCACTAATTGGTGTATCATGAAAATCTACTACCTGCTCAAGTTTAAAATCTTCTATCTTCAGGTTTTCTTTACGCCATTTCGCAGTGCCCTTTAAACAAACCACTTCATACAAATCTTTGGCTAATCTTTTTGCCTCTGATTCTTTAACTTCCGTATATATTATCTGGTCATCATCAAGTTTAACCCTAACACGTGGAACTGCTCCGCCAACCCTTTCTACTTTTCCATAGATTGTTGTGTCTCCCTGATAAAAAAATTCATCCGAAATTTTTATTTCTGTTTCTGGCGTAATTTGTGCTACAGGTATTTCTTCGCCACCAGAAATTTCTCCCGTACAATTTCTTCGTTTAGTAAATGACCAAATCTTATTAAGTGATTCCACTGACTTGAAAGGAAGAGTTGCGTATTGATTGGTGTTTAATGCAGTATTAATAGCAATTGCTGCGGCAATAATCGTTCCGACAACCTTTGGTTTAAATTTTAAGTGAACACTATTTTCATCTATCTGGATCAAACTAATAAATACCTCATCCAGATTTATTTCAGGATGGTCTCTTCCTATTATATTCAATAATGCATCTTCGTATGAAGCAATTAAGTCTGCAACTTCCGATGCTTTAAGGTTATCAGGTCTGATACCTTCGCCTCGAAAACTGAGTTCAATTATTTCATTTGTCTGTTGCATAGATATTTTCCCGAAAGTTGATGATGACTATTTGTTAAAAACAGAGATACAAAAACTTGTTGAATTTAGAAAAAAAAGAATAATTTAGACGCATCTGTCCAAACAAAATTGTCAAAAAATGGATTTTGGAATTTTCATACAAACCGAGAGGAAGAAAAAAGGACTGCCTTTGCGTAAGGTTGCCGCCAATCTCGATATTGATACATCTACTCTTAGTAAAATAGAAAGGGGTGATCGTCAGGCATCCATTGAACACTTGCCAATGTTTGCTGAAATATTTGAGA
>JAKPZU010000178.1 GCA_029559915.1 Bacillota bacterium
AGAAAATTATCAAGACTAAATAAGCCGATTTTAATCGACGTACCTCCGATATCAATTCCCAAGTTATACTTTCTCATAGACACCTCAAAAAAAGTTTATTAGATAAAGAAAAAGTATCCGACAGGATACCAAATCAACCGACTATTTTTTCTCTTTGTGTATAGTTTGTTTTTGACACGTTGGGCAGTATTTTTTTACTTCCATCTTATCCGGATGTGTCTTTTTGTTTTTAGTCAATTGGTAGTTTTCTGAATTGCATTCAGTACATTTCAAAGTAAATTGAACTCTCATAAATATTCCTCCATTCGATACTACTCTATTCTATAATTTATGCTCTAAAAAATCAAGCATTTTTGACTTGAAATGCGAAGTTTTTATGTTTTATGAAAGAAATACACGTTAAAAAATAAACGCTGTCCATTACTAAGGCAGCGTTTAATATTGTTTTTAGATTACCCTGACTTTTGTTACGCCAGTTAAAGCATTGAGTTTCTCAATTGTATCAGGATTGATGACTATGTCGATATCATAAGCAAAATAGCCGTAATTGCCTTTAACCTTGGATACTTTTCCTTTAATGAATTCTTCCAGATCCATCATGATTTTTTCGATTTCTCGAGCTAAAGACGGATCATTTTGAGCCAAGATTATCAATCTTGATTTTGTGGTGATATTCTCCAATTTGATATTAGGATAATTGACAGAATTGATGATTTCGCCTTTTTCAACATAGGCCATCAATTGCTTGCATGCCATAATCGCACAATTGTCTTCCGACTCTTCGGTTGAAGCCCCCAGATGAGGAAAGGCGATGATATTGTCAAGATTAGCGACAAAGTGATCAGGAAAATCAGTCACGTATTTTTTTACGATTTGTTGATCGAGCGCATCCTTCAAATCTTCATCCTTGACTAGTAAGTCGCGGCTGAAATTGAGAAGAACGGTGCCCTTTTTCATTTGTTGGAATGCTTGGGCATTAATCATGTGTTTGGTCGAATCCAGCAAAGGTAAGTGCAAGCTGATATAATCAGCAATCGGGTATGATTCGGAAAGATTGTTGTTGATTTCTATTCCATCGTTGAGCAGAGACTTAGCTTCTTCACTGATGTATGGATCAAAACCAATGACTTTCATTCCTAAATCGCTGCAGGCATTGGCTACTTTTCCGC
Source organism: Bacillota bacterium (assembly GCA_029559915.1). Taxonomy (GTDB): domain Bacteria; phylum Bacillota_I; class Bacilli_A; order Izemoplasmatales; family Hujiaoplasmataceae; genus UBA2289. The sequence goes on from JAKPZU010000178.1 coordinate 1,170, forward strand.
CAATTGCGCCAAGACCAACAACCAAGATGGTTTTTCCCATGATTTCCGTTCCGCCAAAAGCGGCTTTGGCTTTTTCGATGGTTTTTAAAATATCTTGATCATTTTTGTTGTTTCTAACCCAATCAATTCCGCCAATTAAATCGCGGGCAGCCATCAACATGCCAGCGATTACCAATTCTTTTACGCCATTGGCATTAGCTCCAGGTGTATTGAAGACAACAATACCCTTTTCCGCCATTTTGTCCAGAGGAATATTGTTGACTCCGGCACCGGCTCTCGCTATGGCCAAAAGATTGTCATTGATTGGATGTTCATGCATATTGGCGCTTCTGACCAATAATAAATCTGCATTCAAGAAATCGTCTGTTACACTATATTTGTTGGTAAAAAGGGTTAAACCAAGTGGTGAAATCTTATTCAAATATCCGACTTTCATGCAAGAATCTTCCTTTCGAATTCCGCCATAAATTCAACCAAAGCTTTCACACCTTCTATTGGCATTGCATTATAGATTGAAGCTCTCATGCCGCCAACTGAACGATGGCCTTTTAAATTGACAAAACCAGCTTCAGTCGCTTCTTTGACAAAACGATTGTTGATGTCTTCACTATCAGTCACAAACGTCACATTCATTAAAGAACGGTCTTTTTTCACAACTGTGCCCTTAAAGAGTTTGGAATTATCAAGGTAGTCATAAAGAATCTTGGCTTTAGCCAGATTCTTCTCATACATTGCTTCTACTCCGCCGTTCTCAAGTAGATGTTTGAAAACCAGTCCGCAAATGTAAATGCCGTATGTAGGTGGGGTATTATACATTGATTCTTTGTCGGCATGAATCTTGTAACCTAACATTGTCGGACAAAAATCAGGAAGATCATCTCTCAACAAATCTTCACGAATGATAACGATAGTTGTTCCTGCTGGTCCAATATTCTTTTGTGCGCCAGCAAAAATAAGCGCGAATTTGGATACATCAACCGGCTCAGAAAGAATGTTTGAGGACATGTCAGAAACTAAGTCTTTGCCTAATGTATTCGGCAGTTCGGTAAATCTTGTTCCGTAAATCGTGTTGTTTTGACAAATATAAACATAATCCGAATCCGGATCAATCGCAAGATTGTCTAATTTTGGAATATAGGTAAAATTCTTGTCTTCAGAGGAAGCCAATATATTTGCTTTTAGATATTTTTTTGCTTCTTTGTAAGCCTTAACTGCCCATTCTCCAGTTATAATGTAGTCGGCTACTTTATTTTTCATCAAGTTGATTGGGACCATGGAAAATTGTAAATGCCCTCCGCCTTGTAAAAATAAAACTTTATAGTTTTCTGGGATATTCATTAATTTTCTTAAGTCCTTTTCAGCGTCTTTGATAATCTTTTCAAAGACTTTGGAGCGATGTGACATTTCCATGACTGACATGCCGCTATTTTCATAATTAAGCATTTCATCTGCAGCTTTTTGCAAAACTTCAACTGGTAAAACAGCTGGTCCTGCGGAAAAATTCCATACTCTTTTCATATTTTTCACCTCTAATATAATATTTTTTTACCCTCAAGATAATAACGTTTTTCTTCTGCTTCGCCCAAAGAGAAAGATTTTCGTGGCAGAACTCCGTTTTCCCTGATATAAGGCAAGAGTTTTTCTCTATCCAAGGCTGGCATGGTTATGCCTATTGCATCATGATTGGCCTTGACTATCTTTTTCAGGGAATCGATACCATGAACAAAATCAATTTCTGCGAATTTATTCTTTTCCAAATATTCATCAAGTACTTCTTGAATTTGCTTGATGGCAATGAATGGATTAGCTGGAACGCTCAACTTCAAGACTTCGCCGTCAAAGTAAACTTCCAGTTCGCCTTCTCCCGAAAGTCGATTCTCCAAAATTCGGATCAAACTTAAGTCAGTGTTGAACAAAACTCGGTGTATAGGTTCAAAAGTCAATCCTTCGTCATATAAACTAATCAATTCGACCAAAGCATATCTTGCGGGATGGTTAATCCTTTCTTCCGGTTTCAAATTTTTCTTGATGTTTTCCCAACAAACCTTGGCAGATGCCAGCGAATGATTGCCATCACCGACAATCAGATTCAAATCGTTTGGCAAAGCATCAATTTGATCGATGATGGATTGAGTGTTCTTAATTTCATACCCCTTGATATACCCACCATTCATATTGAGTTTAAAATCATACAACTTCTTATATTTTTTTTTGTTTTTATATAGGTTTCCAATAATATCCTGCCCTTGATCATCTAATAAAACCAAAACGTGAGGCAGTTCAATCGGGGCTTTTTCTCGAATTTGAACACGGGGTGGAATCCGTTCCGGAACCGTCTTTTCTGTAGCTGCTATCTTTCCTTTTTTCCCAGGCTCATATTCATACATTTCCAAATCGATGGCAATTACCAATCCTAATCTTCTTTCAACATATGGAGTTTGACGTTCAACCAAAACAAAACCTTCGTGCTCTTCAAACATGTTATTTTTTAGGTATAGATCCATATTATAGTTAATTTTGGTAATTTTATGTTTGATTTCACCATCAAGATAGGCTTCGGGTAAAATCAAATGGTATGTTGACGGTACATTGTCAACATACATTTTGAGTTTATCCCAGTATTCTGGTTCGGAAGTGAATTGATCACAGGCAATGACTGCCCATTTTTCTTTATTGATGGAGTCAATAGGCAGTAATATCTTCGGTGTAACAACTGCACTCATTAAACAATACCTTGTTCTAACATTGCGTGATAGACCCTCAAAAATCCGGCAATGTTTGCCCCAACAACCAAATTGCGGTGATCAGTATATTTTCTTGCTTCTGAATATGATTTTTTGAAAATTTCTCGCATGATTTCTTGAAGTTTTTGGTCAACTTCTTCATAGGTCCATGGATAGTGCATAGCATTTTGGGTCATTTCCAAACCACTTACCGCTACCCCGCCAGCATTAGCTGCTTTTCCAGGTGCGAAAAGAATATCTGCGTGTTGCAAATATTTGGTCGCTTCAATTGTGGTTGGCATGTTTGCGCCTTCGCAAACTAAGAAACAACCGTTTTCAACTAAAGCTTGAGCTCCTTCAAGCGGCAACTCATTTTGAGTTGCGCATGGTAGAGCGATATCACAAGGTATGTTCCAAATATTGGTTGGATTGGAATCGTATGTTGCTGATGGACGATATTGGAGATATTCAGTGGAGAATTCAGGATTCTTTTCCGTCAACATTTTTATGATATCCAAATCAAGGCCGGTTTTGTCGTAAACAACGCCATTTATGTCTGATAGAGCGATGACTTTAGCACCCATTTCCCTAGCTTTTAATGCCGCATGCATTCCAACTTTTCCTGAACCGGAGATGATTACTCTTTTACCTTCAATCGTTTCGTTGCGATAAACGCTTAGCATTTCTCTGACAAAGTATAGCACGCCATGCCCAGTTGCTTCTGCGCGGCCTAAAGAACCACCGTAGGAAATGCCTTTTCCTGTCAAAACGCCAGTGTTTTCATTTCTGATTTTTCTATACATTCCATACATATAACCAATTTCACGGTATCCTACACCAATATCTCCAGCTGGAACGTCGGTATCAGCACCGATATGACGATACATTTCCAACATGAAATTTTGACAGAAACGCATGATTTCTCCGTCAGAACGACCACGAGGGTTAAAGTCGGAACCGCCCTTGGCTCCACCCATAGGTAGTCCGGTCAATGCATTTTTGAATGTTTGTTCAAAGCCCAAGAACTTCAATATTGATTCATTTACAGATGGATGAAATCTGATTCCACCTTTGTAAGGCCCAATGGCAGAGTTGAATTGAACTCTGTAACCACGGTTAACATTTACTTTGCCATCATCGTCAACCCAGGTCACGCGGAACTTAACAATGCGTTCTGGTTCGATGATTCTTTCCATAATACCCATTTTTTGGATATTTGGATCTTGTTCTACGATGAAACTCATCGCTTCAAAAAACTCTTCAACGGCTTGAAGATATTCTGGTTGAGAACTATTTCTTTGTTTTGTAATCTCAAACAGATTATTTAAGTACTCATTTGTAAACAATTCATTCGCCTCACTTTATTATTTTTTTCGATTGTTTTTAATAATCGATTGTCATCGTTCGTAAAAAAAAGCATGGAAAATGCTCATATGATATTTTCCAATCAAGCGCTTAATCAATCACTTTAGGGTGTGTGTTCACCAACACCATTGATTATACAATGAAAGCGCTTTTAAAACAAGGGTAAATTTTCTTTTTTGCAGTCTTTAAACTAGTTTTATTTCTAACTAAAAAAATATCAAAAAACAAAAAGCGAGTAAAAAACTCGCCTTCTACTCAATTACTGTAATCCAGCCTTCAGGAGCTTCAATATCACCGAAATAAATGCCAATTAGAGTGTCATAAAGTTTTCTGGTAACAGGGCCTACTTCTGTTTCACTAAAGAAAACATGTTTTACTCCGTTATAGTCAATTCTTCCGATTGGTGTTATTGCTGCTGCGGTGCCACAGGCACCAGCTTCTTTCAATTCATCTAAATTATCGATATAGACATCTCTTACTTCCGTTTTCAAATGAAGATAATGCTCTGCAATGTAAAGTAAACTTTTTTTGGTGATGCTTGGCAGGATACTGCTTGAATTCGGAGTAACAAAAACGTTGTCTTTTGTTATGCCAAAGAAGTTGGCTGCGCCTACTTCATCTATCTTGGTATGAGTTAGAGGATCCAAATAAATACAATCAGCGTATCCTCTTTCTTGAGCGTGTTCATGACTCATTAAACTTGCTGCATAATTTCCACCTACTTTTACTTGGCCAGTGCCGTTTGGGGCAGCTCGGTCTTTGTCAGTAACTTCAAATTTAACAGGGCTCAGCCCAGTGCGGAAGTAATCTCCTACTGGAGAAGCCAAAACTCCAAAAATATATTCCGGCGCTGGTCTAACACCAAGATTTTTGCCAACACCAATGATATACGGCCTTAAATATAAAGAAGCTCCATAACCATATGGTGGAACTAAATCCTTGTTAGCTTCTACGACTCTTTTTACTGCGTCGAAAAACTTTTCTGTTGGAACTTCCGGCATCAATATTCTTCTGCAGGATGTTTGCAGTCTTTTCGCATTTTCATCCATTCGAAAAATCTGAATCTTCCCATCTTTTCTTCTGTAAGCCTTCAATCCCTCAAAGGCTTGTTGGCCATAGTGCAGAGCGGTAGAAAAAGCAGAAATCGTAATTGTATCTTCTTTTTGCAATGTTCCTTCATCCCATTTTCCATCCTTAAAATATGAGATGTAATTAGCGTGTGTGTCTCTTGCTTTAAAGCCCAAATTCTTGTAATCAATATCAGTCAAAACTCTACCTCCGAATATAAGACATCATAAATATTATAAACGATGTAAGCCCTTACTTCAACCCTAAAAAAACTAAATAAGTCATTTTGTAAGGAATATTTTAATAAAAATGCTTGTTTTGATTTTAGCAGCTGAACAAGCTAGTATTTTTCGATTTATTTAAGCAAATACTTTAATTATTCCATTCAAAGAACAAAAATAATTCTAACGAATTATACTTTTAAAACGATCACTCACTGAACAGGTAAGTGCGCTTAGGCGTGTTCCAACCTCTAGTCCCTATCCGTTTGGCTTCGGGGTTACCTTTTCTAATAATGTTTAATGCGGCG
>JAKPZU010000182.1 GCA_029559915.1 Bacillota bacterium
TTCCCGGTCACGATGCATTGGTTGATCATGGATGTTTCTCCTTTCTGAAAATGATGGGTTAAAATGGGTTGATTTTGCGGGTGCTTTGGCTTATTCTTTTGGCCGATTTTACAAGTTCTCTCCTTTCCTGAAAGTATTTGACAATAAAGGGTTATAAATAACTCTTTGTTATTAATATATATCGCAGTGACTTCTATCCCTGATTTTACGGAGGTGGCTAAAACAAAATGAATGGCAGAGTTTTTAAAATTATCGGTATCGTCCTGTTGAGCGCGACCTTGATGCTGTGTGCTTCATGCACCAGTGTAAAATGCGAAGCTGAGAAATTATTATGCAAATGGGATTGTCCGGAAACAGTTGGTTTGAAGCAGGTTTGCGAGCAGAAGTGCAATTTGTTATATGATATTTGTAAGAATAAATAGCGGTTGGCAAGGAGTCTGGCATGAATAAATCAGATTTAATTGAAGCACTGGCGAAGAAGAATAACCTGACGGAAAAACAGGCGACAGACATAGTTAATTTAATGATTGATGGTTTTACAAATGAACTTAAGAATGTCGGCAGGATAGAGATCAGAGGATTTGGAAGTTTTTCCGTGAGGGAATATGGTGCTTATAAGGGCAGGAATCCAAGAACAGGAAATACTGTTCAGGTGAAACCGAAGAAGTTGCCATTTTTCAAGGTGGGATTGGAATTAAAGGGGATGGTAGATGGATGATAAAAAGTTAATATTAGCACAATAAAACAAATAACAACACAAAAGGAGCAATCATGAAGACTAAAGATCACATAGAACACATTGCATTGTTTGTCGACCTTGACAGCTTTGTAGGTTTTTGCCTTGGCCTAGGACTACCGATTGAATTGTCGCCAGAGATTGAGAGATTGACAAAGTTAGGCAGAATTATAATCAGGCGGTCATTTGGGGACATTTATAAACTTCCCTTATCTCTCGAATCGAAGGCTGAACTCCGAAAAATGTTACAACATAATCAAATTCAGCATGAAGACATTCCATATCAAAACTATTTTAAAAACAGCTCTGATATTCGATTAGTAGTCGAAGCCATGTCGTCAGCATTTTCTAATGATACTATTGATATGTTCGCTGTTGTTGCTAAAGACAGGGATTATTTGCCACTTTTTTCAAAGCTGCGAGAAATGGGAAAAAATATTATTGGTATTGCTGGGAATAAAGACAATACACCTGACTTGTATATGAAAGCTTGTGACTATTTTTTTTACCACGAAACCCTTACGAGTAATTCTTCTCGTAAGGGTTTCGTGGTAAAAAAAATAGTCACAAGCTTTCATATACAAGTCAGGTGTATTGTCTTTATTCCCAGCAATACCAATAATATTTTTTTTACCACGA
>JAKPZU010000207.1 GCA_029559915.1 Bacillota bacterium
CGTGTGCTCTTCCGATCTACCGTACCTTCGGTGAAGTGAGAGCATGTTTCACTAAGACCGGCGGTAATTTGGGAGTACAAAACTCAGTTTCCTATCAATACAAGTATTGTGCCTATGTAAGTTTTTCCGGGCTTACGGAAGATGAAGCCTTGACAGCCTTGATGGATAATGAATGTGAAGTAGAAGACTTGCAAGTCGATGACGACGTCTTAGTGGTCATTGGCGCACCAAGCGATTTGGACCATATTCTCGAAAGCTTAAAAAGTGTTGGCAAGGAATTGGAATTTTATAATGACTCAGTTGTTTGGTTACCGTCTTCAACGATAGACATCGATGAAGAAGCGATGAGAAAGTTCCGCCATTTCTTGGCCATGACTAACGATATTGATGATGTTCAAGAAGTTTATCATAACGTTAACTTAAAAGAAGAGGAGTAAAAAATGAATCTACCAAATAAATTAACGATGGTGAGAATCTTCATTATCCCATTTATCGTGATAATCTATTTTCTAAGTGAAACCATTGATCAGGCAATGGCGAATTTAAGCCTCTATATCATGGGAGTGCTGTTTATTGTTGCATCAATCACCGATTACTTTGATGGCAATATCGCCAGAAAAAGAAATATCGTTACGACTTTCGGTAAATTTATCGACCCATTAGCCGATAAGCTGTTAGTGACAACGACACTGATGTTACTCTCAAATTACTACTATACCAATTTGGATGGAATTTACATGTGGATGCCTTTTTGGGTGGTTTTGGTGGTCGTTACCAGAGACTTGATTGTCACTTCAATCAGATTGGTAGCAATGAATGAAGGTACGATTGTAGCAGCTAAATGGAGCGGTAAATTAAAAACAGCCTTTACGATGCTCACAATCTCCTATTACTTTTTCATTATGCCTTTTGGTGGTAATGTAATCTCAATAATCGGCATGGTAATGACGATTATCTTTGTGCTTTTGACAATTTATTCGGCCGTAGATTATTTCCTCAAGAGCAAACATTTGATTTTAAAAGAAATTTAAAGAAATACTTAATAATGTTGGTATTATTTAACTAGACTTAAGAAAGATAGGATAAATTTATGGATGACAAAACAAGAGAAAAGAATTTGGAACTTGCAATAAAACAAATCGAAAAAGATTATGGCAAAGGTTCAATCATGATTTTGGGCGAAAATCGAGCTATGGATATTGAGACGATATCTTCCGGTTCAATTTCGCTCGATCAAGCCATGGGCGTATTCGGTTATCCTAAAGGCAGAATCATTGAAATCTATGGCCCTGAGTCTAGCGGTAAGACCACATTTGCGCTACATGCAATTGCGGAAACGCAAAAAGCTGGAGGCTATGCAGCTTTCATCGACGCCGAACATTCGCTCGATGCAGTTTACGCAAAAAACTTGGGAGTCGATATTGATCAACTGATTCTGTCCCAACCTGATACCGGTGAACAAGCTTTGGAAATAGCAGAAGCCTTAATCAGAAGCGGTGCTATCGACATGGTGGTAATCGACTCGGTCGCAGCCCTTGTTCCAGAAGCGGAAATCAGGGGTGAAATGGGCGATTCGCACGTGGGTTTACAAGCGAGATTGATGAGTCAGGCAATGAGAAAACTGTCAGGTGCTTTATCGAAGAGCAAGTGTATTGCGATTTTCATCAACCAAATTAGAGAAAAAGTCGGCATCATGTTCGGCAATCCGGAAACTACTCCTGGCGGTAGAGCCTTGAAATTCTATGCCACGATACGTCTTGAAATCCGTAAAGGTGAACAGATAAAAGAAGGCAACGATATCACCGGCAACAAAGCTAAGGTAAAAGTTGTTAAAAACAAAGTCGCTGCACCTTTCAAAACCTGTGAAGTTGACATCGTGTTTGGCAAGGGAATTTCCAAAACTGGGGAAATCGTCGATATTGCCAGCGAAATGGATATCTTGAAAAAGAGCGGTGCTTGGTATGCCTATAAAGATGCTAAAGTTGGTCAAGGCCGAGAAAACGTCAAAAAATATCTGGAAGAAAATCCTGAAGTATATGAAGAAATTTATCAAACGGTCAAGTCGAATATGCAAAAAATCTGAGAAAACTTCGAGTTTTCTCTTTTTTTTGTCTAGTTAAATTTATTTGGTCTAAATAAGAAATATCTTTTGACTAGAACTAGTAATTAATATATAATATAAATTGAACAAAAATTATTTATAGGTATAAAATCACTTGTCTATATATAAAATTTAATATTGTAAAGGAGATAAAATAATGCCAGACGTGTGGATTATTATTATTTCCAGTTTATTAGGTTTAATTGTTGGTAGCTTACTTGGATTTATGATTAGAGTTGTAGTGGTGGAAAAAGGCTTCCAGACTGCAAAAAATAAGTCGCAGAGTATAATTGACAAAGCATTATCACAAGCGGAAAGAATTAAAAAAGAAAAACTGTTAGAAGCAAAACAAGAGATTTATAATTTAAATTTAGAGAATGATAAAGTTTTAAAGGAAAAGAAGGCTAATGTAGCCGTTCTAGAAAATAAACTTCATCAAAGAGAAGAATTGTTAGAAAGACGTTCTTCTAATTTGGACAAACGTGAACTGAATTTAGATCGTAAAGAAGAAGTTTTAGATCAAAGAAAAGCCGCTGTTGATGAAAAGAACCTTGAATTGGAAAACTTAGTCAAGCAACAAAATGAAAAGTTATTTGAAATTGCCAACTACTCAGTAGAACAGGCTCGCGAAATTATCATGGCTCGCGTAAAAGAAGAAATGATTGAAGACATCGATCGTTTTATCCGCGATGAAGAAGAAAAAGCAAAAAACGAAGCTCAGAAAAAAGCAAGAGAAATCATCACGGGAGCAATCCAAAAATTAGCACAAGACGTTACAGCTGAAACAACTGTCAGCGTTGTAGCCTTACCAAATGATGAAATGAAGGGTCGAATCATCGGTAGAGAAGGTAGAAACATCAGAACCCTTGAAGCAATGACCGGAGTCGATTTAATCATCGACGATACACCGGAAGCAGTCGTTCTTAGTGGATTTGATCCAATAAGACGTGAAATCGCAAAACGCTCACTGGAAACCTTGATTTCCGATGGTAGAATCCACCCAGCGAGAATTGAAGAAATCGTTGATAAGACTAGAGTTGAAGTTGACCAATTTATCCGCGATAAGGGCGATGAGGCTGTATTTGAAACCGGTATCGGTAGGGTTCATCCTGACCTCACAAAACTTATCGGCAGAATGCACTTTAGAACATCTTATGGTCAAAATGCTCTTAAACATTCCATTGAAACCGCCTTCTTGGCTGGCAAGATGGCTGTAGAATTGGGCGAAAATGAAATTATCGCCAAACGTGCTGGCTTGTTGCACGATATCGGTAAATCAGTCGACCATGAAATCGAAGGCTCACATGTTGATATTGGAATTCAATTAGCCAAAAAGTATCACGAACATGAAGCAGTAATTGACGCTATATCATCTCACCACGGCGATATCGAAGCTACGACTGTCATC
>JAKPZU010000217.1 GCA_029559915.1 Bacillota bacterium
AATGAATTGACGTTTCTGATAAATTAGTTTGTCCTGGCCGTGCGAGCCCTGATTTTACCCTTCAGATGGCAAAAATAAGCAAAAAAGATTTGCCTCTATGAAGGTCTCTTACTCCGCAAATGACGCACTGTCGTTTCCTGAAATTAGTTGACTTGAAATAAAACAATTCGTGTTAATTAATGGTCAAAACTGTCCAAGGACTTTTCCTTTTCATCTTTTTTTTCTTAAAATGATAATACTGTTGATAATTAGATGGTTATACTTTATTAATTCAATATTATTAGTTAGGTTTTGTATCTTTTTGCCATCTGTTGTTGTTTGATGTTCCGCTACAAAAATGAGAATAAAATATCGTATTTCCTAATTTGGCTGATTTTTATTTCCAAAGTTGGCTGTTTTTTTATTTCCAAAGTTGGCTTCCCTGTTTTGCAAAAAAATAAATGTTCGCACTAGTGTCTCTTAAAAATAGTTAATCGTAATCAAAGTCGATATTCAATTGCTGGTCAGCCTTTTTTTCTTTCTCTAGAGCAGGATGGAAAAACAGATCCAGCATGTTCTCTTTGAGAAGCAGTCCACTTCCAAGGATACGCATCACTTGTATGATGGGTCGGTTTAGTTGGAGCTTCTTTTCGATGATTCCAATGAGGCAATAGGTGATGATGGCAACATGAATTTGGATGCGAACAGCATTCTCGGATTCACCCCAAAAGGATTTGACACGCAGATGCTGTTTGATCCATTTGAAAAAAAGTTCGACCTGCCACCTATAGCGATAAAGCAAGGCTATATGCTTGGCTGGCAGGTCGAAGTTGTTTGTGTAGTACGTGAAGGTGCGATGCAAGTCTTGGGCATAGAAAACTATGCGTCTGATAACACCAGGATAATTTTCTTTGTTCCTTTTGCTTGTGAACCTGATTGTTTGGTCGAAAAAGACTCCGTCTGCACCATCAAGAATATCCTCTCCATCAACAATTTCGTATTTTGGGCTAAACTTTTCTCGAATGATGAAGAAGGCCATAGATATATGAATGATGTAAAGTCTGGAGAGGTCAAAGTAGCCTCTGTCAAATACATAACAGGCATTTGGCTCGTATCTGAGCCAATCCATTGCATTGATATCGTGTACGATTGCGTTGGTGATTCTGTAGAATACGGGTATCTCCGTCACGATGTCAATCTGCGTATGTATTTTGACGCCAGACTTAGTGCTGCGAAACTTTGCCCAATTGAAAACAGACATGCAGAGATCGATGGTCGTGGAATCAACGGCGTAGAATCTTCCATGCAGTTCGAACTCCTTAGTGATGCGTAACTGCTGGGCGATCCCCACCATGAAGAAGGCGTACTCTTCGAAGATTCTATAATCTCTGACGGAGTTTGCCCTTGACAACATCTGTCTGGTAACAGCCGTATTCCCGAATCCTAGAAATGGTGATTTTTATTATGAGCAGAAGTTATATCAGTGAGTTCTCTCAAGCTGCAGCAATCCATCAGTTGACCGAACATGAGTACCAACAAATGTCCCCAATGAGAAAGCGACCAACCTTGGGTTCTGTCGTTGTATTTGCTGACTATTCGCCTGAATTGGCGTTGTGGTAGGAACGAAGTAATTTGAGCGAAAATGTACGTGCCAATATTCATATCTGTCCTGAATTTGATTCAGACGCGAAGGTAAAAAAATCAAAGCCCGGACATGCTTTTTGAATATTATTTCGTTGAAAAATGAGTATTTTGAAAATTAATTTAACTTTAATTAAGAGACACTAGTGAAAAAATATTTCTTTTATTCACAAATGTTCCTAATTTTGCAAAAATTTTTGATGGAATATTTAGCTCTTTTTGAAAGTGCTGTTTTTGTTCCTGTTTAGAAATTAACAAATAGAAGAATGTATAAACGAATTTGGCAACTTTTAATATTGTTGTCTTGTTTTTTGAGTTTTGTTCAGAATGTTTTTGGTGAGCCTGATGTAGTAGATGAAGTATCTCAAGCACCAGAAAAAGGACGTTTTAATAGAGCCAATGTATTTGGATATAAGCCTAAGGGTTGTTCTGTAGTATATTCTGTAGACGCAAAGTCTATGGCATCTACTTGGAAAAGTTTAGATTAAATGATGTGGTGTTCCCGTCACAATATAGCTTCCTTGATGGATATTGGAATGTAAATGCTTGTGGCGGTGTGGGACAATCACCTACCATAAATTCGGAGGTTATTTGTGCTTCAGATACCATTCAAAGAATTAATGTTTCTATCGAAATCCAAAATCCGAAAAAGGACGGAAGTGTTCATTTGTTTTTCAAAAAGACAAACAATGATACTTTGTCTTCCGTATTCGACCATAAAGAACTAAATAGTAATGATGGCAAAACTTACAGCTTTGATTCTTTGACGGTCGATAATAAGAATTTTTTGGATTACTATGTGCTGTATGTTGATTCTGTTTCAAAGTCAATCGTTGCCCATCAAGGGAATGGTATGGATAGCATAAAC
>JAKPZU010000203.1 GCA_029559915.1 Bacillota bacterium
ACCTTAACTCTAGTCATCACGGGCTCTGTAATTGTGTAGGTTCCCAATTCTTCCAGAGTGGTACCTTCCACTTCTAATGCACTAACTGATTGCGCATTGCATATAATCATAATTACAGTTGTAAATACTAAAAATAGAGTAATATACTTCTTCATTTTTCCCCTCCTAAAAATGTTTTGTAATATATAACACAAAAAACATTGATACAATGAAAAACCTGCTTGATATATTTCATCTGATACTGTTTTCTCGATTTTTACATTCATTGTAGATATTGTATCACATAACTATTCATTAATTAATACTAATCAAATATTCATTTATAATTTCTCTGCTATGAAAAAGCGAGACAATCCATGATTAAAATCTTGAATTAATCTAGTATTTCATTAAATTCGTGTAGAATTTTCCAGTAATCGTGTAAAATCGCAGGCAAATCGTGTAAATTCAGGTGTAATCGTGTAAGAACTTATTTAATTACCTATATTTACAGCTTTTTTTTGATATCTTTTTACTTATGAATTATTAATGAAAAGTCCAAAAACGCTCTATTTAGCGCAAAAAAAAGGACTGACAAATTGTATCAATCCTATGATTCTTATATGGTGGAGCTGAGGGGATTTGAACCCCTGTCCAAAATAGTCAATCATTTAACCTTCTACATGCTTAGTCAACTAGTAGATTTCAGTACCTGGCTGCTAGTCAACAAACTACCAGATACCTAATCTTATTAAATTTGCTTGCTTATCTTAAGATGGCAGACGAACAAACTATCCTATATTCTGAAGTTCATTAAGGCCTATAGGCAAACCTAGATGAACCCGCGGCTTCTTCTTAAGCTGCGAAAGCGTAATTTTGGTTTCCGGTTATATTTAACCTGCATTTTTACATCTGCCGATGGCATGCTTATTAAACTTGAACTACCCCGTCGAATCCATTAACAGCCCCATACTAATATTGTACCATTTTTTCCAATCTTTTAGAAGCATCTTTTTCTTTTTCGCTTTCACGCTTATCGTAGAGTTTTTTCCCCTTGCACAGAGCGATTTCCAACTTGCATAAACCTTCATTCAAATAGACCATAGTGGGAACTAAAGTCAATCCTTCGAGTTTAAGTTTTTGTGATAATTTTATAATCTCTCTTTTGTGCAAAAGCAGTCTTCTGTTTCTAATTTCTTTATGATTAAAAATATTCCCTTGTTCATACTTTGCGATATGCATGCCGACAATAAAAGCCTCAAAATTACTAGTAATTTTAACATAGGCTTCTTTTATGGAAAATTTACCCAAGCGGATAGATTTGATTTCAGTTCCGGTCAAGACAATACCGCACTCGTATTTTTCCAATATATAATAATCATGAGCAACCTTCTTGTTGTTGGCCAAAATTTTCATGCTTTTCGCTCCTCTTTTTATGTTAAAACAAAATCAATCCTACCCAGAAGTTTATTGACTTTAGTTACTTTGACGTTGACAACTTGACCTATGGTATAGGTTAAATCTCTTTCAGTGGATTTTAGACAGATATTCTTTTCATCGTATTCCATCTGATCCTTGAAGGTTGAGATATGAATCAAACCTTCAATGGTGTTTGGCAACTCGACAAACATTCCAAATTTCAAGACTGAAGAGATAACGCCTTGGAACTCTTCACCCAAATGACGTTCCATATATTCAGCTTTTTTAATATCTAATACTTCTCTTTCAGCTGACATTGCTTGTTTTTCAGTATCGGAAGCTTGCTTAGCAATTTCATCTAATTTTAAGAGAACATCTTCGTTGTATTGTTTATCGTTGAGAAAAACGTATTTTCTCAAGAAACGATGAACGATTAAATCAGGATACCTTCTAATCGGTGAAGTAAAGTGAGTATAGTTGTCAAAAGCCAAACCATAATGGCCTTTGTTTTCTCTTGAATATCTGGCTTTCGCCATCGATCTCAACAACAGTGTGGTCACTACTTTCTCGAAAGTGGTATTTTCAACAGCTTTCAAAAGACCTTGAAGATTTTCTTGTGAATAATCGCCTTGATAATTATCATAACCCAATCTTTTGACAAATTCAAATACATTCTCTAATTTTTCAGCATTCGGTAATTCATGAATTCTATAGATAAATGGCAAATTTTGATTAAAAATATGAGTGGCAACTACCTGGTTAGCAACTAGCATAAATTCTTCAATCATTCTTTCCGCAGTTTGTCTTTCTCTAATGATGATGTCATCAAGTTTTCCATGCTCATCAAACAAAAGCTTCGGTTCTAAGGTTTCAAAGTCGACAGAACCCATTTTTTCGCGTATTTCAAAAAGAATGTTTTGCAATTCTCTCATTGATTCAACATCCTGATAAATATCTTTGAATTCGTTAATAATATCTAAATCTCCATCTAACATTTTGTTGATATTTGTATAGGTCATTTTATATTTAGAATTGATTACAGATGGGTAAATAGAATATTTTACTACTTCACCTTTTGGGGTAATTTCCATTTCGCAAGTAATTGTGAGACGGTCAACTTTTGGATTCAATGAACAAATACCGTTGGATAATGCCTTTGGTAACATCGGGATTACCGAATCGGCCATATAAACGCTAGTTCCACGATTAAAAGCAGCTTTATCCAAAATTGAATCTTCTTCTACATAGTGACTGACATCAGCGATATGGACTCCAAGAACGTAGTTATTTGCTTTTGTTCTGATTGATATTGCATCATCAATATCTTTGGTAGACTCTGAATCAATGGTAAAAATCGCTTCGTTTCTTAAATCTTTTCTACCAATCAGTTCTTCCGGAAGAACTTCCTGACTAAGATTTTTAGCGAAATCTTCCTCTTCTTCGGTAAATTTGTGAATAAGATTATACTTATGGATGACTTCAAGAATTTCAATTCCTTCATCATCGACATTACCGATAATTTCTAAGAGTGAACACTCCTTGAAATAATGATGCTTATAGTTGGTAATTTTAACTTTGATAAGTTGATGATTTTCAACCTTTTTTTGATCTTCTTTTACCAGTTTCAAAGCAATGTCGTCGCGAAAATCCTTAGGGAAAATCTGGCCGTTGTAATATTCACCAACGATGACAGATAGACTTCTTTCCAGAACTTTTTCAATTTTTCCTTCCAAACGGTCTTTATTGCGATAATCAGTGATTTTAACCAAACACAAGTCATTGTCCATAGCTCCTGAAAGGTTGTTTCTAGAGATATAGATATCGGCCATTTCTTTATCTTCGACAATGATGAATCCATAGCCCTGAGCTTTTAAATCTAGTCTACCGGTCACAATTATTTCCGATTCTTCCATAATGTTGTAATGGCCAGACTTGTCTCGATAAATCTTTTTATCTTTAACCAGTTGATCCAAAGTTTTGGTTAAACTCTGGAAGTCTTTTTTACTTGTCAGATGGAGATTTTCAGCCATGCTGATAAGAGTCCTTTCCTTATAAGGAGCTTTGTTTATTATGTTATAAATTATTTTTTTCATAAATCAATTTCTCCTTTCAGGAAGAAAAAAAGAACACGCAATGTGTTCTTAAATAATGACTAATGCTAAAATTGCAAAAACCGCAAACACTATTGATACTCCGGCTGTAAGTCGCGCGATGAAGAGTTCCGAGCCTCTTTGCTTTTGGTTTTTGAAAAGGTCTGATTTTTCACCAGAAAATGTATTTTTAACATCATCTTTAGATTCTTGAACCATTACTAAAGTGATTAAGATAATTGATATTGCAAACAATACCCAATGTAACCAAGTCATATGTCTACCCTCCTTCGAGATAACTTATCTAGTTAGCATAAATATTATACCATAAAAAAATGTTTTTGGAAGAGCCAAAAACATCTTTTTTATACTAGCGTAAGTTATAGAAAGAATCTTTTCCTCTATATTCAGCTACATCGTCCAATTCTTCTTCAATTCTGAGCAATTGATTGTATTTTGCAATTCTGTCAGTTCTTGAAAGTGATCCGGTTTTGATTTGGCCAGCATTTGTAGCTACAGCGATTTCAGCAATGGTAGTATCTTCAGTTTCACCGCTTCTATGCGATACGACCGCCGTATAGCCAGCACGTTTTGCCATTTCAATTGCATTGAAAGTTTCTGTCAAAGTACCAATTTGGTTTACTTTGATAAGGATTGAATTAGCAATTCCCATTTCAATACCTTTAGCAAGTTTTTCGGTGTTGGTAACGAATAAATCATCGCCAACCAATTGAATTTTCTTACCTAGAGCATCGGTTAAAGCCTTCCAGCCTTCCCAATCATTTTCATCTAGTCCGTCTTCAATTGAGATTATTGGATATTTTTCTACCAAACCTTGATAAAATTCAACCATTTGACTAGCGTTAAGGGTTTTTCCTTCGCCTTTAAGTTCGTAAAGTTTAGTTTGTTTGTTGTAGAATTCTGAAGCTGCAACGTCCATAGCCAAGACAACGTCTTTTCCCGGAACAAATCCGGCTTTTTCGATTGCTTCAAGGATGACTTTGATTCCGTCTTCATTTGACTTTAAGTCCGGAGCGAACCCGCCTTCATCACCAACTGATGTATTGAAACCTTTGCTGGAAAGAACTTTTTTCAAGTTGTGGAATACTTCCGCACCCATTCTCAAAGCTTCTCTAAAACTCTTAGCGCCGACTGGCATAATCATGAATTCTTGGAAGTCAACGTTATTGTCAGCATGGGATCCGCCGTTGATGATGTTCATCATCGGGGTTGGAAGTTGTTTGGCATTGAAACCACCCAAGTAAAGATATAGTGGCAAACCAACGTAGTCAGCCGCTGCTCTAGCTACTGCCATGGAAACACCCAAAATTGCGTTTGCGCCTAATTTTGATTTGTTTTTGGTTCCGTCAAGTTCCAACATAATTTTGTCGATTGAGGTTTGGAAGGTAACGTCATAACCGATTAGGTTAGGGGCGATAACTTCGTTTACGTTCTTAACTGCTTGTAAAACACCTTTTCCGAGGTATCTGGATTTATCTCCGTCTCTTAATTCAATTGCTTCGTGTTCGCCTGTTGATGCTCCACTTGGAACAATAGCTCGACCAAAAGCGCCTGATTCTGTGAAAACTTCTACCTCGATTGTTGGATTGCCTCTGGAATCCAACACTTCTCTTGCATAAATGTTGCTAATGTTTGGCATTTAAACCATCTCCTTTTTTTCTATAATATATCATTAATAAGTCTGTTTGACACCTATATAAGTACCTATTGCAAAAACTATTGTCGTCAGCCATAAATTAAAATTAAAACTTCTGAAAAGATTTCTTGCAAAACTTTCTAGTACTAACCAATAAAGCCTAAAATCAAAAACTAATTCCGGGGCGTTGTTGGCTTTAACCACAGTGAAAATATAAGGTAAGAAAAAGATAATAATCGCTTGAACAATCAAAAACAAGGCCGTTAAGACGATGTAGACAATATGAGGAAATTCATATTGTTTTCTTACCATTCTTCCAATCTGCATGCTGCTGACAAGAAATAAAATACCCGCAAATGATAAGCCAACGAAATCGCCAATAAAATAATCGATAAATCCCAATAAAATTCCAAATAAGACTGACAAGACTCCCCCATAGAGAATAACAAAGAGCAGGTCCTTGAATTTGATTCTTTTTAAATCCGTGTCAAATCTATTCAATGATTGATACTCCTGTCATAGCGTGAGGTTGTTCTAGATTAAGTAACTTCAACATTGTTGGAGCGATATCGCCGAGACTTCCGTGCTCTCTTAATTTTACTTTTTCATCAGTAACCAAGAAAGGCACTAGATTGGTTGTGTGAGCAGTAAAGATTGTACCATCAGTGTCAAGCATCTTTTCGCAGTTACCATGATCGGCTGTGATAAGCGCTATGCCACCAACTTCTTGAATCTTTTTAACCACTCTTCCCACGCAATCATCAACTGCTTCTACAGCCTTTACAGCTGCCGGAATGACACCTGTGTGTCCTACCATATCACCATTGGCAAAATTTAAAATAACAACGTCGTGAATACGAGAATCCAATTCCTTGATAACTGCTTCAGTAATCTCATAAGCACTCATCTCCGGCTTCAAATCATAAGTTGGAACTTTTGGAGAGGGGATTAAGACTCTTTTGGCGTTTTTGATTTGTTTGTCCACGCCACCATCAAAGAAGAATGTAACATGAGCGTATTTTTCCGTTTCGGCAATTCTTAATTGATTCAAACCTTTTTCAGCAATATAATCTCCAAACATATCTGATAAATCATTTAATTCAAAAGCGATTTCTCCAGTTACGGAATCCGCATATTTCATCGTTGAGATGAACATGATATTTTTTGGACCACTTTTTGTGTTCAAATCAGGTAAAGCTTTTGGATTAGAATAAGCGGTTGAAATTTGTATCGCTCTATCAGGTCTGAAGTTCATGAAGATAATTGAATCATTGTCTTTGATTAATCCATCTTCATTAACAATAAAAGGAATGACAAACTCATCGTTTACTCCAGCCCGGTATGAAGCCAAGACACCATCTCTGGCTTTTGTAAAATGTTGACCTAATCCGCAAGTCATCGCATCATAAGCTTTTTGGATACGATCCCAGTTTTTATCTCTATCCATGGCATAATAACGTCCAGACACCGTAGCAATCGCGCCATAGTTGATTTCTTTCATGTAGTTTTCCAAATCGTCGATGAACCCAACCGCTGACTGTGGTCCAACATCGCGCCCATCCAAGAACGCATGGACATAAGTCTTTTCAACCCCCACTTCTTTGGCAGTTTTGAGCATTTCCTTGAAATGCAGGATATGAGAGTGAACACCACCATCGGATAATAATCCAAAAAGATGAAGTTTTGAATTATGTTTCATCGTATTTTTAAAAGCTGCCAAATAGGCATTATTGGTTTTAAACATTCTTTCCTTGGCGGCTTTATTAACTCTAGTCAATGATTGATAGACAACTCTGCCGGCACCGATATTCATATGCCCAACTTCAGAATTGCCCATTTGTCCTTCAGGAAGACCAACAGCTTCTCCTGAAGCATCTAGGAGTGTATGAGGATATTTGGCAAACAAATTATCCAAATTAGGCTTTTTTGCAAGGCTAAAAGCATTGCCTGGACCGGCCTCTGCGATACCGATTCCATCCATGATAATCAATACAACTGGCTTTTTCAAAATAATCACCTCATGATTTTCTAAACCAACGCTATTATACTATAAATAGACTATTTTTGAAAGTCAAATGACTGAATTGTAAACACTTACATGTTTTAAAAAATACATTCCAAATGCGGGGATTTTGATATAATTAATATGAGGTGATAAAATGCCATTAACAAAAATTGAAAAACTAAGAAATATCTTAACGAGAAAAATCGATCAAGGAAAGATTAATTATACTGTCCCAGATCTCTGGAATGCTTGGGATTATCGGGGCGAAGAAATGAGAAAACTACCTTCCCAAGAATTATTAGTCAATCCTTATCGTTTTTTTTCTTCTGTCATTGATAAATATATCTTGCCAAACAAAAAAGAAAAAACCAACTATCTCAATTCACTTTCCCAAATCAAAGACATTAAAATTAAAAAAAGCCAAACTGGTGGTGACTGGGTAAGAAAATCAGTACTTTATTCAACAATGATCAGAACCAGTTCTGCTTGGGATCATGATCGAAGTTTTTCTTTGGACATTGAAAACTTCGATGGTTTAAAAGAGACTGGCACTTTCGTGAAAATGCTGGCAATTTTGCCGTTGATGAGAAAAATGGGTGCTGATACGCTCTATCTTCTTCCACTTTCAAGGTTTTCACTCAAAGATAAGAAAGGCGAACTGGGTTCACCTTATGGTGTAGCTAATTTCTTTGATTTGGATCCAAATCTTAAGGAAGCAATGACCGGAAATTTAATGACTTTGGAAGAGGAGTTCCAAACTTTAGTTGAGGCTTGCCATATGCTTGACATCAGAGTTATTATCGATATCATCCCGCGTACTAACGCTGTAGAAAACGATTTAATCAAGGATCATCCTGATTGGTTCTATTGGATTAAGGCTGATGAGTCTCACTTGTTCAAAGTGCCTATGGTCAAAACATTAGAAAATACTTTACCTCCGGATGCTAAATATATGGAGGAAGTCTATGCTTGCGAAGACGTTCAAAGACACATCAAGATGTTTCAATTCGATCCAAAAACACAGAATCCAGAATTATTCGAAAAATTAAGAGTTGAATCTGAAGACTTGATGACCGACATCGAGAAAAAATTCAATTTAAAAATCGCTCCTGCTTTTTCCGATCATATAAATGACGTACAACCACCGTGGACTGATGTGACTTTCTTTAGGATGTTCATGGATCATCCTATAGAAACAAAGAAATATTTAAAGAATCCAAACACCCCACCATATATTCTGTTCGACACTATCAAAGCTAATCTTTTCCCTGGTGAAAAACCTAATATCGAATTGTGGAACACTTTAAAAAATATCATACCTTCCTATCAGAAGACATATGGTATAGATGGTGCACGAATTGATATGGGCCATGCATTGCCTAACGAACTATTGGCAATGATAATCGAAGAGGCAAGAAAAATCGATAAAGATTTCGCCTTTATCGCTGAAGAACTAAACCCCGATAATGCCCTTAAAGCAAAAAAAGCAGGTTATAATATCATTATTGGCAATGGTTTTTGGATGGAACCAAGAATTTGGGAAAAGAAACTTCATAAATTCGTTTATGGTGCCAAAGATATCGCCTTACCAATGTTTGCTTGCGCAGAAACACATGACACCGCAAGAATCGCTGGTAGGGATGGTGGCAGAACCCTAGCGAGAATGACTACAGTCTTGAATATGATGCTGCCAAATTTAGTGCCGTTCATCAATAGCGGTCAAGAAGTATATGAAATTCAACCAATGAATACGGGGATTGACTGCACAAGTGAAGATAAATTTAAATTACCGCCAGACGACTTGTTTTATGGCAAATTAGCCTTGTTTGATAAATATGCACTTCATTATCTAAATCACAACCGTTGGGAACTAGCCGATCATTTAGACGGTGTCAAGAATATTCGCAACGCCTGGTTGAATGAAATTACAGATTTAAATCAATATGAACCGATTTACTTCAATGAATTTGACTCTCCTGCTATCGGCGTTTCTTACTTTAACAAATCTAATGGCAAATGTTTATTGGTCGTTGCCAATAGCAATGTCTATAGCGATGTTCATTGCAATGCTGATATCCATAAACTCCGTGACAAAGCGAAAAATTACAACAATTTTGGTAAGCTCTTATATTCAACCTATGAGTTTGGTAGAGATTATCATGATTTTACCCCGGATGGAAAAGTCAATTTCTTTTTAGGTGCAGGTGAAGTTAAAATAATTGAGTTTTAAGAAAAAAAACGAGCGAAATAAATCGCTCGTTTTCTATATCTTGTAGTTCTTGAAGACTTTGATGAGTCTTAATAAAAGCACGGTATAGATAAAAACCTCCAATGGTGTTTTTATAATTCTTAGTGGCAATTGAGGTAAGAATGTAGCGCTAGAATAAAGAATCGTTACCCAAAGCGGTGTTAAAATTAAGGTTACAATAATCTGCAAGATGATTACTGAAAAGATTATTCTTTGCGATGAATCGTCTTCGTTGCGATTGATGTATAAGAATATGTAACCGGAAAAAACTCCCAAAATACCCATTCCCAGCATAGAATAAATAATCCAAGGATTGAAACTCATATCGACGGAAAGTTTATTTTCGATGATTTCGATAATGAAATCAATCTCAATCAAACCCCATATCCCAAGAATTAACATCAAAGTCATCAAAATGAAATTCATATACAGAAAGAGATTTTTTCTATTAATTTTTAAGTTGTAAATCAAACCAGGTATTGTGCCATATAAGATTGAATTAAAAGTAAAACCTGGGAAAAATGGTCCAGAGGCAAATCCATATATCAGCATATAGACGAAATAACCGAGAATATCCTGAATAATCGCCGCAACCAAACCTACTTTCGGGCCAAGAATTATCGAAACGATAATCAGTGGCAAATAGCCGATGCCAAAACGGATGATGGTTGAATTTGGCGGATAGGATATGGAAACAAAGTTTGACAAAACTATGCCGATTGCGACCATTAATGCCGAAAATATTAGTCTTTGAAGTTGCTTGTCTTTCATATTTTTATTCCTTCAATCTGAAGTCAATCATTTCTTGATTGGTTAATTTTAAAAAAGCATTGATTTTACTGAATGGTTTTGAACCAAAAAAACCTCGATAAGCTGAAAGTGGAGAAGGGTGAACATTTTCTATCACAAAATGTTTGAGGTTTGTGATTAAAGGTTTCTTGCTACGGGCATAACTTCCCCATAAAACAAAAACCATTGGTTCTTCTTTTTTATTGAGTAGGGAGATGACGGTGTCTGTAAACTTTTCCCAGCCAAAGCTTGAATGGGATAAAGGAGAATTTTGCCTTACAGACAAAATGGCGTTAAGCAACAGAACTCCGTTTTTAGCCCAAGGAGTCAAATTTCCACTCGCCGGTTGAGCAATGTTCAAATCATCTTGCAGTTCTTTGAAGATGTTGATTAATGAAGGTGGTAACTGCACTCCTTCATTTACTGAAAATGCCAGTCCCATCGCTTGAAGTGGATTATGGTATGGATCTTGACCTAAGATTAAAACTTTTGTTTTGCTGTATGGCGTCAAACAAAAAGCATTGAATATCTGCTCTTTAGGAGGGTAGCAAGTGAAATCACGATACTCCTTATCAACATCATTCAATAGCTTGGCAAAATATGGTTTCTGGATTTCATCTTTTAGTAAGATGTCCCAGTCGTTATTAAATAATTTATCTGCGAGTAGCACAGTTGTCAACCGCACAGCCTGAACAACTTACGTCTTCGCAGCCTTCAGGTTTTTCGGTTTTGGCATTAATGGTGTAAGACCATAAGTACAAACCGACAATCACAACAATAATCGCTATGGCAATTACATATTTTAACAATTTAATCAACCTTTCTGGTGATGTCATTGACTTCTTCGAGCAATGAATCTACCAATTTTTGAGAATTGGCCAGACTGTCTCCGATGACACCAGCATAGATTTTGAGTTTTGGTTCAGTGCCTGACGGCCTTAAGACAAACCATGACCCATCATCCAAGTAATATTTTAATACATTTGACTTGTCTAAGTCAATCGTTTCGATCTTGTCTTTGACATATCTTTCTGACAAAAGAAAATCTTCTATTTTAACAATTGGTCGGGAATTGATTATTTGTGGTGGATTATTCCGAAAATAATCCATGATGCGAGAAATTTGTTCTTGCCCTTCTTTTCCCAATAGATGAATATTTTTTAATCCTTCAAGATAATAGCCATACTCCTCATATATTTCCAATAATTTATCATACAAGGTCTTATTTTCCTGAGTCAAATAATAGTTAGCGGCTTCAGAAATCATCAAGATAGCCTGAAGCGAATCTTTATCCCTGACACCGTCGTTGATGACATAACCGTAAGACTCTTCATAACCGAAGATAAATTCTCTATCTTCTTGTTCAAGATATCTTGCCTGTTCGCCGATAAACTTGAAACCTGTAAGGGTGGAAATGACATCCATACCGAAACTTCTAGCAATTTTGGCTCCTAAATCACTGGTGACTATAGTATTGAAAACAACGCCTTTATTGGGTAGAATTCCTAGCTTTTGTTTTTCATTCAAAATGTAATATATCAATAAGGCTCCAGTTTGATTACCATTCAATAGGATGTAATCGTCTTTATGCCAAACTGCTATTCCTAGGCGATCTGCATCCGGGTCGGTGGCTATCAACAAATCAGCGGCTTTTTTATGTCCCAATTTAATGGCATATTCAAAAGCGCTCTTTTCTTCGGGATTTGGAAGTTTTACTGTCGGAAAGTTAGGGTCGTTGACCATTTGTTCTTCAACCGGATAAATAATATACCCCTCTTCTTCCATCAGTCTTTTGCCAAGATAACCACTAGTTCCATGTAATGGTGTAAATACGATTTTAAGCGGTTTTGGTAAATCTTTATTGATAGTTATGGATTTCACTAAATCTAGATAAGCTTTATCTATTTCTTCATCAATATATTCGATAAGGTTATTATTTTCTAATTCTTTCAGACTTAGAGTCTTTATTTCAAAAATGTCACCAGTCTTGTTGACATAATCGACAATTACGTCAGCATAGCGAGGGGTATATTGACATCCGTATTCGTCATAGATTTTGTAACCGTTGTAATTCGGCGGATTGTGGCTGGCTGTGACAACTATGCCAGCTAAAGCATTTAGATGCCTGACCGCAAAGGATAACTCTGGAGTTGGCCTTAAATCAGTGAATAAATAACTTTTTATTCCATAAGCACCAAGGACTTTTGCGCTCTCTCTGGCAAATTCTTTGGACATATAACGGTTATCATGAGCAATGACAACGCCACGCAAAAGATCTTTGGATTCATAGGTATTGATTAAGTACTGCGCTAAACCATTATTAGCTCTTCTAATTGTATAAATATTCAATCTATTGATTCCCGGGCCTAAAATCCCTCGCATACCACCTGTACCAAAAGAGAGGGTAGTGTAAAACATATCCTCCAAATCTTTTTCGGAACTGCTGAGCAATTCATCCTTTAAGTTAGCGTCTAAATCTTTATAATCAAGCCACTTCTGGTATTCGGTTTTCCACATAAAACTTTCACCTTTAATCAATATAGTCGACTGCTTTTTCTTTTCTTGGTTTTGGTAGTGGCTCTTTACCTTTAGGATAGCCTATGCAAATTGCTAGATCGTGTTCATAACCTTCAGGAATCTTCAAAATTCTATCTACATCGATTTTGTCGGCTTTATGATATAAATATCTTGTCTGTCCAATTATGCAAGAACCATAGCCTAAGGATTTAGCTGCTATAGCAATATTTTCAATCACGCAACCAATATTGACTTCAGAAAATCCACCTATTTTTGAACTTAAGACAATTACGCATGGTGCATGGTAGAAAATATGCGCCGCTTTGTCAACTTCAATACCAAAGCGAACCATGCCTTCAATTGCCATTTTATTAATCTCATCAATTTTTTCTTTATTGGTAATTACAGTTAAATGCCACTCCTGTTTATTCCTAGAACTAGGAGCGTAAAGACCACATTCAATGATTTGCCTCAAATCATTTTCTTCAACCGGTTTGTCTAGATAGGATCTAATGCTTCTTCTGTTTAAAATTGTTTCAATTGTAATATTCATCATTTACCTCCCTTGTACGTAACAATTTTTATGTAATTCACATTACTATTCTAAAATATTGGTAAATAAAAAATCAACATCAAATTTAATCATTTTCTCGGCTAAATCTTTATCGTTGACAATTCCAGTTATTACTTTTAAACCAACTAAATGCATATTTTTTATATAGTCGCGCTTTAGTTTCGAATGATCTAGATAGAGATTTATACCATGTTTTTGGCAGTAGTCCAAAGTGTCTTCGTCAACAAATCTGGCATGATAATAGAGTACGCTTCCAGGAAAACTTTTTTTGAGAATCTGTAAATGTTTTTTATTTTCGGCTATCAAACTAAAGTTATCTTCTACACCATTTTCTCGTAAATAAGTCTCAAGCCCGTTGATTGTCTCAGGTTCCAAAGTGTCTTTAATTTTAATGAACATATATTTACGGTAAGCTTTACAAATTGATAGGTAATCTTCCAGTCGAGGAATAAAGACAAATTCATTCAAATCGCCAGTTTTTCTGTCTACTAAAGCAAATTTTTTCAGTTCATTATATGCAAATGAGGGGATATCCAAATTCAACATACCATATTTAAGCAAGCTATCGCAGCCGGTTACGATGTATTGGTTATCTTTGGAAATTGACAACTCGCAACTGATACCGTAATAAGAGCGATTAGCCGCAGCTAGAAAAGAAAATATTGTATTTTCTGTTTCAATACCGCTCAGGCCGTTATTGGCTACCATTCCCCTGAAATATTTATCTATTTTAATTGTATTCATTTATTTAAATCCTTTATTATGTTTTTACTGTTTTTATTGTAACATTAAAACAGGATTTTATGAACACAATATTTATAAAAAATCTCTTAAATGTTATTATATATATGATGTTATTTATATTTCGCAATGATAACAGGAATGAGAGAGCATTTACATGATTGCTAGAAAATTAGGTTTTGATTTAAAAAATATTGATTATGGCATGATTAAAAAGCGCAATAATACGGCGATATTTGTTTTGGGTTTGATGTTCGTCATATTTTTTTTGGTTTTCATTTCCTTTTTCTTTTTGTGGTTAGCAAAAATTCCTATCGAAATTGATGGAATCACAAGACAAAGCGATGAAGTCGAATACCAAAACTTTGTGACAACTTTCTCCGCTGTTTTTGGCTCAATTTTGCTTATTTTTCTCATATCATTACTACTTTGTCTACTTAGTAAACCTAAAGAATACATAGTAATAAGCAAAGATATAAACCTTAATAAAATCTACATAATTCATTATAAGAAGAATTATGACGCAATTATTATCGGTGATAAAGTCTTTTTGTACAATAGACTTAGCAATAATTACGAACTCCTACAAAACAAAGAAAAAATCGCTGATTTGAAAGATAAACATCTTTTTTGGGAAAGATGGGACAAAGTAGAAAAATACAAATTCGTTGATAAAAGAAAAAAAACAATTCTGAACTTCAAAATCGAAGATCCAGCAATTGTTTTCAAATTTCATTACTCGATAAAAAAGTCTTCTAGCAACATACCATCTAGAATATTTGAGAATATTACCAAAAGCTTCGCAAGAAACAATATTGGCACCAGCTTGAATACTTATTATTTTTATGACATTAATCGGAAAAACAATCTTGTACTTCCTGAAACAATCGCTAAAATTATTGATTCTGAATATTAATTGATTTGATCAAGCATTGCCAAAATGTTTGTAGCCCCCTCATAGAATTCCGAAACTTCATTGTCAGTGACTCTAATGATGGTTGGTGTACCTTTGACGCCAGAATCAGGGTGCAGATCATTAATTGAAAAAACTGTAACAAAATAGATAGTCGTTGATTTCGCGCGATAAAGTGTATCCAGCAAAATCGGTTTTATTTCATTACAAGCACCACAGTTAGGGCCATAATAATAGATATAATAATCATTATAAGGCATGCTTAATTGTTCGTCGGTTATTTCAATGAATTGACCACTAAAGTCAGAATAATCCAAATCGAGATATTCGCTTGTCGTCGTTGTTGGAGCGCAAGCAAAAAGCAGAAAAATTAGGGGTAAGATTAATAAGATATTTATTTTTTTATTCAATTTAATCACTATCCTTTGCTTTGATTACGGAAGAAATCCGTTTGTAAATGATGATGACTATAACGCTGTTCGCTACACCCTTTAGGATGTTGAAAGGAACGTTTACAACGAAGATAAACTTCAATAAATCAGTGAAGCCATAAACTGATAATAAAGCTTCAAGCGATGTGTCGAAATAAAGTTTGGCATATAGCGGCAATAACACGAAGATATTCAAAATCGCCGCAACAATAACCATAACAAGTGTCCCTACCGCAAGCCCAATAAAGGCTTGCTTTTTTGTTTTATGCCGATAATAAATTATACTTGCAGGTACGACAAAAGATATTCCCATCAACAAATTAGCCATCTCACCGACATAAGCTGTATCAGAGGCTCCGCCCAAGACTACATCGAGAATAATCTTGATTGTTTCTATGGTGACACCAGCCACAGGTCCAAAGGCAAAAGCCCCAATCATTACCGGAACCTCAGAAAAATCTAATTTATAAGGTCCAGCTATTGTGAAGCTTAGTAGCATCAACACAAATGCCATAGCTCCAAAAATACCAATTACCGATAACTTTTTAATATTGTTTCTTTTTTTCATTTCTTTCTTCCTCCAAAAAAATATCCGTTAAAAACGGACATTCCTCAGGCGATGAAAAAAAAGTATATTAACTTCTTCCATCCAGACTGTACTGTCGGTAAGGGAGTTTCACCCATTCATGCCAAAAGGCTCGCGGACTATAACCGCCGGTAGGGACTTTCACCCTGCCCTGAAGTGTTTTTAACAATTTAATTATATTATATTTTGCTTGGTTGTCAACTGCTTTATAAATTTTTTGCAATCGCCCTGACCAAAGAACCGTCAACACCTTCAATATTTAAGGGTAGAGCCAATAAATAGATGTGGGATGATAATTTAGTCAAATTAGTTAAATTCTCTAATAAATATATTCCTGATTTCAGAAGTTCTTTATGCATGCGATAGTCGTTTTCCTTGAAATAGGCAAAGGTCGGCAGATCGCTACCCAATAAATAGATATTGTTTTCCGTGAGAAAACTATGAATTTTCGGTTCAAAGGTAATATAGTCATAATATGCTTTCGTATTGAATTTGTCGGCATGTTTCAAATCCAGCAGGACAATTCGTTCTTGATAGGTTAAATTGCGGTATTTTTCAATCAAATCATCCGTGGACACGACGCCGTTTACAATTATCGGCCTAATCACATTGGCTTTACCCATGAATTGCTCGAATTCTACCGTTTCTTCCTTGGCTGACATATGGCTCTTGAAATCAATGTGGGTACCGACATGCATATTGATGGAGAGTTGATGAAGATTAAAACCATCTTCAGTCAAACTCTTCACTTTCGCAATTTCTAGTGGTGGATCATCGGGAAAGTTCAGGTTGTTTTTTTTGACTCTAACACTTAAATCAATCCATTCATTCATATTATCCCTCCTAAAAAGAGAAAAAAGGCTGAAAAATCAACCTTTTGTCACAGAATTAACATGCCAAATTTTTTCAGCATAATCTTGGATGGAGCGGTCTGAAGAAAAAACTCCACTTTTTGCAATATTAATCAAGGCCTTTTTAGCCCATTGGTGTTTGTCCTTATACGCTTCATTGGCTAAATGTGCAGCGTGTTTATATGCTTGATAATCTTTCAAAACAAAATAACGGTCATGATAAACCAAATTATCAAAGATATCCTTGAATTCATAGCGATCAACATCTTCAAAGAACCCGTTGACCAATTGATCAAGCAGGATTCTGATTTCAGAATCTTTTTCATAAAGTGATTTTGGATTGTATTTGCCGCTATTGTAAGCAGCGTTTACTTCTTCGCTTGTCATGCCGAAAACAAAAATATTTTCTTTGCCTACCAATTCCTCGATTTCAACATTCGCTCCGTCCAATGTTCCTAGAGTCAAAGCTCCATTCATCATGAATTTCATGTTTCCCGTTCCGCTCGCTTCCTTGGAAGCGGTGGAAATCTGTTCGGAAATGTCAGCGGCCGGCATGATGATTTCGGCATACGAAACGTTATAATTTTCTACAAAGACAACTTTAAGATATTTATTTGTCTCTGGGTCATTATTGACTTTTTTAGCGATGGTATTGATTAATTTTATGATTTTTTTGGCGAAATAGTAAGTTCCGGCTGCTTTCGCCCCAAAAATAAAAGTATGAGGAACATAGGTTTCCCTGAATTCAGGTTTTGCTTTCAGCGTATTATAAATGCTCATGATATGGAGAGCGTTCATCAATTGACGCTTGTATTCATGTAGTCTCTTGACCTGAATATCAAAAATAGAATCAGGATCAATTTCAATATGTTGTTCATGATAGATTTTTTCAGCCAAGGCTTTTTTCTTCAAATGTTTGACACGTAGGAACTCTTCTTGGAAATCTCTGTCATCCACAAAATTCATTAGTTTTTCCAATTGTTGAGGATTGTGTTTGAATCCGTCACCAATTTTTTTGGTGATTAAAGCCGTCAATTCCTTGTTTGAATGCAATAACCAGCGACGATGGGTAATGCCATTGGTTACATTCTGGAATTTTTCCGGATAAAGGTCGTAAAACTTCTTCATTTCGATATTCTTGAGAATTTCCGTATGAAGTTTGGCTACTCCGTTTACCGAGAAAGAAGCCACGATGCATAGATGAGCCATCTTAACGACTCCGTCATTGATTATCGCCAACTCACGTATCAGTTCTTCTTTACCATAGCCATATTTTTCAAGTAAACCCAGCGTGAAACGACGATTGATTTCTTCAATCAATTGATAGATTCTTGGCAGTAAAGGCCTCATGATGTCAACTGACCATTTTTCCAGAGCTTCAGCCAAAATTGTGTGATTGGTATAAGCAATTGTCTTGGTAACAATTTCCCAAGCTTCGTCCCATTCCATCATTTCTTCATCAATCAAGATTCGCATCAACTCAGGAATAATCAGGGTTGCATGGGTATCATTGATGTGCAGGACCACATGGTCAGACAAATTATTAAGTTTTCCAAATTTTTCCTTGTGTTCCTCAGTTATGCTTTTTACACCAGCTGCGGAAAGGAAATATTGTTGTTTAAGGCGCAACTGCTTTCCTTCATATGTGGTGTCGTCCGGATAAAGGAAACCAGAAATTTTTTGTAATTCGTTTTCGTATTCGAAAGGAGATTTGTTTTCCGGATATTTTTTTGCTGGTTCAGCATTCCAGAGTCTCAAGTAATTCACAATATTATTGCTGTCACCTACAATTGGAACATCATATGGAACCGCACGAATGATTTCTTGCGGATGGTAGGCCATTTTCCCGTTTTCCCAGTTTACATAACCAAAGAAGGGGATATCAACAGATTTTTCCTGTCTTCTTATCTCCCATACATATCCGTCGTTCAGCCAATTATCTGGACGTTCTTCTTGATAGCCGTTCTTGATTTTTTGACGGAATAAACCGTAGCGATAACGAAGGCATTGTCCATACCCCAAAATACCTAATGAAGCCATTGAATCCAAATAGCAAGCTGCCAGTCGTCCTAAACCACCGTTGCCTAATCCTGGATCAGCTTCATAATCTTCTACTTCGTTCAAATCGAAGCCCATCTCATTGAATCCAGCTTCAGTTACTTCTCTGATGCCCATATTCATTAAGTTATTGGTAATCAGTCTTCCCATGAGGAATTCCATGGAAAAATAATAAACTTTCTTTTCCCCTGCTTCTTTAGCGATTTTTTCAGTGTTTAGCCAATCTTTAGCTATTTCTTCCTTTACCAAAATGCCAAGAATGTTGTATCTTTCTCTCACTGTCGAGTCAGAGATTTCTTTATAATAAGTCTTCTTTAGTCTTTCTTTAAAGGCTTTTTGAAAACTATCTTTAGTTTTAAAAATACCTAATCTCATATTACCACCTCTATTGCTACATTATACCATTTATTGAGCTTTACTAAAAATTCGCTCTTTATGGCAACGGTTACTTTTTATATGATTTGATAGAGTTCAAGATATCTTTTTGCCGAGTCTTGCAAAGAAAACCGTGAATTCATGGCATTGATGATTAATTGGCGCCAATCATCAGGATTATTGTTATAAACATTGAAGGCATTATTCATTTGAAACAGTAGGTCTCTGGCGTCATAGTTGAAGAATTTGAAGCCATTTCCTCGTTTGCTTGAAGCATCGAAGTTATCGACTGTATCATTAAGACCGCCGGTCTGTCTTACAATTGGAATCGTGCCATACCTCAGGGCGATCATTTGCCCAATACCGCAAGGTTCATATCTGGAAGGCATCAAAAAAGCGTCTGCACCAGCGTAAATGTATTGCGGTTTGGTGGCATCGTATTCAAGATTCAAACTTACACGATCAGGGAAGCGATTTTTTAAGGTTTTCAATTGTTCCAAATAAATTTCATCACCTGTTCCCAATATAACAAATTCAATCTGTGGGTTTTCCAGAAACTGATGCAGTGCTGGGATAATGATTTCGAAACCTTTTTGCTCGACAATTCTTGAAACCATACCAACAACAAAATAATCTTGACCAACCGAAACGCCAAGTTTCTTCTGCATATCTAGTTTATTTACTTTTTTGGCTGTGAAAACATTGACGAGATTGTATTTCATTGCAATTTCCAGATCGTCACGAGGATTTACTTCTTCTGACAAACCGTTCAAGATTCCGTAGAAATCCCTGAATCTCTTATTGATGATTTCCACTAGATTCTTGGAGTAATATTCATATCGCAGTTCATCTTTATATGTCTCTGAGACAGTGGAAATTTTCGTTGCATAAGTTAAACCGATTTCCAAAAAATTGATTTTATTCAGTCTAGTGTACTGCAACGAATCTTCGATGTTTAATTTTGTCAGAATATCACGGTCATGAATGCCTTGATATTCAATATTGTGAATTGTCATCAAAGTTTTTATTGGAATATTAGAATTTTTCAGTAACAATGGCAATAATCCAGTGTGCCAGTCATGAAGATGAAGGATATCCGGAAATTCTTCAATTGCATCCAAAAAATGGATTACTGCAAGATTAAAAAAGGCAAAACGATCACCATCATCTTCATAACCATATATTTTTTCTCGATCAAAGAAATCATATGATTCAATAAAATAATAGACTGTGTTTGTGTTCACCAATGTGTACAAATTGACTTTATAATTCTTGTTGCCATAATTGATGGAATTTGAAACTTTAAGTTCCAATAAGAGATTATATTTTTCTTTTATCTGCGGGTATAACGGTAAAATTACCTGTGATTTTTTACCCAAGTTAGAATATTCTTCCGCTAACGAACCAACTACATCAGCCAGTCCGCCAGTTTTGATATATGGGAAACATTCGCTTGAAACTTGCAAGATTGCTAGTTTCTGGTGAGTCGTGACGATTTGCTTCTTTTCGGAAACAAAAATCTCATCTTCTTCGCCCGTGACAACCGACCCCTTTAATACTTTTGTCTCTTTATCGAGAATGGAAAATTCAACTAAAGCATCGCTTTCGACAATCGACTGATTCATAATGATCGAATCCTTGATTTTAGCACCATATGCAACTTTCACTTTACGACCGATGATAGAGTTTTCTACTTCGCCTTCAATCATGGCTCCAGAAGCGATTATTGAGTTCTTTACAATTGCGAAATCTCCATATCTCGATGGTGCCGACATGGTTTCCTTAGAATAAATCGGACGATTTTCCGGAAAAAGTTGGTTTCTTATTTCCGGCAATAATATCCGCATGTTAGCTTCATACAATTCTTTGGCTGAGGTGATATTATAAGAAAATGTACTGATGACTATAGTATGTTTTTTTATTGCTGGAGCATAATCAAAGACATCAGAAAGATTTCTGAAAGCAATCTGGTCATAATTTTCGATATATTCTAGAAGTAGCTTTTTAGATATAATATAAGTCTTTAATACTTTCCTTACATCAGACAAGATTTCCGATATGTCTGCGTTTTGATTGAGATGTTCCTGCAAAAAATCATAATAATTGATATTCCAGACCATGTTTGCGGGTGTGATGATTGCATATTCTTGATTGCTGCGATAAAAGTATTCCAGATGTTCATACATTCTTTGAAAACTTATTTCGTTCTCAATTGTTAACGATAAATTCTTTGGAGGTAAGATAAAGATACCATCATGTCTGCGACTTAAATCCCAACGATCGCCGCTACCAATATGGTCGGAAAGCGAACGATAATTTCCATAAGGAAAAATCGCGACATTATTAATG
Organism: Bacillota bacterium; assembly: GCA_029559915.1. GTDB lineage: Bacteria > Bacillota_I > Bacilli_A > Izemoplasmatales > Hujiaoplasmataceae > UBA2289. Next base: position 21,583 of record JAKPZU010000203.1, read on the forward strand.
CCTGAGTTTTTGCAATTCGATAGTGTAAAATCGATGAGACGGTATTTACCGCCAAAAGGAATTGCACCCGGAACGCGATGACGAGTAAGTTTTTCAAAGTTTCCTCTTGATGAGGCATCAACAACTACAAAGATATCATTCATTTTATTTCGCCTACTTCCAGTAGGTTTTCTTGTGTAAGAAGCGTCACTTCTAACCCTTTGAAATAATAGTTGTTTGGCACAATTACACCTTGATTTATTATAGCTTTTTTTATATAAACATTTTTGCCAATCTTGACGTCAGGCAAAACCACACTGTCTTCAATTATGCTTGAACTTTGGACATTGACCCGATAAGCTATGGTGCTATGAATGATATTTCCTTCAATCAAACATCCATCAGCTATAACCGATGATTTTGCTTGTCCACTATTCAAAATCATATGTGGTGGTAAATTAAGGGATTTAGAAAAAACCGACATCTGTTTCGAAGAATTCAAACCTAAAAAATGCGAATCTTCCAACAAATCCATATTCGCCTCATAAAGTGATTCAATTGTGCCGACGTCACGCCAATAATCTTCAAATTGATGAATATGAATATTGCGTTCTTTCTTCAAGCAATGGGGGATAATATCCTTGCCAAAATCAACCAAATCAGTTTCTGATGAATTGAAAAACAAATCTTCAAGGACGGATAATGAGAAAATATAAATTCCCATTGATGCGAGATTAGAACTAGAATTAAGCGGTTTTTCTTGAAAACCGACAACTTTCCCTTTACCATCGCATTCTAGAATGCCAAAGCGTGAGGTTTCTTTATACGGAACTTTAGTCGCAGCAATTGTCACATCCGCGCTATTCGTTATATGGGTCAAGAGCATCTGGTTGTAATCCATTTTATAGATATGATCACCTGATAGAATCAAAACATATTCAGGTTGATGGTCCTTGATGAAGCGAAAATACTGTTTGATAGCGTGGGCGGTACCTTTTTGCCATAAGACATCTTCCGCTTGAGAATAAGGAGTTAAAAACCTAACTCCGCCATCGATATAGTCGAGATCCCAAGATGCACCGGAACCAATATAATTCATCAGTTCAAAGGGTTCGTATTGCGTAACGATGCCAACTGTTGAGATGTTACTATTGGAGAGATTGCTCAAAGTAAAATCAATAAGCCGATATTTCGCCCCAAAAGAAACAGCTGGTTTAGCTATCGTTTTGGTAATATCGCCTAATCTGGTACCTCTGCCGCCAACAAGAATCATGGCTATCATTTTTTTCATATAAATATCACCGATTCTGATATTTGATTATTGATATAGCAAGTGGTGAAATGTTGATGGAAATCGATTGTTGGAATCCGTGACTGAAGTTATCACTTGTTTCAAGAATCGCTCCATTATAAATATTGGAACCGCCATAAATTTCTTTGTCGGAATTAAGAATTTCTTCATATTTACCTTTTTCTGGCACGCCAATTTTGTAGTGAGAATATGGATTAGGAGTCATGTTGATGATAACGACACAAAAATCGGTTTTGTCTTTGCCAAACCTTAGGAAAGAAAAGATTGATTGGTCATAATTGCTTTGATCAATCCAGCGGAATCCTTCCGGTTTATGATCAAGTTCATAAAGACATGAGTGGTGATTATACACTTTGATCAAATCTCTGACGAAGCGATTGGCAGCGCTATGCATTGGATATTCCAACAAGTGCCAATCTAGTTCTGCTTTATCCTTCCATTCAAGCATCTGGGCAAATTCGCCGCCCATGAAAAGCAATTTTTTACCTGGATGAGTGAATTGAAGCCCCATAAGTAAGCGATAGTTGGCAAATTTTTGCCAATAATCGCCTGGCATCTTGTCAACCAAAGATTTTTTGCCATGAACAACTTCATCATGAGAAAGCGGTAAAATGAAATGTTCTGAATAAGCATAAACCATGCTGAATGTAATGAGGTCATGATGATATTTGCGGTAAATTGGGTCTTTGGCAAAGTATCTTAAAGTATCATTCATCCAACCCATGTTCCATTTGTAATCGAAGCCAACACCACCGTCTAAAACACTTTTGGTTAGATTAGGGTAAGTGGTAGAATCTTCTGCGAACATCAAAACGGAATGGTCTTTTTCTTTAATGGCATAATTGAGGTTCTTCAAAAACTCGATTGCACCATGATTAGTTCCGACATGCATATTTCCAAGATAATAGACGATGTTGGAGACGGCGTCGATTCTGAAACCGTCAACGTGAAAATAGTCCAGCCAGAAATAAGCATTAGAAATCAAAAAGCTTTTGACGATGCCTTTGCCCAAATCAAGATTAATTGTACCCCAGACGACATTTTCCCTAATATTATAATCTACATATTCATATAGTGGCTCCCCGTCAAACATATAGAGACCATGAGCATCTTTGCATGTATGTCCAGGTACCCAGTCCATGATGACACCAATGCCATGTTCATGGCATTTGTCAATCAAATACATTAAATCTTTAGGAACGCCAAATCTTGAAGTGGCACTATAATAACCAGTACCTTGATAACCCCAGCTTTCATCCAAAGGATGTTCCACTATCGGCATGATTTCGATATGGGAAAATCCGTGTTCTAAAACATAAGGTATCAATAAATCTACCAGTTCATTGTATTTATTAAAACTGCCATCCGGTTTTGTCATCCAACTGCCTAGATGCACTTCATAAACCGATAATTTTTCTTCCAGATGATTTCTATTTTTTCTTTTTTCAAGGTATGATTGATCGTGCCAAACATATCCTTCAATATCATAAACTTTTGAAGATGTTTCCGGCCGATTATCAGAAAAATAAGCATATGGATCAGCTTTGAAAATGGTTTGCCCATAGGAAGTCACGATGCAATATTTATATCTTGTCCATTCTCCTAAACCAGGAACATAGAGATGATAAACGCCAAAGTTATCTTCTTTTTTCATCACATGCGTTCTTGAATCCCAGTTGTTGAAATCACCAACGACTGAGACAATTTTGGCATGAGGTGCGTAGACACGAAAATCAACGCCTAATACTTCGTTTTTTTCGTTTTTTACTAGATGTGAACCAAAAATTTTGTAAGCTTCCTTCAATTTACCTTCATTAAAAAGATATAAATCCAATTCATTCATCGCTCAGTTGGCTCCCTTCAAGGTATTTTTTTATTAAATCGTAACGATAACCTTTAGCAAGTAATTTGGTGATTAAAAACTGATTTAATGATTGTTTTTGATCTTTCTTTTGATATTTATCCAACAGGTGAGATGCTTCTTTACTTAACAGATTCAACTCATTGGTTTTCGAAATGGCCTCGGATTGAAAATTTCCGATTAATGGTGAGATATCTTCATACTCAAAGCCTTTACCCATGCAAAAATCAATCAAGGATTTTTGAGTTTTATAAAATGGTTTGTTTTGTAGGGACTTGACTTTTTTTTCAAGCCAAAAATTGATGTTTTCCTGTAACTGGACTTCATTATATATAGTTAATGATTCATTTATCAACTCAATTTTTATGCCTTTCAATCTTAATTCTTCACGGATTTTCCTTGGGCCGAACCGCTTGAAAAAAACAGCTTCATGAACGAAATTCTTAGTATATGAATCATCATCGAGAAGTTTCATTTTTTCCAGTTTAGTCAAATAATAACCGTATTCTTCCACTTGCAGCTTATCGAGATATGCAAATATTTCTTTTTTTGTTCGCGGTTTGAAAAGGGCGAATTTAAGTACTTTTTGATAATAAGAATCTCTATTGATGGCTTTTTCTATGATTTTGAATTGATTTTCTTCGATAACTTTTCCTTGCAATAAACGGTATTCGACAAGCAAGTCTTCTGAGACATTGAACGTTGTTTCTTGATCATTATTTTCGATGGTCAATTGATAGTTTTTTCCTTTTTTGACCAAATTCTTTACCCTATACATCTCGTTTGCTCTTGACTAGGTATGCCAATATGAATGGATCTAAGTCTCCATCCAGTACTCTATCTCCATTTCCGGTTTCAAAGTTGGTACGATGATCCTTGACCATGGTGTAAGGATGGAAAACATAAGAACGAATTTGTGAGCCAAAAGCATTGGCTTTATATTCATTGAATGATTCGAGATAATCATGCTTCTTTTCTAGTTCCAAATTATATAGTTTACCTTTTAAGACTCTTAAGGCGATTTCGCGATTTTGAATCTGAGATCTTTCATTTTGACAAGAAACGACAATTCCTGTCGGGATATGCGTTATTCTAACTGCAGAGTCAGTTGTATTAACTCCTTGACCGCCTTTACCGCTGGAGCGGAAGGTATCGATTCTTAAGTCTTCTTCATTTATATCTATCTGGATGGATTCATCAATTTCCGGAATGACGGTCACCGAGGCAAAAGAGGTGTGACGTCGGCTTGAAGAGTCAAATGGTGAGATTCTAACCAAACGATGTACACCTGACTCAGCTTTCAAATAACCGTAAGCATAAGGTCCGGTAATTAGAACTGTAGCGGATTTTAGACCGGCTTCATCACCATCGATATAATCCAAGATTTTCGTCTTGAAATCTTTTCTATCGGCATATCTTAGGTACATCCTAAATAGCATCTGTGCCCAATCTTGAGATTCGGTGCCACCGGCTCCGGGATGAAATTCGATAATTGCATTAAATTTATCATACTCTTCATTCAAAAGAATGTTTAAAGTCAATTCTTCATTAATTTGATAAAACTCCTTAATCAATGCTTTTGTTTCAGGTTCATTGATTATTTCCCCCTCTTCTGCCAAGGTGACGGTCAAATCGATAGTTTCATAAATATCTTTGACGCGATTGAATTTGTCAATCAGTTCATTCTCGCCATTCATCTCTTGAATGATACCTTGGGCTTTGTTGGGGTCAAGCCAAAAATCTGAAGACAAAGTTAATTGTTCCAGTGATTTGACACGATTTTTCTTTTTGGAAATATCGATATTGTTGTTGAGTTTTTTGAATTCATTCGTTAGCTCATAGAATTCTTTTTTTAATTCGTCAAGAAGCATTTTTTCTCCTAGTTATCGTTTTTACCATGGCAATATTTATATTTTTTCCCACTGCCACACGGGCATGGATCGTTGCGTCCAACTTTAGTTTGAACGGTTCTGGGTTTGCGTTTTACCTCAGTGTCTTCTTTTCCCGAATAGGTACTGACTGGTTTAGCTACTTGAACTCTTTCGGTATTTTGTCTGACCTGAGCTTTGAGAACATATCTGGTAACGTCATCCTGAATATTTTGAATCATGGTTTCAAACATGTTAAATCCAATTTCCTGATATTCACGGAAAGGATTGATTTGTCCATAGCTTTGGAGAGTCACAGCTTGTCTTAATTCACTCATCGAGTCGATGTGTTGAACCCAGTAAGTATCAACAACTCTTAAGGTAATGGCTTTTAAAAAGTCATTGTATGGTTTTTCACCCGCTAAAGTCTTTTTGCTTTCCACGTCTTTTTTATAAGTTGACAATACATATTCCAAAGGATTATTTTCTGTTTTCAAAATTTCTTTATCAATGGAATTGATGACGAAAAATTTATTCAAGGCAGTGTAGAGATCTTCAATGTTTTCGTGAGATTTTACGGTTCTCGTCAAAGAATCTTCAATCATGCCGTTGATGATGTGTTCGATATTGTCAAGAAATAAAACGTCTGTTCTTTGCGAGTAGATTATTTCACGTTGTTTTCTTAAAACTTCGTCATATTGCAAAACTGTTTTACGACGGTCAAAGTTAGAGCCTTCAATTTGGGTTTGAGCTCTTTGAACCATTTTTGAAAACATCTTGAAGTCTAATGGAAGTTCTGTATCTGAACCCTTTTGGGATGTAATCATAGAAATCATCGACTTAAATCTATTACCGCCGAAACGGCGCAATAAATCGTCATCTGCCGAGAGAAAGAAACGAGAATAGCCAGGGTCTCCCTGACGTCCGGAACGACCGCGCAACTGATTATCTATTCGGCGCGATTCATGTCTTTCAGTCCCTATAACTGCCAAGCCGCCAAGTTCTTTTACGCCTTCGCCAAGTTTGATATCGGTACCTCTACCAGCCATGTTTGTGGCGATGGTTACAGCATACTTTTGACCTGCATTAGCAACGATTTCAGCTTCTCGTTCATGTTGCTTGGCGTTTAACACATTATGTTTTACACCATTTTTCTTAAGTAACGAAGACAATAATTCCGAACTTTCAATGGAAATGGTGCCAACAAGCATTGGTTGACCCAAGTGGTAGCGTCTAGTAATCTCTTCAGCCAGCGCCTGATATTTGCCTTTCATGGTAGCGAAAATCAAGTCGTTGTCATCGATTCTCACTACTGGACGATTCGTAGGAATTTCCACAACAAGCATATTGTAGATATTGCGGAATTCTTCTTCTTCGGTCTTTGCTGTACCGGTCATACCGGCTAACTTTTGATACATTCTAAAGAAGTTCTGGAAAGTTATGGTAGCTAGTGTTGTAGTTTCTTTCTTGATTTCTACTGCTTCTTTAGCTTCTAAAGCTTGATGCAGGCCTTCAGAGAATTGACGACCATGCATCAAACGGCCAGTAAATGGATCAACAATAATGACTTTACCATCTTGAACAACGTAGTCAATGTCTCTGGACATAATATAATTGGCTCTTAGAGCATTATTGATATGATGCAATAAAACGACATTATTGACGTCATAGAGATTTTCTAGATTAAAGAATTTTTCAGCGTGATGAATACCAGTTTCCGTCAAGGTTATGGTTTTGTCCTTGATATCCAAATCATATTCTTCGTCAGTTAAGCTGATGACGAAATAATTGGCTTGCCGATATAAATCTTGTGTGTTTTTCGCACCACCGGAAATAATTAGCGGGGTTCTGGCTTCATCGATTAAGATTGAGTCAACTTCATCGATGATGGCAAAATTGAGTTTTCTTTGCACGATTTGTTCTTTATAAATAACCATGTGATCCCGCAAATAATCAAAACCCAGTTCGTTATTGGTTGAATACAAGATATCGCAGTTATACATTTCACGTTTTTCTTCAGAACTTAACTCTCTAGTGTTTAAACCGACAGTGAGTCCCAAGAATTTGAATAAGTCGCCGATTTCGCCTTCCGCTTCACGTCTGGCTAAATAATCGTTGACGGTAACGATATGGACTCCTTGACCACCTAGTGCATTTAAATAAGCTGGCATTACCGCCGTCAAGGTTTTCCCTTCACCGGTCTTCATTTCTGCGATATTGCCTTCATGAATGACAATCGCACCCATGACTTGAACTTTAAAAGGAGTCATTTTCAAGACTCTGGTCGAAGCTTCTCTAACCGTTGCATAAGCATCCACTAAAATGTCGTCAAGGGTTTTGCCTTCATTCAACAAACCTTTAAACTCCAAGGTTTTCGCTTGCAGTTCACTATCGGTTAAAGCTTTATATTCATTTTCTTTATCAAGAACCGTCTGAGCCATTTTTTCCAAACGTTTCAGGGTCTTTTTATTGGAATTTAAAAAATCAAACAACTTGATCACCTCTTCATCTATACCTTATAATCATATCATTTTATCGCTACTTATTCAATAAATTATACTTTATCAAAAAAAGATTTTAGGGTTTAAATAAAAATAAAGCACTGAGAATTTCTCTCAATGCCTGTTATTTTAATATGCTTTGGCGAAATATACCAAATGTTTAGCTTTTTCACCACAAACAGGGCAAGTATCACCAATTGTTTCCTTAGAGAGAGGCATGCATCTTGAGGTTGCTTGAGTTTCTTCTTTTACTTTGTCTTCGCAAGCTCTTTTGCCACACCACATCATTTTAACATAGCCTTGTTTTTCAGAAATTATCTTCTTGAATTCTTCATACGAATTGGTTTCTCTGGTATTGCTAGTTACATTTTCTAAAGCTCTGTCATACATTGCTTGATGAATGTCATGCAAGATAGATGGTAATTTTTCAATTAAGTCGTCTAAATCGATTATCATTTTTTCACGATTATAACGTTTCACTAAGACACATTGGTTGTTGCTAATATCTCTTGGGCCGATCTCGATACGAACTGGTATACCCTTCATCTCTGATTCGGAGAATTTCCAGCCAGGAGTCTTGTCGGAATCGTCGATTGCTACTCGGATATGATGCTCTTCCAGCAATGATTTCAATTCATGTGCTTTTTCTAAAACACCTTCTACATGTTGCATAACTGGAATGATATTAACTTGAATTGGCGCTAAATATGGAGGTAGAACCAAACCAGAATCATCGCCATGAACCATGATTACTGCACCAATCAATCTAGTGGATACTCCCCATGATGTTTGATGAACGTATTTTACTTCACCATCTTTATCTTGGAAATTGATGTTGAAAGCTTCTGCGAATCCTGTACCGAAATAATGAGTTGTTCCACTTTGAAGGGCTTTGCCATCATGCATTAATGCTTCGATGCTATAAGTGTCAACGGCACCAGCAAATTTTTCTTTTTCGGTTTTTTGTCCCATAACGAATGGAATCGCCAAAAGATCTTTACCAAGGGCGTTATACATATTAAGAATGTCCATCGTTTCTTTACGCGCTTCTTTTTCTGAAGCATGGGCAGTATGTCCTTCTTGCCATAAGAATTCTGATCCTCTCAAGAAAGGTCTAGTTGTTTTTTCCCATCTTACCACCGAACACCATTGATTATATAGTTTCGGCAAATCACGGTAGGATGAGATTATTTTTTGATAATGATTGCAGAACAAAACCTCAGACGTCGGTCTGATAATTAATCTTTCTTGGAGTTCTTCACCGCCACCCACCGTTACAATGGCTGTTTCCGGTGCGAATCCCTCTACATGTTCTGCTTCTTTCTTAAATAATGATTCCGGTATGACCAATGGCATATAAACATTTTGATGATTGGTTTTCTTGAACTCATTATCCAAATATTTTTGTATATTTTCCCAGAGTGCATAGCCATAAGGTCGATATATGATAAAGCCTTTAGCATCGGAATAATCCATCAATTCAGCTTTTATGCAAACATCTGTGTACCATCTAGCGAAATCTTCATCTCTTGAAGTAATCGCTTCGACAAATTTTTTCTTTTCCAAAATACATCACCTCGATAATTCTTATAAATTATATCACATGGTTATAAATTAATAAATTGCTTTATTTACAAAATCGATAAAGTCTTGATTAGAGCCATATTTAAAGACATTGCAGTCTTCTAAAACACCCTCGAAAATTCTGCCGACTTCATTTTTAAGGAATGAATCCCAATCATCTAGTTCTAAATCCTTGATTGAATCAATCCACTCTTGATGTTTTTTAAGTTCTGGGAAATCATTAATCGAAAGTTTATCTTTAATAACTTGTTTAATCATATCCAATTCCGTTAATAATCTTCCCGGAAGAATTGCCATACCCATGGCTTCTATCAAGCCGATGTTTTCTTTTTTTATGTGAAAACGGCTTGGGTTAGGATGATACATTCCGTAAGGGAATTCATCATTCGTATAGTTGTTTCTAAAAATCATGTAGAAATTATAATCAGCACCATCCAATTTCACGATTGGGGTTACTGTATTGTGATCTTCTTTGGTATGAGCGAAGATATTTATGGATTCATTGCTGTATTTTTGCCAATCGGTAAAAATTTGACTGGCCATATCCAATATTTTGTTCTCATTGTTTCCGATAATTTTTATAGCAGCCATCGGCCAGTCCAAGATTTCAATTTTTAAGCCTTTACGTTTAAACAACGCCAAAACCTGAGCTTTTTCAATTGGAAAATCATATTTTCCGCCTTGAAAATGATGATGGTTAAGGATTGACCCACCTACAATTGGCAACCCAGCATTGGAACCGATGAGATAGTGCGGGAATTTATTGATGAAATCAATCAATTCGTGGAAAGTCTTTGAGTTAACATACATTGGCGAGTGCTCTTTTCTAAGGACAATCAAGTGTTCGTCAAAATATGCATACGGAGAGTACTGCATACCCCATTGGTCTTTTTCGTGGTCTAGGGTCAGACTTATCACTCGATGATTCGATCTTGGAGCTAGAGTTTCCGTCTGGTATAGACCAACATTTTCCATACATAAAGCACAGGCGGGATATTGATCGTTTTCATCGCGTTTTAATATGATGTCCATCGGATCTTTTTCCGGTTTGGACAGATTGATGGTGATATCCAGTGGAGCGTATTTACCTTGATATTTATAGCGAACATTAAGTTTATTGCGTTCTGTTTTTATATAGTTTGTCGCAACTGATAAATTATGGAAAAAAGTCGTTGCGGTTTTTGGACCGGTTTTGTAATGAGTATAGAAAATACGAGAAAGTTCACTTGGTCTTGGCAAAAGGCAATCAACAATTTGTGCTTCAAAAGCGTCTTTTGTACTGATAGTTTTTGATGTGAGAACTCCAGTTTCAATAGCAAAATCGATGAAGTCATCGATTAAGTTTGAAAAAGCGATTTCAGGCAAATCATCCAATCTCTTAAAGGTTGTTAGATGTAATAGTTTCAAAATACGATTTTGGGCATAAAAAACATCATCCTGCTGGAGAAAGTTGTTTTTTAAGCCGTAATCTAGCAATTGATTGATTCTTTCATTAATCATTTTCGTCCTCCCCATAACCATTTGGGTGTTTTTGATGAAATTGCCAAGCAGTGGAAATAATTTGCTTAATGTCTCTTTTGATTTCCCAACGCAAAACTTCCTTAGCTTTCTGATTACTGGCAATGAGCATATCAGGATCACCAGGTCTTCTATCACCGATAACGACAGGTATTGGTTTTTCAGTCACCTTTTTGGCCGTATTTAAGATTTCTAAATTAGAATAACCAGTTTGGCTGCCTAAATTGAAAATATTTGATTCGTTACCTTTATTTAAGTAATCCAAAGCCAAAAGATGAGCTTCAGTTAAATCTTCAACATGAATGTAATCCCGGATGCAAGTGCCGTCTTTTGTCTTGTAATCATCGCCAAAAATGGTCAATTTATCCCTCTTATTTAGAGGAACTTCTAAAACAATCGGGATGAGGTGAGTTTCTGGATTATGAACTTCACCGATAGTTCCGTCCGAGGCCGCTCCGGCAACATTAAAATAACGGAGGCTGACATATTTTATCCCATATGCCAAATCGGACCATTTAAAAATTTTTTCCATAAAGAGTTTACTCTCGCCATAAGGGTTAGTTGGCTCTGTAGAATAATCCTCGGTTATTGGCATTTTATCATGAGAACCATAGACTGCAGCTGTTGAAGAAAAGACAATTTTCTTGATATTGTGTTTCGCCATGGCTTCGACCAATCTGATGGCGCCAATGACATTATTATCAAAGTATTTTAACGGATCCTTCATCGATTCTCCAACCAAACTGAAAGCGCAAAAATGGACGCAAGCATCGATTTTTTCTTTTTTAAAAACATTATCAATAAACTTTTCATCGCGTACATCGCCCTGATAGAATTTAATGTTTTGTGGTAGTGATTTTTTATGGCCTGTGGATAAATTATCTATTACAATAATTTGATTATTGGCTTCTAAAGCCTTTTTTACAAAGTGACTACCTATATAACCGGCTCCGCCTAAAACTAAAATATTCATTTTTTCACCTCATATTTTTTGATGGTATCTTTAAAAAGAGAAAAAGGATTTGTATTAGGGTATAATGTGAAAGTCAATTTTTCTTTTGAAACCGGATGATTAAATCCTAGTCTGTAAGCATATAGCCCCAGATCATAACCTATATCTTTTGAGTTATATTTATAGTCATTATAGATAGGATGACCGTAATTTGCAAGTTGACAACGGATTTGATGGAACCTGCCAGTTTCAAGTTCAATATCGATTAAGGAAAGATTGTTTTCAGTCTTTAAAACCTTGAAGCGAAGAACGCTCTTCTTCCCACTTGATTCATCTTTCACAAGAGCCATTTTGTTTATTTCGTCCTTATCAAGATAATCAATCAGTTCTATAGTCGAATCTTCTTTTAAAGTTCCACGGACAACTGCCATGTATTTTTTTTCAAAATCCAAATTCCTGATGTCTTTACTCAATCTGGAAGCTGCTTTTGAGGTCTTGGCAAAAACCATCAAGCCGCCAACATTTGTATCCAACCGGTGAACCAAACCCAGGAAAACATTTCCTGGTTTTTGGTATTTTTCCTTAAGATAAGCTTTGATAGTATCCATAATGTTTTCCAAGGATAAAGAACCGCTTTGGGATAATATCCCAGCCGGTTTTTCTACAACCAATAAGTGATTATCTTCAAAAATAACATTCAAAGTCATATATAATAGTTCCTTAACTAGAGTTACACTCAATATTTTATCATATATTAAGAAAAAAACTAAGCGGTTAAGAGCTTAGTTTTACTTTTTATGGATTTACTCTGTTTGGACCGCGATAAAGGAAGGTAACGTCTCTAATGCTTTCAACATCGAATAATCTCATCAGGAATCTAGTCAATCCGAAGCCATAACCTCCATGCGGTGGCATGCCAAATCTAAAGAAGTTGAAATAAAAATCAAGTGGTTCCAAACCCATGTTCTTTTCCAAAGCTTGCGCTTTCAAGATATCAATGCGATGTTCTCTTTGGGCACCGGTGGTGATTTCTATGCCTTTATAAAGCAAATCGAAACTTTTGGTCAGTTTAGTTTTTGGATCAAGCATGTGATAGAAAGGTCTTGCTTGGAAGGGATAATCAATTATGAAAACAAAATCTGATTGGAAATTTTTTTTGACAAAAAGACCGATAAGTTCTTCTTCTTTACGGTCGAAATCATGTTCTTTCTCGCCAAAATATTTATAATTTTCTTGAATAATTCTCTTAGCTTCATAGAAAGGTATTCTTGGAAAATCGTATTCCGCCAACTCAATATCCTTATCGAAAAAGGTTTTGTATTCCTCATTCAAATCATTATGGAGTTTCCTCATTACTTCTTTGATTTTAGCTTCTTCAGCGTCCATTACTTCATGGTGAGACTTAATCCAAGACATTTCAATGTCAACGGAAGTAAACTCAGTAGCGTGGTACGCAGTATGAGAGTTTTCCGCTCTAAACACCGGACCGATTTCAAAAACATTGTTAAATCCGGCAGCCATTGCCATTTGTTTATAGAACTGCGGAGATTGCGCTAAATATACTTTTCTGCCAAAATAGTCCAAAGAGAAAACTTCTGCGCCTGATTCTGAAGCAGTTCCCAATATTTTTGGTGAATGGATTTCAATAAAATTATTTCTTATCCAGTATTCTCTCATAGCCATTTCTGCTAAAGTTTGGCCTTTGAATATTAAATAATTCTTGTCTAAACGCAAGTCTAAGAAACGATTGTCCAGACGTAATTCCTGATTGGATTTATTGGTATAATCCAAGATATCGATTGGTAATTCTTCTTCGCTTTTTGAAGTAATCTCAAGTAATGAAGGAATAAATTCCATTCCTCTTAATTTGACTTTATCTTGTTTATAAATTATACCTTTGGCCAAGACGGTACTTTCTTTAGTCAGTGATGATATGATTTCGTTAATATGTTGATTCTTCTCATTCTTTTCAATTGTCATTTGTACTTTCGAACTAGAATCTCTAAGAACCACAAATTGAACGTATTGAAGATCCCTAATCTTATCGACAAAACCTTGGATTTCTATTTCCTGACCAAAATAATACTCTAAATTTTTAAATAATATCTTCCCCATATAAACCTCTTTTTTTCTATTAAACAATTGTATAAATTATAGCATAATCTTCAATCTTATTCAATTAAACTTTATTTATTTTTTAGAGCAAAAATAAACAAATATTTTTTATTTGCGTTATAATATTTGTTTAGGAGGATGAACAAATATGAGAGATAATCAATACTTAAATTTTATAAAAAAACTAGACGATGAATTGAAGGATGAGTGCGTCTTGTTTATTCTCGACCTTTTGGAGAAAGGTGTTTCAATTAAGGAAGTTTATGAGGGGTATATTATACCCGCTTTGGCTGAATACGAATGCAACTCAGAGGTCGAGGAAATTTGTATATGGAAAGAACATGCTAGGACTTCAATTATCAGGACAATTCTTGAAGCCACTTATCCGTATCTTATCAAGCAGAAAAAAGAAACAATTAATAAGAGCGTTATCGTAGCTTGTCCACAACTTGAGTACCATGAAATTGGTGCGATATTAGCTACCAACTTCTTTGCTTTAGAAGGATTTGAGGCAAAATACATTGGTGCTAATACACCAAGCGAACAAATTTTTTCTGCGGTAAAAATTATAAAACCGGATTTTGTAGCTTTAAGCATTACAAACTATTTCAATATAGTATATGTAAAAAAACTTACGGAAAAATTAAAAGAATCATATCCTGAAGTCAAGATAATACTCGGTGGTCAAGCAACGAGAAATGAAGATACCCTAAAACAACTTCAATATGATTACATAATCGAAAACCACGAAGATATTGTTAAATTCAAGGAGGGCTTGAAATGAAATTAGCCTTCCAAATAGCTAAAAGGTTTCTTTTGGCTTCAAAAAAACAAACTTTAGTGATTATCTTGGGTATTGCGGTTGGTGTCTCTGTTCAGGTTTTTATCGGTGCATTGATTTCCGGATTGCAAAAAAGTTTGGTGGACGCTACAATTGGCTCTCAATCACAGATCACAATTGTCAAGGAAGACGATTATATCCATGATTATGAGACATTGGTCGCAACAGTTGAAGGTGCTTCAGAAAATATAAAAGTCGTTACTCCTACTATTACTACTAGAGCCGGTTCATTGGTTTGGGGAGAGATTTCTGAAGGCGTGGTCCTTAATGGCTATGATTTTACCTCGGCTGATGAAATCTATAATTTTTCCAATAAACTTACCCCAGGCAGTGAGATTCCCGATGCGATGAATGAAGTTGCTTTAGGAATCAATTTAAAGGAATCTTTGGGAATTGATATTGGTAGTGAAATTAGTTTTGAATCTCCTATTTTCGCTACACAAACATTTAAAGTTGTGGGTTTCTTTGATTTTGAAGTTTCAGCGATAAACAATACTTGGACGATTACAACTATCGATACAGTGCAAAATATCATCGCTGAGGGTGAAGTAGTAAGCCGAATCGAAATGCAACTAAATGAAGTGTTCGACGCTGAAGAAGTGACTAAATTGGAATTAGAAACAGTCGTGGCTGACGAATATACAATTACCACTTGGATCAGTGAAAATGAATCCTTATTAGCAGGACTTCAAGGTCAAAGCATCTCATCATTGATGATTCAAATATTCGTCATAGTTTCAGTTGTGTTGGGTATATCTTCAACCTTGGCAATTACCGTATTACAAAAATCGAAACAATTGGGCATACTGAAAGCTATGGGAATCCAAGATGGCGACGCCAGTTTGATATTCTTGTTTGAAGGTGTGCTACTGGGAGTCTTTGGGGCTATTATCGGTCTGTTGTTGGGTATTGGACTTCTTTACGCTTTCACCACCTTCAGTGGTACTGATATCCCTATTAGTTTTGACGCAGGGTTCTTGGCATTATCGGCGGGTATAGCTATCATAGCTTCTACTCTTGCGGCATTGTCTCCTGCTATCAAATCTTCAAAATTAAGCGTAATTGAGGTGATTCGCAATGGCTAATATTTTAACACTTAAGAAAGTATGCAAAACTTATGGTGAAGGAACCAAAAATCCAACTCAAGTTTTATTTGATGTCGATTTAAATTTTGAAGAAAGTTCTTTTAATTCCATAATTGGTCAATCTGGTTCCGGAAAATCAACTTTGCTAAACATAATTGGTTCTTTGGACCGTCCTAGCAGTGGTGATATTTTATTTAAAGATGAATCATTAGCAAAACTGTCAAAAAAAGAATTAGCTGAATTTAGAAACAGATCCTTGGGCTTTATTTTTCAATTCCATTATCTCTTGCCTGAATTTACGGCCTTGGAAAACGTTCTGATGCCATATCGAATTTCCAAAAGAGAAATTACCAAAGAAGTTCTTGATAGAGCGAGCGAACTGTTGGAAATAGTAGGGTTGGGAAATTTTCAAAACAAACTGGCGACCAATCTTTCCGGTGGTCAACAACAGCGCGTAGCTATAGCACGGAGTTTAATCAACAATCCAGCTATTGTATTGGCAGATGAGCCGACAGGAAATCTTGATAGTGATACTACACAAAAAGTTTATGAATTACTGAGAGAAATCAACAAAAGGTTCAATACTACTTTCATCATTATCACACATGACCGGACAGTCGCGGAGAAAACTGATCGAGTCATTGAAATCAAAGACGGTAAAGTATATTTGGATATCAGAAAATAGAAAAAATAAAGGTTTCATCCGGAGTTAACCGTGATGAAACCTTTGTTTTATTTTTTCGCTTCATGAACCACAATTTGTGGAAATGGTATTTCAATATCGTTCTGTTCTAAAATCTCTTTTATGCCTTGACGAATTTTTCTTTCAACATTATACTGCAATTCTGGTTTGGTTTTGGCAACTACCCTAAGAACCACAGAACTATTGGCAAGTTCGGTGACGCCGACCACAGTTGGAACTTCGAGCAATTCCGGCAACGTGTTCTTATATCTAGGCATTTCTGCATTGATGATGTCAATAGTTTTTTGCACATCTTCATGATAGGCAATTCCAAATTCCACAACTGCTATAGAATCTGTCACGGAATAATTGATAGGTTCGCTTATCGTCCCGTTTGCGAATATCTTAATATCATTTTTCCAGTTTTGAACTTTTGTTGTTTTTAAGCCAATATCAATGACGCGTCCCTTGAATCCATTAATTTCCACGACATCATCAATATCAAAGTGGTGCTCAAAAATAATGAAAAAGCCAGCAATTAAATCCTTGATTAAACTCTGCGCCCCTAAACCAACGACCAAACCCAAAATACCAAGTCCGGCCAAGGCAGGGATTACATCCACACCCCAAATTGACAAAATCACCAATAAAGCAATAATTTTAACACTGTAATTTATCAATGAATTTGTGACTTTGAGCATTGTAACTCTTCTTTTTTTGTTTGGACCTTCACGAAGAGAACTCTTTTTAAGGACGATTTTGACAATCTTTAAAAGCAATGAAACAAAGAGGATGATGGCAATGCTAATTATTATATCCCCAATTTGCACTAAAATAAAGTCTAAAGCGTCTTGCCGAAAAGTGGAGAAGAAATCTTCGAATTGAAAACCCCAAACGAACATAATGAATATAGCTCCGCCCAGGGTGAAGAAAAATGAAGTAAGGTAGATGATTATTAAAACGAATTTGTTGATTTCATCACCTTTTTTCTTGATATAATGTCTTTCCCAAAAAAATAAAGCCAATAGTAATATTACAGTCGCTATCGTTGAAATAATATTTGTAGTGTTATTTACGAATAAATACATCTTTTTCAACCTCCTATCCTTTAACATTATACCAAAAAATGATTTATTTTCAAAGAAATAGAGAAAAGATTTCCGCCGATGGAAATCTTTTAAGTTCATCTAATAAAAAAATGTCTAAGGTCTAGGGTTTAATACAATTTTAGCACCATGCTTCATATCGTGTAGATTTTTAGCACACCTCGAATTAGCAAAAAAATACGAGGTAAATGTCTCGTTATACCCATTAAGGACTGTCAAATCTATCAAGAAATTCATTTTTCTACTGAAAATTGATATATTTCTCCTTTTATAATAACTTCATTTAAACCATCAAAAAAATGAGCGTTTCCACACAGCATTGGAAAGATTTTTTGTTCTTTTCCTTTATTGTCAAAAATGACTACTGCTTGTTCATATGAAATAGACATAAATAAAGTTTCTTTACTTAATGAAAAACCGCTCATATATCCGTACTTAGAAGTAACAACCTCTCTTTGAGAATGATTTCCTTTAATAATTTCAGTGACGGTTTCGGAAGAAATCTCCTTTACAACATGAGAAAATGTCCTATCAACGGCTTTGATTGAATAATCTTGGAGAAACTTGAGGTAAAATAAGTCCTCAATCGGAGAGTACTCAACATGACTAGTATATTCATCTAGCACAATTTCATCTATTTCTATAAAGTCAAGGTTGAACATTCTAACAAAAAACCTATTTTCTTTTGCTCTTTCAAAACCAAACAGATAATAACAGTTATGCTGTGGGACAAAGATTATCTGAGTATAGCTCTCTCGAGGTTGATTATATATCCTTTCGTAAGATCCATCACTAAGTTTTATTTTCATCAAGTAGGATAATAAATCATCATCATAAACGATGTTGTACAAGAACTTACCACAGTGACTGAAGCAAAGGTTTGCATCTTGAGGTTGAGACGTTCCTTTTACTTTCAATGAAAATCTCAATTTCATAGACTCAATATCGTAAACACCTATTTTTCCTAACGTTCCCTTGACAGCCAACAAAGAATTGTCATCACTTAAGTATAATTTGTCTCCATAAGGAATATCTTGAAATTTCTTAATTAATTCTGTGGATTTGTAGTCGTAGAAATATAAAGAAGCCGAACTTGTCCCTATATAATATTTCCGGTCACGAGTTACAACCCCTGAATAACATCGTTTTAATTTCTTTATTGGTTTTTCAGAAATCATACTAATCCTCCAACCTAATACTAATAAGTAAGTTTTTTTACGTATTATTTGTATGTATTATATCATTTCGTTGTTTATTAATCTATATTGTACGGGAGAATCTCTCCCCCCTTTGAGCGTAAAAAAAAGACTTGATAGTGATATCAAGCCTCTTCATAGTTAGATGGAGCAGGTGAAGGGAATCGAACCCTCATAATCAGCTTGGAAGGCTGAGGTTCTACCATTGAACTACACCTGCTTGATTTGGCGCAAAAATATAATATCATATCGTTAGGATTAATGTCAACTATATTTTCTTGTTTTTTTCAACTACTCTTAATTTAGCGCTATGAGCGCGAAAATTATCCTCTAATTCTTCTGTATCGGCTGTTATAACTTTGCGATTCACAAGATTGATTACAGGTTTTTTATCCACTATAATTGCAAGACCTTTTGGTATTTCTATCGTCGATAACCTCTTGAATAATTGCTTGACGATTCTGTCTTCCAATGAATGGAACGTGATTACCGCCAACCTGCCGCCAACTTTCAATATGTCAATGGCATTGATTAATGATTGTTCCAATATTTCCAGTTCATGGTTAACTTCAATTCTCAAGGCTTGAAAAACTTTTTTTGCAGGATGCCCCTTCTTGTTGAGCTCTTTGTAAGGTAAAGCACTCTTAATTATATCTACTAATTCAAAGGTGGTGTAAATTGGTTTTAACTGTCTATATTTAACAATTTTATTAGCGATAAATCTTGCATATTTTTCTTCGCCATACTCAAAAAATATTCTTATCAAGTCTTCAAAACTGTAATTATTTACAACATAAAAAGCATCTGTTTTAGCGCTTTGATTCATTCTCATATCAAGTGGAGCGTCGTAGCGATAAGAAAACCCTCGTTCAGGAATATCGAATTGAAACGAGGAAACCCCCAGGTCAAAAATTATTCCATCAACTTCATGAATGCCAAGATTAAAAAGACGTTCTTTTGCATTAAGAAAGTTATCATTGATTGGCTCGAAATTAGAATATTTTTTCAATCTTTCTAGAGATTTGTTTATCGCATAAATGTCTTGATCAAAGCCAAAAAGCTTCCCTTGAGGAAGATTTGACAAAATGGCTTCTGAATGTCCGCCACCACCCAAGGTCATGTCGACATAAATGCCATTAGGCTTGATTTCTAATAGTTCAATAGTTTCTTTCAAAAGAACCGGGACATGTTTATCCATAAAAATCTCCTGTAAATTATTATAACATAAAGGCAAAAGAAAAACGTTGAAAATTCAACGTATCTTTTCTTTTATGCAGCTTCTTTTTCTGGTTTTGGTTCAACAACCAATTTACCTTTGTAATATCCACATGATTTACATACTTGGTGAGATAAAGTCAATTCACCGCAATTTGGACATACAGCCATTGCTGGAGCATGTAGCTTAAAGTGGGTTCTTCTTTTTCTTTTTTGCGTCTTACTAATTCGTCTTTGTGGTACAGCCATGTTGCTTCCCTCCTTACTTTTTTAAATTTGCAAATGGATTTAATTCATCAATTTCCGTTTGATCTAGTTCAACTTTTTCTTCCTTAAGTTTTTTTTCTGCACCTTTTGCAATTACTTTCATAGGTTTTTCAACTAAGATTTCAGAAAAAATGTAGGGTTCTAAATCAATTGTGATACCCTCTATTACATGGGTATCATCGTCAATATAATTGACAGAAAAATTTAACTGCGAATCAAAATCTAATTTAACTGGAACTTCAGTTAATGTCAATGAACAGACCATTATCAAAGTGGTTTTAATGTGCAAGTTAAAAACAAAGGTGTCGTCCTCATGATAATAATGATACTGCCCAACTATCTCTGTGTCTAAAATGTCAATTAAGTCTTCTTGTTTATCACTCAAGTAGTTTCTTAAATTTAATTTTTCTTCGATAAAGTTGTCATTCTTAGCCTTTTTAATAAGTTGTTGAATTGTCCATTTCAATTCGATCACCTCATCGCAGCACATAAATTATACTTTTTTATCAAACTAATGTCAAGAAAAATATCTACATATTTCCCTTAACAAATAATCATATCATTTTTAAAAGTTCAGCAAATAAGTTATAATAAAGAAGATGAAAGAACGAGGTGTTAAAAAGATGGATGAAATATCAATCATAAAGTCTAGAATAAACGAAGTTACCGATCCGAGTTGTAATCAAACTCTTGGCGAAAACAATAGTGTAAAACATGTAGGTATCGATGAAAATAACGCTGTTGTTTTAATCGTTGAAGTTGCTGAAAAAGAGGCAAACATAACAAAACAAATCACTCGGGACATTGCTAAAATAGTGAAACTTGATTTAGGTTATTCCGGTGTTAAAATTGAGTTTACTAAGAGAAAAGTTAGAAATAAAGCGGCGAAAACTCTTCTCATTGCCTCAGGCAAAGGCGGTGTGGGAAAATCAACAGTCACGGCTAATCTTGCTTATGCTTTAACTAGACTAGGCAAAAGAGTCGGAATCATTGATGCGGATATCTATGGCGCTAATATGCCAAAGATATTTGGAGCTACTGATCATAAACTTCTAGGGAATGAAAATGGCAAGATTTACCCTTTTGAAAAAGATAACATTCAAATGGTATCTACCGAATATTTGGTTGAAGAAAAAAGAGCTTTGATGCTAAGAGGTCCTATGCTGGGGAAAGTGTTAAAACTATTTTTCCAAGAAACTTTATGGAGCGAAGAAATTGAATATTTCTTAGTTGATTTACCTCCAGGGACTGGAGATGTCATGATGGACATGAAAAACTTCAGTGAAGATGCAAAAATGGTAATCGTGACCACCCCTCAAGAAAGTGCTGCTCATATCGCAATTAAAGCCGGTTATGCAGCTAAAGATTTATCTCACGATGTCATCGGTGTTATCGAAAACATGTCATATTACGAAGTCAATGGTGAGTTCCATTATATCTTCGGTAAAGATGGCGGAAAAAAAGTTGCTGATGAACTCTCGGTTGAACTGTTAGCCAAATTACCAATAACTCCATCTGATAAGATAATCTGTGCTGAGAACGAGATGCCTGGCATTATTTATCTTAATTTAGCAAAAAAAATTATAGATATACTTTAAAAGCTCCCTTCGGGGAGCTTTTATTTTAATTCTATATCGGTTTCTGTTTGCTGGGAAAGTAAGATTTGTTCGAATTTTAGAACATAACTCAAAGCATCTTTATACCGCTTCTTTTTTTCTAAAATCTCAGAAATTGTCATTGTCACCATCTTTAAAAAATATAAATTTTGTTTTTTTAAGGTAATAGGCAATACTGCGTCAATCAAGTATTCTTTTAAATTCCATTCTTCTTTGGTTTTTATCAGTTTTAAAAGATGAGAATATTCTATTCTTGATTTGAATTCATAGTGTTTATCATCGAGGATTTTTACAACCTCATTATATTTGTCCATTTCGTTATTCAATAAATAATATCTAGCTTTAAAAAATAATCCCAAAAGATATATATCTCCCTCAGGTTCTAATTGTTCCAAATAGATTAGAGGAGTTTTACATTTCGTAGCCATTACGGTCAAGTAAAAATTTCTTTCCTTGGTATTTATGAACCTAAGCATATTGGTATTTAAATATGTACTAGCGGTATTTCCGTCATAAATCGCAAAAATGTCTCGCCATAGATAAAGTTCATTTATCCTGATGATATTTGAATATTTATTGAAGATATTTACTGCGATAGTACCAGTTTCAAATGCCTTCGTCTGTAAGTTAAGATTTCCATAGATTAAAAACTTGCAGTAGTTGTATAAACCGTATAAAATCTCATCGTTGAATAAAAGGCTTTCTACTTTGTCAAGAATAATTCTTGCATTTTTATAGTCATTAATAGCCACATTGTAAAAACTAGCATATAACAGTAACATCGTAAATCCATATTCTTCTAAAGACTGAAGATAACGGAAGGATTCGGAGTACACTAATTCTGCATTCTCAAAATCCTCGATAAGGATGTAATAACCCAATTTGACTATTTGCAGCAGTATCGAAAATTGATACTTGCTCACTTCATCAAATAATGCTTTGTAACCATAAATATCTTTGTAAAAAAACAATTTAGCAGATTTTTCTAAATATTCGATCATTTCTTCCGGGAAAGTAATGCTGTCCATGTCCATGAACATTCTTTCCATGATTAGATATAGATGTTCCCTATTAACCACTATTTGATTATTTTCAATCTTCGATAAATAGGTATTTGAGCAAATACCCACAGAAACTGCTTCTTGTGTCATATCCAGTTCCAGTCTTCTTTTGCGTAAAATTTGGCCAATTCCACTATAATAGAATTGGGCAATGGAGTCTTTTCTTCTTTTTAACTCATTATTTAATACTTCAATCATAATTTGTACCTTCTTTCTGTTTTTATTTAGAATTTTATCAAAAAAATTATAAATCATATTTTTTCAAAAATAAAGAATTAAATATTGAAAGAATTTACTGCTTTTCACAACCAATTGATTAATTATGGCTAAATATGTGTAAAAAATAAAACCTGAGCGTTATAGCTCAGGCATTTTACAGTGTTGAATAATTGGACAGTTTTTGCAATTAGGTTTCCTTGCAGTACAAAAATATCTGCCAAAAAATATTAATTTGTGGTGTAGTGATATCCAAAGATACTCCGGATATAACTTCATAAGGTTTTTTTCGATTTGGATAGGCGATGAATCAACTTTTGCGAACCCTAATCTGATCGAAACTCTGGATACATGTGTATCTACAGCTATACGAGGGATATGATGATATTCGGCCAAATAAACATTTGCGGTCTTTCTTCCTACGCCAGGGAGAGATTCTAACTCTACCTGATTATTCGGAATGAGACCAGAAAAATCCGTTAAAATTTTTCTTGCCATTAAATTCAGATTTTTAGCCTTATTACGGTACAATCCGAGATTTCTAATTTCAAATTCTAAATCGGCTATATCAGCCTCAGCAATATCTTTAAGAGTCGGAAATCTTTTAAATAGTTTGGGTGTCACTTTGTTTACTGATTGATCTGTAGTTTGTGCTGAGAGCATAACGGCAATCAAGAGTTCAAAATCCTTTTTATAATTCAATTCACAACCGGCATTAGGATATAATTTGTCAATCTCGTCATAAATCAGTAAAGCTTTTTCTTGCTTTTTTGTCAAGATTCGAGAAAATCCTTTAAAACTTGAGACTTCTTTTTGCCGGTTTTTTTAATCTTCACCTCTTGATTAATTTGTCTTTTCTTTAGCAGAACGCTATCTAGATAGCTGATTGAGTAACGATTAGCTTTAATGGCAGTAAAAACTGCATCCTTAATATCATCTTTGGTGTACTTATACTCGTGAACCCATTTGATAATCATTTCTACTTCAAGCGGTTTAATTTGCTTTTGAAAATTCTTTTCCAATAGCTCTACGATTTCTTCTTCCAACGTCTCATATTTATGACTTGAAGTCATCATTTCTTCAAGAATTTTATTTTGATAAAATTCCAAAATTTTTCGATAAGTTAAATCGATGTCAAAACTTTCCTTTTGCTTACCGTTTTGGCCCTTTATTAAAATAAAATTTAGGTATTTTTTTTGCATTAAACCATCCATCAGTCCAACAGCTTGTTCTTCGGTAATCGTCAATTTTTTGGTCAGTATTTTTGGGGTGACAAAATGGATGTCTTTCATTTTAAGCATATTCAGTTCCATCAATAAAAAAGCTTCCATCTCAGTTAATCCAAGGTCTTTATAAGTCTTTTTCAGCAGTTTGTCGAAGTCTATTATATCTTCAGCAATCATCTTTTTTAGAATCATTACTTCCATATCATTAACCTACTTTTCTTTATTATTGGCCAGCTTCTTTAATGAAGTTAAAGCAGCATTTTGCTCAGCTTCTTTTTTACTTTTTCCTTTGCCTTCACCCATGATGATATTGTCATCCATAAAGACTCTAGCTATAAACTCTTTTTCATGAGCCGGTCCAGATTCACTGATAATTTCATATCTTAGACTTCTCTTGTCAGATTGAAGAAGTTCTTGAAGCTTACTTTTATAATCATTGTCCTCCTTGTGGAGGTTCTTCATAATAGATGGAAACACCACTTTTTCAGTTACTTTATATACTTCCAATAAGCCTTTATCTACATAAATGGCTCCCAAAAAAGCTTCAAAAGCATCAGCTAAAACAGCCGGCTTTTCTCTTCCACCCGATAATTCTTCACCCTTACCTAATAACAAATAATCGCCAAGATTGAAGGTCTTGGCATATTGAAACAACGCTTCTTCACAAACTTCTTGCGCTCTTTTTTTGGTTAATATCCCTTCGGACTCAGGAATATGATCGTAGAGAAATTTACCGACAATCAAATCTAATACGGCGTCACCGATAAATTCAAGTCTTTCATTGCTCAAGCAATTATTTTCATTGGCATAGGAAGAGTGAGTCATGGCTCTTGTTAAAAGTTGGAAATTTTTGAACTTTAAGTCAAACATCATTTCCAATTCTTTTATGTCTTTATTCATCTTCAAAATCCTTCTGGGTATCCAAATATTCTTTTACTGTTTCAAAAACTTTTTCCCGGCAAACATTTGCAGCTTGACGTATACCATTGTAGAAACCATAGGCTTTTGAAGCACCCTGTGCTTTTATTACCGGTTTGTACAACCCAAAAATTATTGCTCCCCCTATTTCTTCGGCAGATAATTCTTTTTTGAATTCTTTTAAACTTTTGCTTGCAAATAAAGCTCCGATTTTTCCGGATAAACTATTAGTCAGATGCTTTTTCAATAGTTGACCCATTCCTTTTGCAGCTCCTTCTACTGATTTCATTACGATATTGGCAGTAAATCCGTCGCTAATTAAAATGTCACAAGGTGGATCTAGAACGACTTTAGGTTCTACATTACCGTAAAAACTGAACAAGTCGGTTTCTTTGAAAAGTTTAAAAACTTCTTGGTCAAATTCTCTTCCCTTTCCATCTTCTGTTCCTATGTTAATTAGTCCTACTTTTGGATCTTCAATATTCAACATTTTTTGTGCATATATTTTAGCAAAATATGCTTGTTGCAACATATGTTCTGGTTTTATACTCAAATTAGCTCCTGAATCGAGAAGAATGGTATGTCCTCCACTTACACGAGGTAGCAGCGGTGCAATGGCTGTTCTTTTAAAACCCTTCATTCTTTTTACCAGTATATGGGCTCCAGCTATCAAGGCTTGTGTAGCTCCACTCGAGACTACAGCGTCGCTTTCATCAGTTCTCAAACTGTTCAAAGCAACAACCATTGAAGAATCCTTATGAGTTTTTATTGCTTGGATAGGGTTTTTTTCACCCATCGGAATCGCATATTTTGCATCAATGACAGTTATCCTAGTTGAATCAGTCAAGTATTGAGCGATAATGTCTTTGTCACCATATAGATTTATTTCAATGTCAGGAATATTCTTAATAGCCATCATCGCGCCTAAAATTTGTTCTTTTGGAGCGTAATCTCCACCCATGGCATCTACACCAATTTTATACATATTTAACACCTCTTTTTATAAAGTATATCATACCTTAATCTAAATTATAAGAATCAATTGTTTTTAAAATTTTGTTTACGATTTTTTTTGCTAATGTATCGTTACTTTGAATTAATTGCTTTGCATCCTCGAAAGCTAAATCTCGGATTTCCTGATCTTTAATCAAGTTCGCATACCTGAAATTAGGCACTCCTGATTGAGCCTTGCCGAAAACTTCACCCGGTCCTCTAAAGGCCAAATCATACTCACTTATCAAAAATCCATCATTGGTCTGTTCCAAGATTTTTAATCTATCGGTCTCTTCAATAAAATCATCAACTACCAAATAGCAATATGCATCGAAATCGTTTCTGCCAATTCTTCCTCTCAGTTGATGAATTTGAGCAAGTCCAAAAGCATTAGCATTGAAGATAATCATCGCTGAGGCATTTTCGATATTTACTCCTACCTCTACCACTGTCGTTGATATCAAGATATCGGTTTGGCCAGTATAAAACAGGTCTAAAACATTTGTCTTGTCCGAATCGCTCATTTTTCCATGTAAGATATCTATTTTAGAACTTTTGAATCTTTCCTTTATTAATGAAAAAGCATCCTCTAAAGCAAAATAACTGCGCCTATCACTTATTTCAATTAAAGGACAGATAACATATATTTGTCGATGTTTTTCCAACTCTTTCTCAATGATTTTAAAAGGTTTTGATAAACTCTGAAAATCTACTATCTCTGTTTTTATATGCTTACGGTTGCTAGGCTTTTGCCTAATGGTTGAAACTTCAGTATTTTCAAACAATGAAATTGCTAGGGTTCTTGGAATTGGAGTAGCTGTCATCATTAGGATATCTGGGTTAACCCCTTTTTGCCTAATCGCCTTTCTTTGTTCAACCCCAAATCGTTGTTGTTCGTCGATTACTACAAAACCTAGGTTTTTGAATGTTATATCTCCTTGCAAAAGACTATGCGTACCAATGATGATGTCAATAAGATTGTTTTGTGTCTCAGTCAATATCCTCATTCTCTCATAATTAGGGGTTTCACTTGTCAAAAGAGCAATCCTTACATTAAAATCTCTCAATATATTCCCAAAATTATCATAATGTTGTTTAGCCAATACTAAAGTTGGCGCGAGGATAGCAACTTGATAACCTGATGTCACTACTGCATAAGTGCAAAGAATTGCAACAATAGTTTTTCCTGATCCAACATCACCTTGAAGTAAACGATTCATTCGATTTTTCTTTTTAAAATCAAGGAAGATTTCGTTGGTAACTGCTTTTTGATCATCTGTAAGTTCAAATGGCAATGTCGA
>JAKPZU010000219.1 GCA_029559915.1 Bacillota bacterium
AGTTCGGAATTAACACGACAGGTTAACATAGCATCCGCCGGTTCAAAATCCGTTTCAATCCATGGCCCTAACGGACAAAAAGTATCGTATCCTTTACTACGAGTCCAAGTATCATCTTTCTTTTGTAAATCTCGAGCTGTAACATCGTTTGCAACAGTGTATCCAAAGATATAGGAAAAAGCTTCTTCCGGCAATACTGTTTTCGCTTTTTTCCCGATCACTAAAGCCAACTCGCATTCATGTTCCACTCGCTCGGAAGTCGGCGGAAGGACAATCCCGTCACCGGTACCGATTACCGCACTGGGAGGTTTTAGAAAAATAGTCGGATACTCCGGGACAGGCCGATCAAATTCTTTTGCATGATCTTGATAATTCCAACCCACCGCCACAATTTTTCCGGGAATCAAAGGTGCAAGTAGTTTTACACGATCAATCGGAAGTGTTGCTTCAAGACGACGATAATCGGAAAACATATCGCCTTCAATACCGCCTACCATATCTTCATAGATCCAACCGATTTTTACTTCAGGCTTGTTATCCTGAATATAACGGATAAATTTCATTCTGCACCCCTTTCTAAAACCAATTTTTTTTCTGGAAAATATAAATCGCAAAAAAAGTAAATAAAACAATGATCCCAAATATGATAATCATGGTAGATTCATGCGTTTCGATGACATCCGGAAAATTGATATTCATGCCGAAAAATCCGCTGATAACATTCGGAATGCTTAATATAATCGTTACGGATGCCAACAATTTCATGACCACGTTGAGATTGTTGGAAATCACCGAAGCAAACGCATCCATCAAGTTGGATAAAATGGAAGAAGAGATATTGGTCATATCCATCGCTTGGGTATTTTCAATAATAACATCTTCAATTAAATCTTCATCTTCTTCATATTTTTTGAATGAAGAAAGTTTTGAAATGCGGTAGAGAGCCAATTCATTTTGTTTCAAAGCTTGCGCAAAATAAACATAGCTCTTTTGATATTTTAACATTTCAAGAAGTTCTGTATTCTGCATAGAAGCATACAATTTGTCTTCTAATGCATCGACCGTTTTATTAATCGCCCTTAAATCATCGAGGAAATTTGTAGTTCCCCTCATTAAAATACGTAGTGCAAATCGATTCCTTTTGGTGGTCGAAAGTTTTGGTGCTTTCCCGCTGGCAAACATTTCAATTGTTTCGGTCGATTTTTCACAGACCGTAACGATATATTTATCCGTTAATATAATGCCCAAAGGAACCGTGATATAAGGGATATCGACATTCTCTCCCATAAAATATGGAATACGAACAACAATAAGAGTTGTTCCGTTATCTTCTTCCTCGATTCTGGAGCGCTCATCAATATCCAAAGAATAGGTGATGAAGTCCATCGGAATACCGAGATTACATAGTAATTGTTTTTCATCGGGAGTCGGATTGATCGCATCGATCCAGCAGTTGGTAACAGGTTCATCCAGTTTTTCCAATATCAATTCATTATTTTTATAATATCTGAGCATATCTCACCTCTGCCGATCGTTATTTGTCATATGACCGCTTAATTTTACTAATGAGATGCTTTTTCGAACAGACCCGATTTATTTTTGTAGTGATTTTTGCGGTTCCATTTCTGATAAACTTCATATGGAAATTCCGAAGGAAAGAGCTATAGACCATGCTATAATTTAATTGCAAACGGGGATGCCTTGGTTTCGACGGGGGAGGCTGGTCCCGAATTGCGAGCCGAGAGGTACCGATCTCGTAAAATCAGTGCAAAAAATTAAGTGCCAATAATCGCACTTCCTACGCTGCAATGCCTCTCGCTGCATAAGCGATAAGCTAGTAGCTTTGACCTTTTCAAGTCAACGTTTGCCTGCATCGTATTCCCGACCGATCGCAGAGCAGGCGTAACAAAGCCGGGATGCTGACCATGAATTTGCGGCATGGTTCAAAAGAGGGCTTTCGGGCCCGAGCAAATAGTCTTGATCGGTTTTGTTCATTTTTCCGATAGAGACGAAATAAATAAATGAACTACGCTCGTAGTATATTCGAGGATCGATTCTTTCGGACGCGGGTTCGACTCCCGCCATCTCCACTAAAAGATTGCTTATGTTATGGCAATCTTTTTTTTGAATTCAATATTAATACTATTGTGATTCATTATTAATTTTATAATTGATTTTGCATATCATCGTAATAAAGTTCTAACTTGATAATTTGCTTATTTTACTCGTAAAATAAGCATTTTTTTCGCAATTTTAATCTTGAAAGATTAATTATATTAATGTAGATTTTTCTGTTTTATAAAATTCAGATTGGCTAAACATTGACATTCCTATATAATTGTTTATAATATTTTTAACACGTTTTATATCGTTTTTTGATGAATTTGTTATAGCGAGAAAAAGAAAAATAATAATTGATTAGATTCTTTTAAAGCTTTTTGTGGAGAATGGTCGTTGTTACATCAGCTTGCGAAAGGAGGGAACAAAAACAAAGATCAAGGTAGCTTCTTGTTGTCTTGTATTTGCGTAAAATCTGATTAGCCATATATTTTAAAATTTTTGATAAGGAGATTTAATTATGTCGAAAAAGATAAATTTAATTCTTACTTTACTCGTTATAGTAGGAATGCTTGCTGCCTTTATTCCTGCTTCCGCGCAGGACTCAGATGTAATTAAGATTGGAATTGTCGATAGTATGACGGGTGGTCATGCCGCCTACGGACTTGCTTCATTGGATGGTTATAAACTGGCCCATAAATATCGCGATACAGCGCTTGGAAAGAAGATTGAATTCATC
>JAKPZU010000205.1 GCA_029559915.1 Bacillota bacterium
CCTTTCGTCTGTGCGCTTGAGCTTAGCTCAGAATATTCTTCATCTTCCAGGTCTTGAAGAATTGACAAGCGAATGCGGGTTTCTTTAGCAATTCGTTCGAGTGGGATATTAAGCGCTTCACGTTGGGCTTTTAGGTCAGAACCAGATATTGTGGACATGTTCCTATTCTAACAAAAACGGACCCAGTCTGCTATCTGACAGGGCCCGTTATCAGTGTTGAAAACAAAATTATTCGCTAAGTTCTTCGGTCTCGTCGATTGTTTCTTCCGCTGCTTCGACTTCTTCAGTTAATTCTTCTGTCTGTTCAGCAAGTTCTTCTTCTACAACGGGAACGGGGCGTTTGCCGACTTCGCTTTCACGGACCACAAAAACGGTTACTTCAGGAAGAAGGTCGAGTGTCAGGCTAATAGGAACGACATATTCGCCTAAGTTGCGGATTGATTCGGTCACGATTTGATGGCGGTCAATTTCAATACCCTTGAGTTCTTTGATTTTTTCCGCAATCATCATAGCGTTAACTGAACCGTACAGCTTACCGGTTTCGCTGGCGCGCATACCAAATTCAAGTTCCATACCTTGCAAAATTTCTGCCATGCCCTGAAGTTCTTTGTTCATGATAGCGCGACGTTCAGTTGCCTTTTCGGCGATGCGTTCAGCTAATTTGATAGATTTTTCGGTGGCGGGAATTGCCAGTCCTTGTGGGATGAGATAGTTGCGTCCGTAGCCGTTGGCAACTTTCTTGATGTCACCAGCGCGACCTAACTTGTAGACGTCTTTCAATAGTAGTACTTTCATGTCAAGCCCTTTCTTAACTTGTTTTTTTTTTATTTTACTCAGACTGAAGGGTACAACAGTTGAGCCGAAACATTCTACCACAAGTCTGAGAAAAAATGTCAATCATTTGTATACCAAAACCTGTTCTTTGAAATTAACGCTCATATAGTCTGAAATTGATGAAACTAGGTTTAATAATAAGAAATATAATTGACATATAGAATTACGCCGAGTAAAATTTTACATATGTAGGGTGGAGTAAAATGTCGAGCTACCCTAAAAAGTAAGCGTATATAAATCAAATTAAAACACCATTAACACCTATCTGTAAAAAATAAGTAACAGGAGGTAACTTAGCAAAAGAATTAAAAGACAATTGAAAATTATCATCCTGTTTTCGAAATGCAGGCATTAAGATCTATTATGGTTAATTGCTATCTGAATAGACTTATCAGAATTAACTATATTAGCCAATAGCTCAAATATAAAAAATGCAAGAGGTAAAAAATGAAAAGTGAAAAATTCAATGTTTTAACTTTGATCCTTATCATCCTTTTAATAATCGTCACATTGGGTGCAAGCCAGGTAAAAGCGAATGAAGATAATCTTCTATTACCAGGTGATGATTATTCAGAAGCAATTTTCGCGAATGGCAGGTCTGAACAAGTAAGTTACAGTGGAAAAGAGATGCCTGAAGCTGCAGCTGGCTTGCAACGGATTGTTTTTAGCGCGCAAGATTTTCAACCATATAACCCTGCTTTCTGGGACTTTTACACGCCACGTGCCAATGGTTGCATCGCATTGAGAATCCCTGACTCGTCATATGAACAGCCTTATGGCGCCTATATGCCTCTTCCTTTTACTCTTGGAACCAAGATTGTCGGTATGTATGCCACAGGATATGATGGTTACGGAGGAGCTGATGCAGATTTGGAATTTTCCATTGGCCGATATGCCTGGAGAGGGGATCATACAGAATATTTAGCTGTTGGATTGAGTGATGACAACCAACCGTTTAATATCTATATTCCAGCTAACAATATCAACGTGGAAGAAGGATGGGCATACTTTGTAAAAATATTATATCGTGGAACCTATGGAAGTTTAGATCCAGATAAATTTAAGGTTTGCCAAATTACGGTTGATTACATTCCGCCATCTGCTTTTCTGTTAGCTTTTCCATCGGTATTAACCAAACCCTAAGTAACAAAGTGCTTCAAGGATGGGAAGATTGTGTAAATCATTTTAATTTGTTCAACAGACAATTTCAAAAAACAATAGAAAACTTTCCGTGAAAATGAGTTCACGGGATAACAAGTAAATAAAAACAAAAGCTATCACGAAAGGATGGCTTTCGTTTTGAATGAAACAGCGCTCAATTAAAGATAATTATTAAACACAAGTATTGTTTCACCTAAGAAAATCAGAAAATCGATTTTACACGAATTGTTAATAAAACTGTTGACAATTCCGATGATTTGCAGTTACAATGACCCTGTAAATCTCCAACTTGTATCGACTTTCTCTTAAGAAAACTGATTACTCTTTGGATTAGCGTCACTTTTTCAAACTGTATATCTAATGTTTGCGATAAGCAAACACTGCCTGTACTTTTTGGCACATCAACTAAAACCAAAAAATAATTCGCTGAAAAAGGAGAAAAATGAAAAACAAACAATATATCGTTTTATGTCTTTTGATGATTGCTTTTGTGGTAATCACGAGTTACACCCCAAAAACCGCGCAAGCTGAAGTGAAGATGCAAGGACAAGGGGATTCAGAAGGTTTCCATAATCAATGGCAAGACCAAAGAATCGATATATCCAATGTTCCTTCAGATATAGATGCCCCAGACTACTTTGAAAAAGAACCTTCAAAATTGGAAGGCGATAATCAGATTTACGGACAGCAATGGGGCTATTATAGTGCATTAGGTTCGACTTCCACGCCATATCATTCAGAAATTACATATTATAGTGATTATAATGGCTGTTTGGGCAGTAATTATGATTGGAACTTAAAGTTTTTTTACATTCCCGTAAATGTACCTGATGGCGCAAAAGCCGCAAGTTTGCACTTAACCTACCATAACAATACAGAAGATCCAGGGGGTAAAATTTATGTCGCCTTGAAGAGAAAACTATACAATAGTACACAAGAAGAAACAGTTAAGGATTATATTTTGGAAAAAGTAGAGGAGGGCGAACATTATACTCAAGTAAGCTTAATCGGTCACACATTTGATACGAATTATTACTTGTATTGGTTTGAATTTACCCTTCCATTTAACCCTAGTGAACGTCAATTCTGTGGCGTCCAAATATCATATTTTACCACTCCACCGCCTCTCTTTCCGCTGGCTTTTCCAGGTGTAATGACCGGACCTTAAGTCTTGGTTTATGACTTAGAATGTACACGGTGGCGAATATTAATTGTTTGGAATGCTTAGTTAGCGATAGCTTTGTTACAAAGTAACTCTAACAACGCGATAAAACCAAGCGAAAAACAATAACCGAATAAAACGCAGAGCCATCACCTGGTGGTGGCTCTGTTTTTTTAATGGTTGATTAAAATTATTAGAAAACGTTAAATAGAAAAATTAATCTGTTTCATAAATAGATGACAAAAAACAATTGCCTAAACAATTCAACGGAATAACTGTGAAAACGTCTCCTTTTTGATATACTTGACTCATTAGCAGAAAAACTAAGGAGCATTATGGAAGAAACCGAACTCTATAACAATTGGATTGAAAAAATCTATAATCCCGGAAAAGCCCG
>JAKPZU010000232.1 GCA_029559915.1 Bacillota bacterium
GTGCCATTCCAGTAATACTGAAAATAAAGCCATCTGATATGTTGTAGGGACTGTATCCACTAACGTTAATGAACTATACATTGTCATCATGTAGAATAAGATTCTGGCGACATCACCCTTTACTTCATCCCTTGGTTCATAGGAAACATTGCTTACAGAGATGTTATCAAAATACCTGTTTCCCCTTGAGGAATTCTCGCTTGGATTTGCTGGTTTTAGATTATGTAAATCAGCTGACATGGTTGTATCATATCCCAACAACGATTGTGGCCAAACATGTTCTCTGTTCCAAGTCGCTCCAGCATCCCAAGTTCCACTAACTGAGGTTCCCAGGTACACCAAAATAACATTTCCAGGAATATTTGGATCAGCATCGCTATCATCCAAGATATATCTAGCAGCGTCATAACTAACGTATTTTTTACCAGTATTGACAATGCTTCTTAATTCCTCCAAAAGCACATCCCCAACCAAACCTTCAGCTGTTTCATAATAAGGCATTGTAATATGAAAGCCTTCATAAGGCAGTATCGTTACATAGAAACTGTCTTGAAAATCATTGAAAGTAACTGTGACTTCAATTTCACCTTCAAAAGAAGAATCAAATCCTGATATAGTGTACATCGATGGGCTCAAAGTCAAATATTGACCGCTTAATCTTTTAATTATCACGGTAATTGAATGTGGATCAAAAGCTTCGTTGTATTCATATTCAGTTTTTCTGACTTCGGTAACTTCAATACCAATATAGCTATTCAAAGTAGTGGAAGCGGTTGTAGGAGTTTCAGTTGTAAGAATTGTCGTCGGTAATTGGGTTGTGATATTTTCGGTAGTGGTAAAAACGGTAGTACTATTGATAGTAATAGGTGCTTGCGTTGTCGGATTGGTAGACGTTTGCGAATTTGTGACAGTAGTAAAATCCGTAGTTATAGATGTGGTTGTTTTAGTATCGCAACCAACTATCAAGATTGTGATGAATAAAATGACGGATAAAATTATAAATCTTTTAAGTTTCAACATAATACAAACCTTTCAAAACTGTTTTTGTGACAATATTATAGCATAATATAACAGATTTTTAAAGAATTATGTCAAGCGGTAAATAAATAGTGGTTATATGAATAGATATTAGTAAACATTTATGATAGAATGTAATGTTAAAACTTCAGTTGGAGGTATGAGAATGGAAAGAGAAGTGTTTGGCCTTATAGAAAGATTTGATTCAATAATAATTGCTCGACACAAAAATCCCGATTTGGATGCCTATGGCTCGCAGTTTGGTTTATATTACGCTTTAAAAAACAAATATCCAGAAAAGAAGATCTATGCAATAGGCGATACTAATAGTCAAAATTATTTTCAAGAATTGGATATGGTCGATGATGAAACAAAGAAAAAATCACTGGTATTCATTCTTGATACAGTAGCTAGACAAATGCTTAATGAAGAGGACTACATCAATCACTCACAACTGATTTTGATTGACCATCACCAAAACAACCCTGATATTGAATATGATTATTATATTCGTGATATCGAAAGTTCTTCCACCTCGGAAATGATAGCTAATCTACTAATAAGTTTAGGCATAGAGATAACAAAAGAAAGCGCTAGAGCGCTATATATTGGCATCATTGGCGATACCGGAAGATTTCTTTATAGTTCGACTACAGCTAAGACTCTCCTTACGACAAGTAAACTTCTAAAGAAAAACATCAATACTTCGGAGATACATGACTTGATTTATCTTGAATCTTTGGAGAGTAGAAAGATTAAAAATATCTTTTTCAATTCTGTTGAATATACCAAGAAAAATGTTGCTTATCGCAAAAACACTAAAGAATTCTTGGATGAATACAATCTTGATCCTAACTTTGTCAGCCGAGCCCTGATTTCTCAGATGGCCGGAATTAAAGAAATACCAATATGGGCTAATTTCACCTATGATAAAAGTCAGGATAGAATTATCTGCGAACTTCGCTCAAGAGATTATCAAGTCTTGGAAGTCGCAAAAAAATATGGTGGCGGCGGACATTTCTATGCTTGTGGTTGCACTGTCAATACCTGGGAAGATACAGATAGCATTTTAAAAGATTTAAATAAACTAATTAAGGGGTGAATTTCATGATTCAAAAACAAATTTTAGAAAAGATAAAAGAATTTAACCGTATCATCATCCATATGCACATCCGTCCTGACGGCGATTGCTATGGCGCTGGATTCGGACTGAAAAATATATTAAAGGAAAGTTTTCCGGAAAAAGAAGTATACGTGGTCGGCGAAAAAGCTGAATACGTTGATTTCGTCGGAACACCCGACGTGATTGAGGATGAACTTTTCAAGGATGCCTTATCGATAGTTGTCGATACTGCATCAGAAGACCGAGTCTCTGATCAAAGATTCAAATTGGCAAAATTCGTCATCAAAATCGATCATCACATTCCTATTGCCGATTATGGTGATTTGATTTATGTTGATATCACAAGACCGGCAACTGCACAAATCATCTTGGAATTCTATCTAAGATTCCAGGAAGAGTTGAAAATCAATATGGCTGCGGCTACAGCTTTATATACGGGTATTGTCACCGATACCGGGAGATTTCGTTTTCGTTCCGTTAACGCTGATACTTTCATCGCCGTTGCCCATCTTTTGCAATATGGTTTAGATTTTGTCGACGTTTTAAGTCGTTTAAGCGTAAAATCGGAAAACTTGATGAAACTTCAGGGCTATGTACTTCTAAATTTTCAAAAAACTGAAAATGGCGTGGCTTATATCAAGATAACACCTGACGTGATAGAAAGATTTGACGTTTCTTTGGAGGAAGCAACGTCTTTGGTCAATGAACTTTCCACTTTGGAAGATTGCCCGGTTTGGATTTTGTTTGCTGAATATGAAAATAATATTGTCAGAGCCAGACTACGCTCAAAAGGCCCAGCTATCAATGAATTGGCCAATAAATACGATGGTGGCGGACACGCTTTAGCTTGTGGCGCTAATCTTGGAACTTGGGACAAAACTGATGAGTTATTGAAAGACGCTGATGAGTTAGTGAGAAATTATAAAACTAGTTTGATTAATGCATAATATTTTCTTGTATTTTTTAACTGATTTGATATAATAAGTTCGGTTTAAATCTATCTAATCAGGAGTAAAATATGCCATTTATGTTTTTAGTTGACATCGATTGGAAAGTAACTATTTTTGAAATTGTTGGCGGACTGGGAATTTTCCTTTATGGAATCAACTTAATGAGTGACGCCTTAAAAAAAATCGCTGGTTCAAAACTAAAATTATTTTTGGAAAAAACAACTAACACACCGCTTAAAGGTATTTTAGTTGGTATTTTACTCACCGCTATCATTCAGTCATCTTCTGCGACAACCGCTTTGTTGGTCGGGTTGGTAAGAGCTGGTTTGATGACGCTACCTCAGGCAGTCGGTGTAATCTTTGGAGCTAACATCGGTACTACTGTCACTTCGGTTTTGATCAGTTTGAATATTGGTGGATATGCAATGCCGATTATGTTTGTGGGAGCTTTTATGATCTTTTTCTTCAGGAAAAAGAAAGTACAAAATTTTGGCAGGGTATTTTTTGGATTCGGTATGCTTTTCTTTGGTCTCGATACCATGGGGGCAGCATTAAAACAATTGATACAATTACCGGCGTTTGCACAAGTCTTGCAGAACGTTGGTGAGTCACCAATACTTGGCGTGATTGTCGGGGTTGTTACCACCGCAATAATTCAGTCATCTTCTGCGACTATCGGTATCCTGCAACAATTATATTCAACCGGTGGCGTGCCTTTGATTGGTGCTATCGCTATTGTCTTGGGAGATAACATCGGTACCACTGTCACTTCCATAATGGCTTCAGTGGGTGGAAGTTCCAGTGCTAAAAGAACTGCTTTGGTCCACGTTTTGTTTAATGCCTTTGGTTCAATATTATTCTTGATATTGCTTACCCCATATACAAAATTTATTACCTGGTTATCAGAAAGCATTGTCGGTCCTGATTACCTGACAAACAAATTGACGATTTCTCTTGCCCATGTCAGTTTTAATATTGTTACCGTCTTGATTCTTTTCTGGTTTGTTAAACAAATGGTCTGGATTGTGACGAAAATCATTCCTGCTCATGACCAAATCGAAATCGATGAAATTGTTCTGGATAAATTATTATTGAAGTCATCTCCAGATTTGGCTTTAGAAAACGCTAAAAAAGCGATGATGAATATGGGCAACGTCGCCAGAGGAATGCTTGAGTTCGCCTATAACTATGCGTTTGAGAATGATGATAAAGCCTTTGAACTTGGCGAACAATGCGAAGAAATGCTAGACTCAATGGATGATAAAATACATAATTACTTAGTTGATATTGGTGCGAATGATTTAAGCGACAGTCAAATCCAAAGAGTCGCAAAAAATATAGATACAATAACTGACTTGGAGCGTATTGGTGATCATTTTGACAATCTTTTCGAATTCTTCCAGGAACGAAAAGAGAAAAAAATGATTCTTCATCAAGCAACCAAAGATGAATTATTGCATTTATTCTCCATCATTCGCGAACAACTGGAAAAAGCACTTAGATGTTATTTCAACGATGATCGTGATTTGGCGTTGGAAATAACCAAAAAAGAAGAAGAAATTGATCGGTTGGTGAAAAACTACCGAAGAAACCACTTAAACCGCATCAATGACAAATTCAATGAAGAAAATGAAGCTGGTTTTTATGTCGACATTTTATCCAACATTGAGCGAATCGGCGATCACTGCAATAACATGGCAGTTAATGTCTTAAGCAAGGATTTTGCGCACCATGCGGATGATTTAGAACACCTATAAAAAGTTTTG
>JAKPZU010000260.1 GCA_029559915.1 Bacillota bacterium
CAAAAACCTTAAGCCAATGGCTGACCGCTACCCTTTTCTTTGTGCTGTTTCCGTTTTTTGCATGCGTTGCCGCAGAAATTGACCCCATAGACGATACAGTGCAAAAACTGCAACGCGTGTATGAAGAAACAAACGATTTTCAGGCTGATTTCCGTCAGGAAACATTCAATAAATCACTCAAAAGAACGATGATAGAAGAAGGCCTTGTTTTCTTTAAGAAACCGCGCAATATGCGCTGGGATTATACAAAACCGGAAGTCAAAAAACTGATTATTAACCCTCAAAAAGCGTGGCTTTATCTGCCGCGCGAAAAGACGGCATATGTGCAGAAAGCAGATAATCTGGTCCAGTCGGCAACATTAATCAGATTTTTGTCCGGTTTAGGAAAGCTCAAAGACGATTTTCAAATAAATTACGCGCAGCCGGAAGCCATTGATAAACACGGCAATTATCTGCTTAAACTGACACCTAAAGAAAAAAATTCTTCCCTGCAGGCTCTCGGCATCACTTTGGATAAAAATACTTATTTTATTATACAGGTAAGTTTTGAAGACTTGATGGGCAACATAACCACACTGAGATTTTCCAATATCGCTTTGAACGCTGGTCTTTCCGATAAGCTTTTTAAATTCCAGCCGCCCGCGGGAACAAATATTTTCGACATGCCGTAAAATTACCGGCAAGAGTTTTTTATTTATTTAATGAGACGCAGATTTCCAATATCCGATCCACGTTAAAACGGCGGTTTTCCTTGCGCGTCAGACAATAGGCATCCATTCCCACAAAAGGATGTCCGCTGTATTCCATCTCTCCGACAAACAGCGGGCGGATTGTGCGGCGCGATTTTTCATCCTTCGCTTTTAAATAAAGAATTTCCAGATTTTTCTTTTCTTTAATCGCCTTGTGAATAATCTGCAATTTATCGTCGTGCGACAATTTTTGTTCCGCCTTATCATATTGCGTGCGTGTAAGAAATTTTACAATATGCCAATCCATCAGAATATGGCTTTTCTTCAGCGGCTGTTTCAGGACTATTCCGGCAAGCGATGTGCAGCGGGAAAGCGCCACATACACCTGGCCGTGCGCGAAAGTACCGCGTCCCACATCAATGATAACATTTTCAAAGGTTTTGCCCTGGCTTTTGTGAATCGTGACCGCGAAGGCCAGGCGCACCGGATATTGCGTGAACGAACCGACATCTTCGGAACAAAGCTCATCATTTTTTAAATAGAACCGGTATATTTTCCAAGTGTAGGGGCTAATTTCCACTGATTCGCCGTTATCCAGTTTGGCGGTTATTATCTCCCCGCCTTCGTCATCTTTTTTGAATCCCGTTATTTTGCCGATAGTGCCGTTGATCCAGCGCCCATAGGCATCGTTATTCAAAAGCATTATCTGCGCGCCTTTTTTAAGATTTAATTCCAGGGCTGTCGGCAAGTATTCCTTGCCGAATTCGCCATCGATCATGCCTCGCGCTTTCCATATTTTCCCGGGAAGTTTAGCCAGTTGTTTTTCGTTAATGCTATCGGCCAGGTCATTGGTGCTGGTCAAAGAAAGATAAAAAGCTCCGGCAGGTGCGGTAAACTGAGAATCATAACGTTTGTTGAACAGCGCCAAATCATCATCGGTTACGGTGCGGTTGCGAATAGCGTTGAGCAGGCGGATAAATTCATCATCCTTCTGACGATAAACTTTTTCCAGTTCGACAAATTCCATGTCCAGCTTTTCCATGACTTTGGCGCTGAAAAAATAGGGGCTTGCATAGTGCGACCGGAATATTTCGCGCTCCTTGCTCGTGACCACGGGCGGCAGTTGATATAGATCGCCGATGAAAATCATCTGCACGCCGCCGAAAGGGCGTTTGGAATTGGGGCCGTTGAGACGCAGAAATTTATCCACACAATCCAGCAGATCAGCCCTCACCATGGAAACTTCATCAATGATAATCGCGGTAAGCTTTTTGTAGATGGTAGGTTTTTCTTTTTGGGCGCTTTTTTTCTTTTTAATCGACGCGGGGGTCACATTCGGCTTAAAATGGAAAAAGGAATGAATTGTCTGCCCGCCGATATTCACGGCGGCAACACCCGTCGGCGCCAGAATAACGGCGTTTTTTTTAGTGTTGTTATGAAAATAATTAAGCAAAGTTGATTTACCGGTACCGGCGCGGCCGGTGATGAAAATATTTTTGTCCGTTTCTTCCATCAGCGAAAGCGCGCGCTGGAACTTAGGGTTAAAATCAATCTCCACGGATTTTGCAGTTTCGTTCATAATTTGCCTTATCAGGTGTTCGGTGAAGCGGATTTACTGCTGCCCTGCAGTAAATCCAGCGGACTTTGCAGGCTGCGGATATCGCGAGCCATAACATGAGTGTAAATCTCCGTGGTCTTGACGTCCGCATGGCCCAGCAAATCCTGGAGGATGCGGATGTTGACGCCGCTTTCCAGCATGTGCGTGGCAAAACTGTGACGCAGCGTGTGGCAGCCCACCTTTTTATCGATGCCTGCCTGTTCGGCGGCCCGTTTCACCGCTTTTTGCAGGACCGATTCCAGTACATGATGGCGCATCTTCTTGCCGGAACGCGGATCAACGGATGTCTGTTTTGCCGGGAAAACCCACTGCCAGCCGGTAGACCGCGACGCATGGGGATATTTTTTGGCCAAGGCGTCCGGGATATAGACCTCGCCAAATCCTTCTTCGAGATCTTTATGGTGAAGGGTTTTCACAGCGGCAACCTGCCTGAGCATCTCGTCGCGCAGATTTTTGGGCAGGACGGTCGTCCGGTCTTTCCCGCCTTTGCCTCCGCGCACGAAAATCAGGTTTTGACCAAAATCAACATCCTGCACGCGCAAGCGGATGCATTCCATCAGCCTCAGTCCGCTTCCGTAAATCAGCTTGGCCATCAGGGCCGGTTTGCCCTCCATGGCGGCAAGCAGGCGCTGAATTTCAGCTTGAGTCATCACCGTGGGCGGACTTGTCTTGCGCTTGCTTCGTGCCGGGGCGATTTCATCTTCCAGTTGGATGTCCAGCACACGTTTATATAAGAAAACCAAGGCGTTGAGCGCCTGTCTTTGCGTGGATGCGGTTACCCGATCTTCAGTTGCCAGATGCGAGAGAAACGCCTCAATGTTTTTAGCGCCGAGTTCTTTCGGATGGGTTTTTCCACCAAAGTAGTGGATATAACGAAGAATCCATTGACAATAGGTTTGCTCTGTGCGATAGGCGTAATGGTGATACCGAAGGACCTCTCGAACCTGATCCATTAATTTGAGTTTCGGGTTGGGGCGAAATTTCGGTGGATTTGCCTGATTCATTTAAAAAAAAAGAAAAGAATATTAAGTAAATGTATAAAACATCCCGTCGAAAGCGGGGCCGTTGTCAGTGGGGCTTACAGTCTCGATTTTCCATGTTTGCACCTTTAATAGCGTAATAAGTGGAATTTGGCAACCGAAAATGTAATAAGTGGAAAATTCAACGGCCAATTTTCCATGTTTTATGCTTTAATATCACAATAAGTGGAAATTCTTTCCATCTATATGCTCTGATATGGCGGAACATTTTCCACTTATTACACTGTTGGATGGACGCCGCTTTCGCGGCGCTAAACTAAGAAAATAGAGAATATGCTATAATCGAACGCGCCCCTAAGAAAGCCCGCCATCCGTGGCGGGCTTAAGAGAAGAATATAAGAGGAGAACGGAATGCAGAACTTACTTTATGAATTAATTGAGCTTCTATCCAAAGACGAACGCCTCGTCGTTGATGGAAAGCTTCTGAAAAATAAAATTATCGAACTTGCATTAGCTATAGATTCGAAATTAATAAAACTCCTATTGGAAAAATCCAAGATTAAAAAACACTTTTTCACCGACATTGAAGGAATTCTTGTTTTTGACAAGATAAAGTTTCAGCGTTTTGTGTCAAATAAAGAATTTCTACCGGATAGTTATACTGCTTTTAAGAATAAAGTCGGATTAATTAATGCCCAAGGTGATTACATCACCAATAGTCAAGAAGTAGTTCTTGCATGGCCTTATAAAGATTGTGTGCTTGAAGGCGGTCAAACAAAGGAAGATCAGAAAAGAGAAGAAATATTCTGGAATGAAACACTCGCACCGGATGAAATAGATAGACTTCTAGCTCCGAAGGTTTTTACTGGTTGGAAAAAATATGATAAAAAAGGAGTATATGAGTTAACAGGGA
The DNA here is from genome assembly GCA_029559915.1 of Bacillota bacterium. Classification (GTDB taxonomy): domain Bacteria; phylum Bacillota_I; class Bacilli_A; order Izemoplasmatales; family Hujiaoplasmataceae; genus UBA2289. The sequence goes on from JAKPZU010000260.1 coordinate 4,201, forward strand.
AAGAAATAAATCAAATACATAATGAAAACTTGGTAATTCATGGGAATAATTTATTAGCTTTACAATCTTTAAAAAAATATGCAGGTAAAATTATGCTGATTTATATTGACCCTCCATATAACACAACAAATGATAGTTTTAAGTATAATGATACTTTTACACATTCTACTTGGTTGAGTTTTATGAAAAATCGTTTGGAAATTGCAAAAGAACTACTTTCTGATGACGGATCAATTTATATTCAACTCGATTATAACGAAGTTCACTATTTCAAGATACTAATGGATGAAGTATTTGGACGCGAGTGTTTTCAGCGGGAAATAATATGGGACACACAGGTATTGTCTGGATACAAAACCATTGCAAATAACTGGATTAGAGGCCATGATTCAATTCTATTTTATACAAAGAATAAATCGCAGTTCATTTTCAATAAACAAAAAATGCCGCACAGAAAAGAATATTTAGATAGATTTGATAAAATTGATAAAGATGGAAGGAAATATTTCGATGGTCGTGGAGAAGTTTTATATCTAGATGAAGTTATTGCGAAGGGTAAACCAGTAGGTGACGTTTGGTACGATATTATGTCATTTCAACAAATACCAACCGCAAAGGAACGCGTGGAATTTAGTACACAAAAACCAGAATCTCTATTACGCCGAATAATTCAAGCATCTACAAATGAGGGTGATATTGTATTAGATTTTTTTGCCGGAAGTGGTACAACAGCTACCGTTTCACATAAGCTTAACCGCAGATACATTGTGATAGAACAACTCGATGATCAAATAACCATCCTTCAAGAAAGATTGAAAACTACTATAAAAGGTAACGACTTGGGTTATCTTGCACAGGAAATTAAATGGAAAGGTGGCGGTTCATTTATTTATTGCGAGCTTATGGAATGGAATGAAGCCTATATTTCTAAAATAAAAAAAGCAAAAACTACAAAAGAGCTGAAAATGTTATGGGAAGAAATGCAGGGAAAGGCGTTTATTAGCTACAAAATCGCACCTAAAGCAATTAATGACAATATAACCGACTTTCAAGAATTATCTCTTGAAGACCAAAAACGTTTACTCATCGAGATACTCGATAAAAATCAATTATATGTCAATTACAGTGAAATAGAAGATAAAGACTATCATGTATCTGAAGCCGATAAAAAACTAAATCGTATGTTTTATGGAGAGGCGTAAGAATGGCTCAAACTTTAAACGATATTCTTTCAGCTCTGCAAACAGCTGGCATTCTTTTTCCAAAAACACCGAATTATATTGAGAATAATCTCAATCCGACATTTGTGCTTCGACCATATCAGATAGAAGCATTCGGTCGTTTTCTTCACTATCTTGACAATGACAAGCTCCGTCAAAAACCAGCACAACTGCTTTTCCACATGGCAACAGGCAGCGGAAAAACTTTAATAATGGCTGGAGCTATTCTTCATCTATATACGAAAGGGTACAGGAATTTTTTGTTTTTTGTTAATAGTACAAATATAATCAATAAAACCCGTGACAATTTCTTGAATCCTCAATCATCAAAATATCTGTTTGCAGAAACTATTGCATTTGGTGACAAGAAAGTTCAAATAAGAGAAGTCGATAATTTCCAATCTACAAATGATGATTGTATCAATATAGTTTTTTCGACTATTCAGGGTCTTCATTCAAGGTTAAATACCCCACGCGAGAATTCAGTAACTTACGATGATTTTATCGATAAAAAAATCGCTCTTGTATCTGACGAAGCACACCATATCAATGTAGATACAAAGAAAGGAAAGCTGTCAGTCGAAGAAAAGGATGAATTAATTTCGTGGGAAACTACCGTAAGCCGTATATTCAGATCAAATAATGAGAATATTCTTCTTGAATTTACCGCAACAATTGATTTATCCATTCCAGAAATAGTATCTAAATACTCAGATAAGATAATCTTTGATTATCCATTGAAACAATTCCGTATTGATGGCTATTCTAAAGAAGTCAAAGTATTACAATCTGATGTTCCTCTTATTCAAAGAGCTTTACAGGCGATTGTATTGAGCCAATATCGACGGAAAGTTTTTGAAAAATATAAGAAACTTATTAAACCTGTTTTACTTTTTAAATCAAAAACAATCGCAGAAAGTAAGACGTTTTATCTTGAATTCATTGATAAAATCAAGACGTTAAAGAAGTCTGAAATTACTGCCATTTTAAAGAGTAGCGATCCAGTAATTAAAAAGTGCTCTAACTATTTTGAGTCGAACGGAATCACAATTGAAAACCTTATTGAAGAATTAAAATCCGATTTTTCCGTTGAAAAGTGTATCGAGGTTAACAGTAAAGAAGAAAGTGAACAGAAACAGATTGCTGTCAATACCCTTGAAAATCTAAATAATGAATACCGGGCTGTTTTTGCAGTAGATAAACTTAATGAAGGCTGGGATGTTCTCAATCTTTTTGACATCGTTCGGCTTTATGAAACACGAGACGCAGACACGAAAACCGGAAAACCTGGTAAAACTACAATTGCCGAAGCACAATTAATCGGTCGAGGTGCAAGGTACTGTCCTTTTCAAATTGATGATACGCAATCAAAATACCAACGTAAATATGATAACGACCTTGATAACGAACTTCGTATTTGCGAAGAACTTTATTACCACAGTGCTTATAATCCAAAATACATACACGAGTTACATAATGCTTTGCATGAAATAGGTATTAAGGAAAAAACCGCAAAAGAAATACAACTTGAACTTAAAATGGATTTTAAAGAATCTAGTTTCTTTAAAACAGGTTGTGTTTTCAAAAATGACCAAATAAGATATGACCGTTCCGGCTTATTTGCACTTCCAAACACTATTACCGAAAAGTTATACCACTACAATTTTCAAACAGGAGCCGTACAATCATCTCTGGCTTTCAATGACTCCCCGACCAAAGCTATTTCAAAAAAGCAAAAAAATTACGTACTTTGCGAATTTGGTAAACCTGTTATTAGAAAAGCATTAGCTCTTTTGGAGTTTTACCGATTTAATAATTTGAAATCATTTTTACCCAATGTTGAATCAGTAACTGAGTTTATCACATCTCCAAGTTATCTTGGGAAAATAAAAGTTGAGGTTGAGGGTTCAGGAGAAGGTGTCTCTGAACTCGATTATTCAAAAAAACTGAAAATAGCATTATACATTCTTCAAGATATTAGCAGTACTCTTCAGTCTGACAAGGTTGAATTTCAGGGAACAAAAGAATTTAAGCCCTATGATATATCAAAAATATTCAAAGATAAAAAACTCAATATTTATGTAAATGATAATGGAGACCAGGAATATGGTGTTTCACAGAGTCAAACATTGAATCATAACTTACGAATAGATTTAAGCCAAAAAGACTGGTATGCTTTCACGGATAATTATGGGACATCAGAAGAGAAATATCTGGTAAAATACATTGATAAAGCATACGAGCAGTTAAAGAACAAATATTCTGAGATATATCTAGTTCGTAATGAAAGACATTTTCAGCTATTTAACTTTGATGACGGTAAACCCGTAGAACCTGATTTTGTTCTTTTCTTAAAGAAGAAGGAAGGTGATGAAACTGTACATTACCAAGTATTTATTGAACCAAAAGGTGAACATCTATTAGAACATGACGCATGGAAAGAAGGCTTTTTAAAGTCCTTAAAAAAACAGCATAAGATAAATATTTTATGGAAATCAAAAAAATATACTATTTGGGGTATGCCTTTCTATAATGAAAACATCCGTAAAACAGAATTTGATAATGCTTTTAGAGAAATCATGGAATAATGAAGACCGCCTACGCACGTCCTGTGCTTCGGCGGAAGAGGGGCGCGTAATAAAATTGAAGAAGGAAGAAGCATCCAACAACCAGTTCAACCTGACAATTCCTGTTGTCATGGTTTGTGCTGTTCGCTTCGCTCGGCACAAACCACGCCAAGCCCTTCGGGCCGGAATTGCAGGTTAACTGAATGTTAGATGGACTCCGCTTCGCGGAGCAGAATAGATTAGATATAAACAAAGGAAATTATATAAGATGTTTACTTTTGAAAGTACAAATATTTCTGATTACCTTAGTGAAAGCAACATTATTGATTTTAACAATGATGAAATCAAACAAAAGTGTTTAGAACTAGTTGGTGATAATAAAAATGGAATAAATATTATAGAAAAATTATACCATTTTGTTCGAGATGAAATCGCACATTCTGGTGATATTAATGAAAATAGTGTTACTTGTATTGCGTCTGAAGTTTTAAAGAACAAACATGGTATTTGTATAGCTAAATCCCACTTGCTAGCTGCTATGTTAAGGCTTTGTAATATACCAACAGGTTTTTGTTATCAGAAACTGTCTACTGAAGTAAAAGGCCAAATGGTTGTACATGGATTAAATGCTGTATATCTTTCAGACTATAATAAATGGATACGTATTGATGCTCGCGGGAATAAAAAGAATGTAAATGCAGAATTTAATATTGAAGAAGAAAAAATAGCATGGCAAGCGAATACATCAATAGGAGAAGCAGATTATCCAATTGTTTTATATAAACCGCATAATGCAATACTTGAAATAATGCAAAAAGTTACAACAAGAGTACAATTGTATGATAATTTGTACTTGATTGTTCAATCTGTATTTAAAAAATAATTCAGTGTAAATCAATATTACAGTACTGTTTGAAGGCAATGAAAAAAAACAAGGTTGTGTCTTGCGAAATATGGGCTCATATCAATCCTATCAATTGTTCCATATTTGTTTGAGGCAACGATAATTCATAGATATTTATATACAAACATAGCATCTAACGAGACTGTAGGAAAACCCACTTAGAGAAACGAATATACCGCTGAAAATGAATTACTGATGAGGTTTACATGTTGTTGATTTAAATAGGTCTCATGTTGCACATGACCAGAACACTGGTACCAATAATAGTTTTCTATATTAAGGCGAATTACATACCGTAATTAGTAATCTTTGAAAGATTATGAACAATACAAAATAAGAGCCACTGAATAGTAACTTTCGATTGACCGCGAAGAGTAAATTTATCTAAGCGTTTATGAGTCCTGATATTTGCAAAAACGGGTTCGACTATACCCATTCGTTTAGAATACATATCGCGACCCTCATGAGAATCAATTTTATCAATCATATTACGAATAACATCAGGTTTGTCATCAGCGACAAGGACTTGATAATTACGCCATCGAGATTTCTCGGATTTTAAACATTTGCCTCTCAATAGGCAGGCATCACAAATTGCTTTTGTGGTATGATAGGTTTTATAAGAATAGTGAGAAAGTTTACGAATTGCACCACGAGAGGGAAGAAGGATTTGACCAGCAGGGCAAATAACGACATCTTTATCTTTATCAAAAACAAATTGATCACGGAAAATCTTTTTATCAGAATTGGGTACATGGCGACGTTTATTTTCAAATCTGATATCACGTTTCCGGAAATTCTGGTCCGGTATGTAGGCATTAATTTTTTTCTGCTGAACAACCTCTAAATTTTCAACAGAGAAATATCCTGTGTCAGCGATAAAAGTTTTACCTTCTATAAAAGAATCACCTTTTCCAAGAGAGGCCATAGTATGTGCTGTTTCATCTAACATCGGTTCTAATAGAGAATGATCCTGGCCTTTGCCAAATGCTTGTGCAGCTACAATTAACTGATGTTTTTCGTCAACCATTGCTTGTCCATTATACCCTTGAATAACCCCGTGCCCTGTTTTCATTTTTGATGATTCATTATCAGTAATATTTGATTGGGATTCCTTTTTTCTCTTTCCAATTTTCGGCTCATTGTTGGAAAGAAACGTATCAATTTTCTGAATTTTGTGATTCATTTTATTGATAGCTTTTTGCTTCTTTTCAGGGAGTGTAGTATAAATCTCAGTATCGTGTTTATCTTGTTCTTTTTCATCCTGTACAGTATGGATTTCTACTATTTTCTGTATTTTCTGTTCCAGCGTATGCTTTTTTTTAAGTAAATCTTTGAAGGTGCCGCTTTGCTCTTTGCTTGCATTTGACGGCAGCTTGCATCCATCAAGAGCGAAGGTGGTGTTGCCTAGAAGATTCATTTCATCAGCGACAAGTAAAATATTGATGAAAACTTTTTTGATATCTTCTCCATGAGAAGAGATAAAGGAAGCAATAATAGTGAAGTCGGGAGTTTCGTTTTCACACAG
>JAKPZU010000286.1 GCA_029559915.1 Bacillota bacterium
AAACCGCGAGGATTGTTTCGCTATCGCAGAAAAAATCCTTTGGTTGGTGATATTGTTGCGATCAATGAAGAAGAAAGAGTGATTACTTCCATTTATCCACGAAAAAACAGTTTGGAAAGACCGTTGATTGCCAACGTTGACAAAGTCTTTTTAGTCTTTTCGGTAATAGAACCCGATTTAAATTTAAACCTTATCGATCGTTTAATCTCGATAATGGAATATCAAGACATTAAGATTATCATCGTATTTACAAAACTCGATTTGTTAACGAATAAAGAGAATTTTAATTCTATTCATGATTACTACGAACAATTAGGATATCGAATTTATCGAAACGATACACCCGATTTTATTGAACAGATAAAACAGGAAGTGGACGAGCATCTTTGTGTTGTTGCTGGGCAAAGCGGTGTTGGCAAAAGCACTTTGCTCAATATTATTGATCCGGAGCTTAACCTTAAAACAGACGTGGTTTCCACTGCCTTAAATCGTGGTAAACATACGACAAGACATGTTGAATTGATTCGCATTTTAGAAGGATGGTTGGCCGATACGCCAGGATTTGGAATTGCTAATTTTGAAGAGATTGATTTGTTGACCCTGAGCAACACCTTTCGTGAATTTTACCAGGCCAGTTCAAAGTGTAAATTTTCGAAATGTACTCATATTGACGAACCTGATTGCGAAGTGAAAAGACTTGTGGAGAAAAATATGATTTTAAGTTCACGGTATCAAAATTATTTGTTGTTTGCGAATGAAATTAAAGAGACTAAGAAAAACAAATATTAGAAAGGAGACCGAAAATGATCGTTGCACCTTCAATTTTATCTGCTGATTTCTCAAAATTATTACAAGAAGTAAAGGAAGTCCAAGAGTATGGAGCTAAATTTCTTCATATTGATGTCATGGATGGTCATTTTGTTCCCAATATTACCATGGGACCAGTTGTTTATAAGGACTTAAAGGGAAAAGTCGACCTTGTTTTCGATGTTCATTTGATGATATCTGATCCATTGAAATACGCAAAGGATTTTGTTGCGGCCGGAGCTGATTATATCACTTTTCATT
>JAKPZU010000294.1 GCA_029559915.1 Bacillota bacterium
CAATTCTAATATTTTTGTTGATGCATACTTGTATTGTGCTAAGTATGGTCCTGTATCGCGCAAATTTGAATGGTCAGCGTCGTTTGTTTTATTGCCATTTTCATCAAATATGAAAGGTTCATGAGGAAACCAGAACATCCCGAGGGTGAACAGGTTAGAGTCTGCCATCTTGCTTGATTCTTTTGCATAATTGAAAGCACTAAGTCTTTGCTTCATCACTCGGTCTAAGCTATTAATATCATAAATAGGATAAATAGCAGTATTTTCTAAAACAAAATACTCAAATGTTTTATAGGTTGAAACATATTGGGAATCCCATTGAATATCAACATATGCCGAATCTATGAAGTTATACATATCAAGCACGTTTAAAGTGTAACCGTGTTCTTTCATAATCTTTAGAAGAAATGGATTTTCCACATTTTTTCGTTTATCTGCTGAGGTCATTGATGAATTATTGACTAAATTCAATTGTAATAGATTTGGAATTTCAGTTTCAGTATTAAACGAATAATTTAATGAATGCCTTGAAACAACAAACCCCATATTTTCCAAGGTATCAAAGAAAGGGCTGTTGTCATAATTGCAGTATCTCTGGATGCTATCAAACCCTGCATACTCATCAAAAATAAAATAATAAACATTAGGCAGCTTCTCGTTAGTAACAGGAGTTGGAGAAGCACTCTCTTGTTCTGTGGTTTGGGTTTGTGTTTGGGTTTGCCCTTTATTCGTGGCTGCCTGGAGCGCCTTTGGAACTGAAATGACCCCGTTATAGAGGATTAAACCTGCAAAAAGGAACAAAAAAACCTGCGTGAATTGATTTGCAAGTTTTGTGCTGACTTTGCTATAAATTAGATAGCCGATTTGGAAGATCAAGAAGAGACAAATCAGTGCGATATGCCAGTAATAGAGCATGGGGAATTTTTCAATGATTACTTTTTCGATCAAGGCAAAATAAAGGAGAAAAAGTAAGGTAACGTCGCTAAAGAATGCAGCCTTCTCGATATTACGAAAAACAAGGTAACTAAAACCGAGGAGAACGAGACTGCCTAAAGAAAAAATCCCAGCGATCCTTAAGAAATCACTAAAGATCGCAATTCCAGTGTTTTGAAGATAGAGAAAAAAGCATGGAAACAAACCCACACATAAAACTGATAGTATCGATATGATGGTATTTTTCTTATTCACAAGCGTCTCCTTACCAGGGAAAGGTTATATCATTAATTGCAAAATGCGAGCCCACGAAACTTCGTCCCCCCGTATTCGTCATCAGACTTCTAATCTAAAACATTTTTATAAAGTGCTAAATAGTTTTTCGCTACGTTATTTATATCAAACCGCTCTTTTAGAAGCCGCACAGAATTTTTACACTCATCATAAAAGTTCTGATCTGTCACCATTTTTATAATGGCTTCGGTGAGGTCCTCCGGATCCACTTTCCCATCCTTCAAATCTATGAGG
>JAKPZU010000295.1 GCA_029559915.1 Bacillota bacterium
CGCTGAATAAAATTTGAAAATTTAATTTCAGATGCAGCTGGTAAAAATGGATTAAAATATCTTTGATAATCTATTGACATAAAAATTTCATCTAAATCCGACTTCTTTATTATATTGAAAATTACGTTGTCGTAATCATTAACATCCTTTTTTGTAAGCCCTTCAGATGTAGGTATTTTTTTAGAAAAACTTAAGTTAATGTCATTAATGCCTTCAATAGTTTTACCGATGGTTTTATTTACAAACGATGATGCTAATTTATCAATTTGGTAAAGATATCGTTTGACATAGCCAACACGGAGAATTTCTTTAATTTTAAAATCTCGTAGGATTCTATCAATTATCTCTGATTCAAAAGCATTTAGAATTGCGTCAATGCTATCTTTTGAAAATTTGCTTTTCTCACTAAAATTTATTTCAAGGATAATGTTAGAATTATCAATATGTATTTTATCTTCCGTAAGTTCATTAAATAGGATTTTTCTTCCGATCATATTTCTCACCTGAGGAAAAACTTCGGGATTGAAAAATGATTTCTTTGTATATAAAATCGTATCTACGATTTTTCCCAATTGGTCTTCAATTGAAAAATTTGCTCTGAAACGGACACCTATCGCTATACCAATCAAATAATCGTTTGTTTTCTCAATCATTACGATACTCCATATTATTTATTCAAACTTAACCTTCGGTAACCCGTTCACAATATCAACAGTCTTCACGCTGACATTGATTATACTCAGAAGCAAATCAAGAATATATCTCGGGTTGCCGACTTCCTTTGCCCAATCATTCGGGTCATTTTTTATGCCACTTTCCTTATGAACACTCACCTGGTAGCGTTCCATAATCCATTCAATAGCGCTTTTTCCATTGACTACATACTCATAGGCTTTTTCAGGAATATTTGAAACTGTGATTTTGCTGTTATAAAGGACAGTGTCTTTCCGGTCTTTTGCAGGGAAGCGCATTTTTTCAACAGTATAGAATTTGCCGTCATCACCGGTGACTTTTACTATCGGATAAGGTTCTACATTTTCGTAGTTTACATGTAGTTCCGCAAGTTCACGGCCAGCTTTGCTGAATTTCCAGAATTCTTTTGGCTCATCAACAAGAGGTAGGCGAGGAAGCATTTTTTTCAGGTCATTGGTAAAGGTTGCTCTGTATTCCGGGCTGTGAAGGAAACCGTAAACGTAATAGAATATGTCTTCTTTGGTTACGTTTTTACCGTATTGTTTTTTAGCACGCTCGAGAATGAAATCAGAAATACCGTCTCTTCTGATATAGTCACTATCGCCAGCGGTATCGAATAATGACGGATCTTCGTGTGATCGTTCTTCGTAATAATAAAGAGGAAATGTCTGACATCCACCATTACCTGTTTTTGAAAGGCAATTATCAGGTAGATGTTTTGAAATAAAACTTGAAAAACCTAAATTGCCGATATCAGTTAAAGTTATAACATAGTTTTCAATATTTTCATCTGGGAAAAAACGTAAACTTATTCCTGGTCGTTCAATGAAAGATTTTTCAAAATATATATTTTGCTTCATAAAGGGACGGTATTGAGCTGTTCTTATTGCTTTATTTGAATAGGTATGCTTTTTCTTTTTTAGAAAATCATTTTTCAAATTAACAGACCAACTAATTCTCTTTGTATTATTTATTGAGTCGCTTCCACTATCCTCAGTTATTATTGAATTATAGAAATTTATCGTTTCTTTCATATTTTTATTGATAGTAGCTTTAGAAAAATTATACACCCAAGCATCTCGTGATGTTGAGATTCCAATAGCGTGTGTTATAAAAAATGATTTGCTATCATGAACAAATTTCTTTTCTGGCTGAATGGGAATTAAAGTATTAAAAGATTCATTCCTTTCACTTAGCCAGTCTCCATGCTCGTTCGGAGTTATCTTTTTCCACTTTAATTCCTCATTTGAAACTGAATGGAACTTTTTAACAATAGCTAATTTTTCCTCGCGACTTAAATAATCGCCGATGTCATGGTAATGAATGGTGGCCTTTTCTGATTTTACTTTAGGGTTTTTCACAAGTAATGTGATAGCAATTGGAGTGCGAGAGCCGGAGCCAAATATCTTTCCACCTTCTTTTCTGGATAATTCTCCACTTGTCCGTTGATTCCCACGAAGATTAAATACATATATTGAAGAAAATTCCCTTTCGATGCATTTCCGAAAACCGTCTTGTGAATTGCCATCAAGCCATGCCCCATTGGAGACAAAACAAATTATACCACCATTCTCTTTTTCAAGGCGATCTGATGACCAGCGAAATGCTTTGATATAAGCGTCATAAAGTGATTTATTGAGACCAGCACTTGATTTTTCGGCATAGGTGCTTTCAATACGGCTGTCAAGTAATGGATAACTCTGATTTTGTGCATTATCATTGGCTGATTTCTGCCCAATTGAATAAGGTGGATTACCAATAATTACGCGAATAGGGGCTTTTTTCTGAGCGGCAACACGCTCCGAGTTCTGAGGAAACATTTCTGAAAATAGTTGCTCGCTTTCAGGTGTTTCACCGAGTTGAAAAGTATCAGTTAAGCATATGCCATCAAAGCTCTGGTATTCCTTGCCGTCACCGAGTAAATCATGGTAAGCGTTTTCAATATTTACAGCCGCGATGTAATATGCAAGCAGTACTATTTCATTGGCGTGAAGTTCATTCAAATATTTTCGTTCAAGGTCTTTCTTTTCAATAAGTCCGCTTTGCAGAAGACGGGTGATAAATGTGCCGGTTCCGGTAAACGGGTCAAGGATATGTATGTTTTCATCTGAAATACTACGGTCAAATTCTTTTTTCAGAACATCATTAACTGAATGTATGATGAAATCCACAATTTCAATGGGGGTATAAACAATTCCCAATCTTTCAACCATTTTCGGAAAAGCAGTCTTAAAGAATTTGTCGTAAAGCTCGATAATGATTCTTTGCCTGCCTTCGGCATTGTCAATATCAGAGGCACGCTTTCTTACTGAATCATAGAATTTATCGAGAACCGCCGTATCTTTTTCTATTGCCTTGGCTTCCAGAAGGTCAAGCATGGTCTGCATTGATACCGAAATGGCATTGCTTTTTACAAATGAATAACCTTCAAATAAAGCTTCAAAAACAGGCTTTGTAATGATATGCTGGGACAGCATTTCAACAGCTTCTTGCCTTGTTATACTTGGATTGATGTTTTTCTGGAGGCCAATAAGGAAATTTTCAAAAACCTGTTTATGATTACCATCCGATTTAATGAGCCTGTCTATTCGCTCAATTTGCCTTTCCGCAATTTCAGCTACATTTTTTGCCCATTGTTCCCAATACCGGCGGTCACCGACTTTTTGTACCATACGGGCAAAGACAACATTCTGAAGCTGTTCAAATTGCAGATACAACTGTTCATTGATGGATGAACCATATTCGGCTTTTGCGCTGTCAGCTACTGTGGATACTGCGCTTCCCTGTTCATCATAGGTAAATTCAGGGCGGCCGACAAGAATCTGTTCGGGACGTTTTTTATTAAGCTCGATTTTATTAACAGTTGCATTGAACCGGTCATCATGCGCCCGAAGAGCATTCAGGACAGTCCAGACTACTTTATATCTTTCGTTATCATCAAGCGCTTTGTCAGCTTCAACGCTTGCCGGTACTAATACCGGAATAATTATATACCCATAATTTTTGCCAGGGGATTTTCTCATTACACGACCGACAGATTGAACAACATCAACCTGAGAATTCCGTGCGGACAAAAACAGTACAGCATCAAGAGAGGGAACATCTACACCTTCACTTAAACAGCGAACATTAGTCAAGATACGACATTCGTCATCATGTTCGGCTTTCAACCAGCCAAGCAGTTCATCTCGTTGTGGTGCTGACATTGTACCGTCAATATGTTTTGATGAAACCGCTATCATTTGTTCTTTTTTATCTGACGGTAAGGAATCAATGTAAACACTTGTTGCTGTATTAAAAGTTTCAGTAATCTTTTTCGATACAACTATCTTCTGACAGAAAGCAACGGCTCTTTTCATCGGTTCAGGGTCAAGTTCTTTAATGAGACCGTCATCACCGAGAATTTGTTTTGAAAGAGCGTTAATACACCCAATCAATTTTGAGGCATCATCAGTATTGATTTCACTATCTCTACTGGAAATCATTCTTTGTATTGCCGGAGGTACATCATTTTCATTAAGTGTAAGAATGAGCACTTTATAGTCTGTCAATAAATCTCTTTCAACGGATTCACCAAAACCGATTCTATATATTTCTTCACCGTAAAGTGATTCATCGTCCATTGAACATAATATGGCTTCAGCCTGGGCCGCCTTGCTTTTTGCATCATCGCTGTAAAGTCGGGGAGTGGCAGTCATGTATATTCTTTTCTTAGCTTTAATGAATGAATTATCATGTACTTTTATAAACGCAGAAGAATCTTCATCGGTAAGGGCTACACCGGTGGTTCTATGTGCTTCGTCGCAAATGATTACATCGAATATGCCACTGTCCTTTTTACTTTTAAGGAGTTCCTTTTGAGCTTTCGCAATAACATCAATAGACTGGTATGTAGAAAAAACTACCGTCATGCC
>JAKPZU010000299.1 GCA_029559915.1 Bacillota bacterium
ATCCCAATCCATTCAACGATAATGCTACCCTGAAGTACCGTCTGCCCGAAAATGGCTTGGTAAAAATAAGAGTTTACAATGCCATAGGAGAACTGGTAACAGAACTCGTAAATGAAAGTCAGCAAAGCGGTTATCATGCTGCCGAATTCAGACCGGAAAATCTGCCGGCAGGCATGTACACTTTCAGACTGGAATACACTGGTGCCAATACCTCAAAATATATGGTGCTGAAACTCGTTCATTAATCGTGGTTTACAATTTAATGGAAAGAGGCTGTCTCAAAAAGGCAGCCTCTTTTTATTGCAGAACTGGTACAGAACAATGTATTGGTGTTATAACAAACCGCTATCTATATTAGTATCATAAGCACTTTATTTTTTAACAACACCTTGCAATCGGAAAGTTTTGGTTACTGACCTTTTCACAGGCTATAATGCCTGGGGAGGATCTATCCCCTATCTATCCCCTCTACGCAAAAAAATAGCCCTTAACTATTTGATAATCAAGGGCTATCATTTTTATCTGGCGGTCCGGACGGGACTGAGTAATATGCTCTATTTTTCATCGGTTTTTATCTTAATACCTATTTTTCAATTAATTACATTTTATCATTTCGCAGCACTATGCAAAGAAATGTAAGAAAATATGAGAATTGTTGTACCATTTGTTGTACCTATTATTTTATTTTGTATCTTTGTTAAAACTCAATATCAATGGCAACAACAAAGATAATACTAAAGAAGAATAAAGCAAATAAAATCGGAGAATTTCCACTTTATTTGCGTATTATTAAAGATCGTAAGGCAAAATTCATATCTCTGGGGATTACCCTACCCCCTCACCAATGGAATGAAAAGACCGGTAGAGTAAGGAAGTCACATCCAAATTCCCAGCGGATGAATAATTTCATTGCAAAGAAGATCTCCGATGCCGAAGGCATTGCCCTGGTCATGGAAACCACCTCAAAATTTGTCCCGTCAAAAAAGATCAAGCAGGCCATCCTGGGCAGAACCCCGGAAAGCTTTATACCTTATGCTGAAAAATACGTGGCAGATTTATTACGTTCGGGAAAGATGGGCACTTATGACAAGGCCAATGCTGTCATTTCAAAGCTCAAAACATATATTGATGATCAGGCCTTCTCCTTTGATGACATTACCGTTGAATTCTTAAAACAGTATGAAGAGTACCTGCAAACAAAACTGCATAATAAAACCAACACCATCCATTCAAATTTAAAGGTTATCAGGCGCATTATCAATGCTGCCGTTCAGGATGATACTTTTCCTTTTGAAAAAAATCCTTTTCTCCGGTACAAATTAAAATGGGAAAATACTGAAAAAGCTTTTCTAACTGAAGAAGAACTAAAAAAAGTCGAAGATATGAAGCTTAAAGCCGGTTCCATGAAATACCACCACCGGAATATTTATGTTTTTGCTGCTTATGCCGGTGGGCTCCGTATTTCTGATATTTTTCAGCTTAAATGGGAAAACATCAACGAAGATCATCTTTTGCTTTCTACTCAAAAGACAAATTCTGTCGTTTCCATCAAACTTCCGAAGAAGGCCCAGGAGATTCTCAACATTTATAAAACTGAAGATATAAAACCCTCTGATTTTGTTTTTCCTTTTCTAAAGAACGACAGGGATTATTCAGACCCAAAATATCTTTTTCAATGTATTTCATCTTTGACATCATATACCAATTCCGATTTGAAGGACATCGCGGATGATTTAGAATTCAATCACAATATGCACTTCCATACAAGCCGCCACACATGGGCTACCCGTGCACTTCGTAAGGGCATGAGGATTGAATATGTTTCCAAACTGATGGGACATACTTCGATAAAAACAACACAGGTTTATGCCAAGATCGTCAATGAAGAACTTGACAAAGCGATGGATATTTTTGATAAATAATTCATCCCCAATTTTATTTCAGTAATATTTTTTTTATTTTTGCTTCTGTCTTTTCAGGCCTGGTGAGACTTTCATTCTCTATTGTTAAACATTTAAAAATTTAAACCTATGGAAGTAATCACTATGGACGCCATGGCCTTTAAGCAGATCATGGCCAGGTTCGACAAGCTCGAACAGTTTATTATCGAAAAGAAAAAGCAGAATCCTCTTTCAGAAGTTTGGCTGGATGTGTCTGATGCCTGCAATTTATTGAAGGTGTCAAAACGTACTCTACAGTCATACAGAGACAAAAGAATTATTAGTTACTCAAGGGTTGCAAATAAAATCTATTACAAAGCTAGTGATATTGAAAAACATCTAAACGATAATTATTTAGAAGTAACGAATAAACGAAGATTCCGTTATTAATTTCATAAGGACATCCTGCCGGCGGGATCTTTCTCTATTATCCTGATGTATCCTATCTCTATTTTCAACCTAATCACGATTCATTTGAAATCAACAATTTTTCTGTTGATAAATATTTTCCCTTGTACATCAACATGTTACATATTTAAAAATTGATTTTCAGCCATTTACAATTTTCTACCAATTTATCAACATTTGCATTTCATTACACATCAAATATTAATTTTGTATATGATAGATGTTGTTTTTAATGCAATACACTAAATATTCATACATCGTTTTATTTTTCGGTATTATCTCCTTAGTACCGGCTGTTATTGTACTGTAATCCCCTTAATTCTTATCAATATGTTTAGCCCTGCCATATACGCTAATATAGATCATTCTGTCTATTCCCGTTTCATCAACGGTGCATTCCCCATAACGCCAGTCAAAAGCCGATCCCCGAAGTCACCCTTTCAGCTTGTCAAATCCGCAAACGCTATTGTTGTCAATACGTCTTCCTCCAAAGAGCAAATTGAGAAGGACCTACTTTTGCACGATTTTACCTTTTTTGGCTATCACACTACCGGAGATTATGAACTCAAAATCATTTACGAATCTGAATGTAAGTGCCATCAGGCCAAAGTTGTTCCGTTAAAAATCTATGGCCTTCAGGAAAACATGTTGCTCCCGGTACCACCCAACCTGCTTGCCAAAATATTTCTGGATTTTTTCTCCGATGAATTCGAAAGGATCAAGATTCGCTCTGAAAAAGTTTTGTCCAATACTTCTTCCGAAAAAACCATTCATATATACGCCATCCGGAACATGCAGCTGGCGCGAAAACTCTTCCATGACGCCACTTTTCTTTTCCATTCATTGAGCCTGCGGAACGACAAGTCCAAAGATGAATCTGAGTTGTACATTGTGTATATCCTCAACCTTTTTATTATTCGTACCCTGGTCTTTTACTCCAAATTCTTCAGGCCTTTTCTTGATGCCCAGCCTCTTTCCGAAGAAAAATTACGCAACGAACTCCTTCAGGAGGCGCCCATCGCCTTAAAA
>JAKPZU010000213.1 GCA_029559915.1 Bacillota bacterium
GAGGTTCAGACTAAAGTAGAAGAGCCTATTGCGAACTACATTACAGACATTGATGGCAATAAGTATAAAATTGTTACCATTGGGGAACAAACATGGATGGCAGAAAATCTTAATGTTAAGCATTTCAGAAATGGGGATGAAATTTCACATGTGACGGATGGTGATGTATGGGATGATTATGAAAAACCAGCGTGGTGTTTCCCAGAGAACAACATTGAAAATGAAAAAAAATATGGGAGACTATACAATGGTTTTGCTATCTTAGACCCTCGTGGACTTGCACCAGACGGATGGCGCATACCCACCGATAATGATTGGTCAAAACTTGCCATGTTTTTAGGCGGAAGCGATGTAGCAGGAAGCAAAATGAGAGAGAAAAGTGGATTTAATGCTCAATTCGCTGGGTATCGTACATTTGGCGATTTTGATTATTATAATGAGATTGGCGTTTGGGGTTCGTCTACAAGAGATAATTATACTCTTTGGTGCAGAGCCGTTGATACTGAACAGCCACAACTTGAAAGGACAAACGACCATTGCTATATGACTGATGGATTTTCTGTTAGATGTATTAAAAACGATTGAAAAGTATAGCACATGATAAAAAATATACGACATGGTTTTTCACAAAAGACCTGATAGATTTAAAGGTTTTCATTTATTGTTAAGATTGTCGTGTAAGACTTTAAAAACATAAAATATAATTTAAAAAATATCTAAATATTGGTAGTCATTTTCTCAACATTATTAACTAAAAACCTTCGCTATGAAAAAAGTATTCTATTATTCAATTGTTATTCTTGCTGTAACATTGATTGCATCTTGTGGTGGTTCATCAAGTGGTGATAAAGCAACAACCAGTAAAAAGAAAACGGAAGGGCAAATTCCCATTATGGCTGATGGATTGTGGTCAGGTTGGGGTGGGGATATTGACCCCCAATCTTACCTCGACATCACCAGTAAGAACGTTTCATTTTCCTTTTCGGATGAATTGATTGAAGCAGAGTTAGAGTTCAAACTTAGAGAGAAATGTCCTTATAAAATTGATGGCATAGATAGGATTGCTCTGTTTCTATACACAGATTT
>JAKPZU010000309.1 GCA_029559915.1 Bacillota bacterium
AATCGGGAATGGGAATGGAACCGGGAATGGGAATGGGAACGATCGAACAATTTGGCAAACCCACCCACAATTCAATCCCCACCATTGTACGATTATTCAAATCAACCACCACAAAACAAATCAACCAAATGCGACAAACGCCACATCAAACGTTATGGCAATGCAATTATTACGAACATATAATTCGTAACGATGACGAATTAGCCCGCATACGGCAATATATCATTAACAATCCAAAACAATGGAAAGAGGATAATTTGAATAAATTTTTATAACGTTGTGTAATTGTACATTTTTGCGATAAATACATAAATATTCGTTCCCGTACACACGACCAGATGGTACAGGCCGCCAGAAGCGGCAAACAAAATATTGCCGAAGGATGCATGGCCTCAGGCATTTCAAAAGAAACAGAAATAAAACTGATTGGTGTTGCAAGGGCAAGACTTGAGGAACTGCTTATTGACTATCAGGATTTCCTTCGGGTGAGAGGGTTAAAACTATGGGATAAAAATGACCCGAAGATACTGGAAATAAGAGAAATTGGGAGAAGAAAGGATAGATCATACAAATCGTATTTGACATATTTGGAAGACCCCTCAGAAGAGGTTGTAGCCAATACGATTATTTGCCTTGTTCACCAGACAAATTATCTGCTTGACCAGCAATTAAGGAGATTAGAAGAACAATTTATCAAAGAAGGCGGAATACGGGAAAAAATGTTTAACGCAAGATTGAATGAGAGGAATAAGAAAAAAGAATAAACCGCTGCTTCAATGCCAATAAGAAATCATGTTCAAGTAGTAAAAAATTCAAGAAGTATTTTATTGACAAAAATAGGGGGTAAAAAACTCGATTTTTATTGACACTCGGGCAATAAAAGATGCATATGTTTATGAAATACAAAAGGTTATATTGACAATAAGAAGTGGTAAAAGATGTAATTATTCTTTCGAATAAAAAATGAAACATCTCTTCCAATTCACTAATAAAACCACCATCGTGAGGCAGATAGAATCCCTGGTCGAAAAAATCCTTGCTGCAAAAAAGGAAAACCCGCAGGCAGATACAGGCGCATGGGAAAAGGAAATTGATGGATTGGTATATAAATTATATGAGCTGACGGAGGAGGAGATAGAGATTATGGAAAATAAAAAATGAGAAGTGGGTGTGAGTAGTCGGTTGCTTCGGTACGCCCTAACGGGCTACTCAGCAAC
>JAKPZU010000323.1 GCA_029559915.1 Bacillota bacterium
CCTCCGATCTAAATTTTGAAGAATAGAATTACCTTCCATCCATTCCGGTATCGGAATATTCAAATAATCCAAGATAGTCGGCGCGATATCAATATTTTGAGTGTTTGCGGTAATGATGCCATGAAAATCATCATTCGGAAAATGGATTATCAAAGGCAATCTTTTGTTCGTTACCCATTGTTGCCCATGATCTGTGTAAATAATCAAGATTGTTTTCTGATATTGGCCTGTATCCTTCAAAAAATTAACCAATTCTTCAACTCTGGCATCAAAACTCAGTATCGCATCATCATAAAAGTCGGTCATCCAATAATCACTCTGCTCTTCGCCTACGGAATATTTTTGAATTACCGGGTTTATCGTTTCTCCATGCGTATCCATAAGATGAACATGAGCAAATAAAGATTGATTTGTCTGAGCAGCTTCCGTTACCTTGTCATAAAGTTCCTGCATTTTTTCTTCATCCGTATAAGTCACATCGGCAGCTTGAGTAACCAAATCAATCGGATTTGGCATATCCTTTATGAAGAAGATATCACAAAGCCTTTCTTCAATTCGATCCATTACCATCCTCAACATGTACCGTGAATCTTCATATCCATACAGCGATATAGAGCCGGAGGATGTTTCGCTCGGATTAACTTGACCATTTACTTCATTAAATGCATTCTTAAAATTAATTACATTAACATCCACCCAATAAGGAACTCCGAGAGAAATTGTTTTATATCCCTTCAAGCGTAATATTCCGGGAAGATGTTGATACATATCTTTCCCACGTAATGTATTTGGTGGAAATATCACATGCGTTGTGAGCGGAAGTTTCCCTGTTAAAATCGCTGTCTCGGATCCCATCGATTTAGAAGCATTGGTAAAATTGTTCTGGCTCAGCAACGAGCTTTCTGCCAACACATCCAGAAACGGAGTAGTCTCTCGTTCATATCCATACACAGACATATTATCCGCATTGACACCATCCGAGCTCAGTAAAATAATATTTGGATAAGAACCGGAAACCAAAGATATTTCTCCCGGATTGTTTCCACCGGTATTGACCTCAGGATTATATGAAGCCGCCACAGAAATAATCGAAACACCAATCAAGCCAAGAGATGCGATGATTCTTCCCCGATATTCGAATAAACGGCTCACTTTTTCTTGAGGCTGTTCAATCTTCTTCAATATTCTCCAAAAAACAAACATAAAAAGATGAATATATATAATCTTGCCTACAATGTCTGAGTTAGCGATACCGAATTTAAAAAATGTATAGGTAAAATTATCGATTAAGATGAGAACCAAACAAGCCAAAATAAAAGCCGCCGGAGTATTGTATAGGTAGTGAAAGAAATTCGGAACTTTTCTGGTACAGAGAACATCCAACAAGAAAAGAACGAGTAATCCAGCTAACGCAAATACCGTTAAAATAAACGCTGAATTGAACATGATTTTCAGCTTTTCCCAAAAGGGTAAAACATCCATGAAAGAGGGTTTGGTTACAAAAAAAAGCCATTCCATAAAAAGATATAAATAAGCCGCAAGAATCGTATTGACAGCCCCATATGCTAACGGTCGTCTTCGTTCTTTCAGAAAATGACCGATTTGGTTTAATATCCCGGTTATTGTCTGTTGCCATAATGCAAAGATACCGACATGCTTATTTTGTTTTTTTTCTGGGATTCCAACCTTGACAAGAAACCATATGAAGCAGCTTATTATCAATAGTCCTAATCCGATCCCGGCCCATT
Organism: Bacillota bacterium; assembly: GCA_029559915.1. Taxonomy (GTDB): domain Bacteria; phylum Bacillota_I; class Bacilli_A; order Izemoplasmatales; family Hujiaoplasmataceae; genus UBA2289. The sequence goes on from JAKPZU010000323.1 coordinate 1,749, forward strand.
TGCGACTGATGAGATAAGGCTTACTATAAATAGAATATTGATGATTTTCTAAATCGAAACGATAAGGCTCTCCCGTATCCGTTGATACTGATGCCTCATCCTTGATAATGATTTCGATATATGAATCTTTATTGTCTTCTGGTCGGACAAATTCCGTCGAGACGAAACTCAATACTCTTTGATCTTCCAAAATCAGAATAGTTGACGGATCGTAGATCGTCTGATCGATGTTGTACTGAACTTTGCATGAGTTCTCTTCACAGCTTATCTGTTCGGGTTTAATTTCAGTCTTTTGATAAAAAATCGACGCTCCGGGCTTGATCAAAACAACCAAGCAAAAAACAATCGCAAGAATATAAATAATTGTGATCAGATAACTTAATATTTTTTTCATGAAAATCCTATCAACGAATTTTGAAAATCAGTCTCTAATTCTTCTTCTCTAACTTATTTACGTGTCCGAAGCAAATACAGAATCCTGTCGCTGTCTTCCACAGGCTGCTTTTC
>JAKPZU010000326.1 GCA_029559915.1 Bacillota bacterium
TTGATCCACCACGGTGACCAGCTTATCGAGCCTGCGTTTTTGCGAGTCTCCCGCGAAAATGTTGCTAATTTTTTTGAACATGCTTTAGGTATTTCCTTTATTAAATCGTGCCAAACCGGCTTGCGCCAGATTTGGCAGCTAATGGGTATTATAGCATAAGAACAAAAGAAGAGAAAATTAATTTAGTTTCAAATAAGTAATATATTATAACCTTACTAATTAATTATCATCAGATTAAAATTTCAACTACTGATGAAAAATCGATTAGTAACTATGCTAAAATTGTTATTCTTATAAAGTGATTACCGTTTAGGGATACATTATGGGCATTAGCAAAAATAATATTATAAGAGCTGATAATAATCTTAATGCTCAAGATTTATCAATGTTCAACATCTCAATTGATTTGTTAAATTTACCTCCCAGGTGCGTAAATCCATTAAAGAGGGCGAATATTTATACTGTTTATGATTTATTGTCAATAATTAAATCTGGTGAATTGAAAAAAGTTTATTCTATTGGCCAACAACTGGCTAGCGTTATTGAGGAAAAAACGTATGAATTTGTAGAAAATTATAGTAAACCATCAAAAGAAAAACTCATAGAGAACAATGAGGATAAACAAAACAGAACCGGACTAGATGAATTTGAAAATTTCGTCCAATTTATGAATATTATGCCAGATTTTATTAAGAATTTACCATTAACTGTTTTCGGAAGACAGTTATCAGAGCAATCGTCTAGCTTGGTTGAATCATTAGGAATACAAACAATTGGAGAGTACTCTGTATTGTTTTATGATTTAAGCACAATTTTCTTCCCATTGAGCGATTTTTACACTAAACTATTTGATTCTTGTTTAACAAGTCTTGAATCTCTAGTACAAGAGGGATTTCTTCACTCGAAAGCTATAATCTCTGGTGTAACATTGGACGATCTTTTTACCTCACGACCAAACATTAAGATAGATAAATTAGATTTCCTTGAAGTATTTAATGATTTTATGATTCATAATAATTTAGATGAAGAAATCAAACAAGCTTTTTCTTCATGCTTACCTAGGGATATCGAAATTTACACACTTCGCTTTATCAAGAAACATACATTACAGGAAATTGCAGACCAGTATGGAATTACACGGGAACGCGTCAGACAATTATTAAAAACCATTTCTGGGAAGATTCACCATATATTAATGAATCAACCACTATTAATCATGCAATCGGCATTCTTATTTGCAAAAGACATGGGTGAAGATTTAAGTGATGAGAAGTGGCATTCTGTACTGTTAGAGAAAAACATAGCCACTGAAAAAATCTTGTTTGATAATTATGGTGCTTACGAGTTAATGAAAGCATTGATAAATGATGAAGATACATTACCTCAAAATATTACAGTTCCAGAAAACGTTAAGCTCATTATTAACTCTGATAAAACAGTAAGCATCATTAAGGCGCTTTCTACGTTTTCTTCCAAACAAAAAAGGAAAATTCAACGGATCGTTAACTTTACGGGTGGAATTCACATCTTGAACGCTTCAGAAATAGTTGAAGCTGATCGCACAACTACAATTAATTTATTAAAAACTTTAGGCTACGAGGAAGTAATCGAGAATTGGTTCAGTATAAGAAGCCCAAACTTATTAATGCCTCGTAATCCTATAATTACTGCTGGGTTGACCATGATTAAGACCTGCGGGCAACTGAAATTCGAAACTTTTTGTGACGGCATAAGACGATATATTTCTAGAAGTTATGAAGCAATTTCTCCAATTCCAGTTATGAAATATTTCATTCAACTGGCGGGCTTTTCGATAAGAGATGATTTTATTTCATATGATGGTCAATTAAACGTAAATTTGAATAGAAGTGAGCGTATATTTTTAGAATTAATAGAACAAAAAGGGCCAGTTATTTCCTTTCAAGAAATTATTGACCGTTTCATAAATGAAGGGTATTCAGCTTCAACAGCAACGATAAGAATTATGGGTATGTCTCCGATTGTCCAAAGAGTCGATGAGGGGTTTTATATATTAAGGGGAAGAAATTATACCTTTCAAGATTTAGAAGCAGCAAAATCAAGGCAAGAAATATTTTCAAAAGATTCAGAAGTTAATTATTGTATTGATGGTACTATTAAATACAAAATGACTGTTAATTCATGGGCTAGTGGAGGAGTTATTAGTATTTCTCATTCAAGCCAACCTTTACCAGAACTTCATGAAGGTTGGGATGTCTATGTTGATGGAATAGAAAAAGGAAAAGCTCGTGGAAACGGCTCTTTAATTTGGGGATTGGGCCCTGCGTTTAAAGTACTTGAAGTTAAGAATGGCGATAAAATTGAATTAACCTTTGATGCTAGGGAGTCCCCAAAAATAATCGTGAGAAGAATCAATGATTGACCAACCAATAGTTGAATTATCAAACGTTCAGATTGTCCTTCTAGCTATTTTTGACTTGGGTGGGGAAACAAATTCAATCGATATTGAAGATATTGCAATAAAAGCTTTTGAATATGCACCAGAAAAGTTCAGTTGGCGAAAGTTCAAAGATAAGATCGACTTGCGTGTTGTTTCCTATGCAATAAAAGATGCTATGATACCTAAAAAGGGTCCTTCATTAATTTCGGGAAATAATAAACACGGTTTCATGCTCACTATAGATGGTTTAAATTGGGCTAGATCTTTTATTACGACATCGGAAACAATAAAAAGTTCTTCTTATAGAAATAAATCGATTTCGGAAAAAATAATTTTAGAGAAAAATAGATTAGTTTCTAGTACAGCTTATTTAAAATATATTTCTGGTGAAAGTGGAAATATTACCTTAAGTGATTTTCAAGATTTTGCCCGAGTAAATGAATACTTTCCAGTTCATGCACTTCATAGACGATTTGCTCTCATCAATAACGTTGTTAAAGATGATGAAAACTTATTGTCATGTTGGCAATTTCTTCAAGATAAATTTATTAAGGAGGACCAGGTTGCCAAATAGTGAAATATTTGTTTCAAGCCATGTAGCTCGTGATTTTCTTCAGAACTCAGCGTATTTTAATACCTTGCCTAAAGTTGTTTGGGAATATGTATCTAATTCTTTAGATAACGCAAAAGAAGATGTACCTATTACCGTGAATGTCGAATTAACACCTTTAGCTTCAAAAAAACTTGTTATTGCAGATAATGGCTTAGGCATGTCCAAAAATGACTTAATGCGCTTTTTCCAAATGCATGGCGAAAATGTCCAAAGAAAAAAAGGTAAAAGAGTTAGAGGGCGTTTTGGAACCGGGAAATCTGCCGCTTTTGGAATTGCTAATACATTAGAAATAGATACGGTGAAGAATGGATTTAGAAACGCAGTTAGATTGACAAGAAAAATGATAGAAAATGCTGTCGATGGAAGCTCATTTCCAGTTGAAATTGTTATAGATAATGAAAAAATCTTCGATGATAATTACCAAGATGGAACTAAAGTTTTTATATCAGATTTCATTGATGGCAAAATTAATTTCGAAAAAACTATTCAATTTATTGAAAGAAATTTAAGTAGATATAAACAACGAGCGACCGTGATAATCAATGGTCATACCTGTAAATTTACCGAACCAGCTTATACCAAGATCTATAATTTCAGTCCGGAAACTTCAGAACTAAAAGAAAAACTCGGGTCGATAGATCTGATTATAAAAGTCTCTCCAAAACCTCTGGACGCGGAATTTGTAGGTGTAGATATCTTATCCTATGGCATTTGGCATGAAACTACTTTAGCTGAATCGGAAAACAAGGAATTCTCAAATAGGATTTTTGGTGAAGTTGATGTTGAAAAACTGGAGGATGATAATTCTTCAATCCCTCCTTTTGATAACACGCGGAATAACCAATTAAATCGCGCTAATCCGACCGTTGTTACTCTTCTTGCTTGGGTAGGTCAACATGTAGAAGAAGTAAGGAAAGAAATAGTTAAACAAGAAGAGGAAAGAAAAAAATCAGAACAATATAAAAAATTGCAAGAAAGCTCAAAAGCGCTTGAGAAAATATTAAATGCAGATTTCCTTGGTATTTTAGATCAGTATGAATTAGCAAGAAGGATTACATCAACACAAATACGAAAAGTTCAGGAAATAAAGAGTACAAACGGAGAAGTCTTACCAGGTGAAGGGGACTTTGTGTCTCATTTCACTCCAGCAGGTTACGAAAGAGGAGATGGAAAAAGTTCGAGCATCCTACCGCCAGGTGAAGGAGAAATACCCCGTGAAATGGGACCGAACTTAATCACAGGAGATCATCTTGGATCGCCGAAAGAAATGGAACAAACGGACTCCCAAAGAAAAGTAAAAAGAGGAGTATTTTCCGTTTCATACATTGAAGGTTCTCCAGAGGACAAACGCTCAGAATATAAAAAAGATGAAAGAACCATATATATCAATCTTAACCATCCACAAATAGTAGCTGCAAAAAACAATGCTAGTGGAATATTGGATTCTAAGGAATTTAAGGAATTAACTTATGAAATTGCAGTTGTCGAGTATGCGCTCGCTGTTCAGTATGAACGGGCAGAAAATGAGGATCTTGATACTTTTGATGCTTTATTTGAAGTAGGAAGCATTGTAGACAGAGTTACAAGAAAAATAACTGAGGCATTGTTGTGAAATATATCTCTTATCGCGCCGGTCTCCCGAGTGCGTAGCCTACCCGAAGGGTACCGAGCGAGGAAGTTGGCCGCAGGTCTCCGTCTTTGAAAACTAACAATTACATTGCTTATATGGTCAGGAGAATGCGAATCCTGCCCGTACGTTACCATGAAAGAATACGAAACTATATTATTTGTTTTTGTATTTGTCCAACTAATGCAACTTTAGCCAATTTTGGCTATAATCGACAAAACCTTCTGATAGGGAAAAGGTATGCTGAGCGAAGATAACCCCACATACACAGAAACTTTCGCGGTCCCGACTTATGAATGCGACGCCAACTTGCGCTGGAAGCCTTCAGCGTTTCTGCAGCACATGACCGCAGCAGCTAATAAGCACATTGACCTTTTGGGCGAAGGCTATCAGGCGCTGCTCGACCAGGGGTTGGTGTGGGTGCTTTCTCGTATGAAGTTTCAGTTTTTGCGCTTTCCGCGCGTGGAAGATCAAATCACTATCCGCACCTGGCCCAAGACCATCCAGCAGAAGCTCTTCTTCATCCGCGACTACGAAATCCTAAGCGCGCAGGGCGAACTGCTCACCGTAGCCACCTCAGCTTGGCTGATGATGAACATGCAGACCCGCCGGCTGGTGCCGCCTTCCGCCTTACGATTAAACCTGCCGCAAAACCCTGACCGCCAAGCCTTAGCCGAGCCGCTGGAAAAGCTCATCCCGCCCGCGGATGGCGAGGAAAGGCTGCGCTTGCGTGCCGGCTACTCAGCCATCGACGTGGTCGGGCACGTCAATAATGCACGCTACATCGAGTGGATTTGCGACGCCTTCCCTACTCCATGGCATAAGGGCCACTCTCTCGAAACGTTACAGATCAATTATGACCGCGAGATCCACCCCGAGGATGAAGTTGTTGTGAGGGTAGCTTCACTGGACGGGCAGCCTGGCGCTTTTGCCCTCTCGGGCAAGAACCTGACTCAAAGCTCGGAAGCGTTTACCGCTGCGGTCCGCTGGAAAGAAAACCCCGCTTAGCCGACGATCTCCACGTCGATGCTGGGCTTCAGCCGGCTCTTGAGCAGCGCGGAAACGGTATCAAAGTATTCCTCGGAGA
>JAKPZU010000343.1 GCA_029559915.1 Bacillota bacterium
AAAAGAATATCTAAAAGAAAATTATCAAATTGAAATTCTACCGGATTCAATCGAATTACCAAAATATAATGTCGCCCCTTCGGAAGAATTGATTTCGCTTATAAGTGATGGGACAAAATATCGGGTAGGTCTTTTAAAATGGGGATTTGTACCGGATTATGCCAAAGATGAATCAAAACCGATTATCAATGCCAGAAGTGAAACTGTTGATAAAATATACTCTTTCCAGAAGAGTTTCTTGGAGAGAAGATGCATTATTCTTTCTGACGGTTTCTTTGAATGGGAAAGATCAACCTCCACGAAAACGCCTTACAGATTTCAACTTAAAAATAAGAAGTTATTCGGTTTCGCAGGGCTTTGGAGCGTTCATGTAAATGCTGAAGGCAAGAAGAGTTATACCACAACTATCATCACTACCAAGGCTAATGAATCGATGAAGAACATTCATGACCGGATGCCTGTCATCCTGACTGAAGCCATGGCGAAAAAATGGTTGAATCCAGAAAACAAGGATACTCTTCTTTTGCAAGAAATACTAAAGAGCGGTGATTTGACGAGTCTGGAATTATATGAAGTGTCGGGCAAAGTCAATAATGCCAAATACAAGGAAAAAGATGTGATTGAAAAGAAAAAAATATCGACCTGATTAATGGTCGATATTGCTTTAAAAATTATAGATTTATTTCGTAGGCCAATTGATTTTCCTGATCGAGCGCTTCATTTCGGGAAAAGCCCATTTTCAGTAGATAATCCTTATGAATCTTATTGTCGGTAAGGGTAATCAAACGGTTATAGCCCTTGTTCAGGAATAATGATTTTTCTTGGGTGTATAGATACTTGCCGAAGGAGAAATCACGGTATGGTGGCGAGACATAATCGAGTTCAATCAACAGGGTTTGATCATCATATCTTTTGCCGCTGAATACACCTGCAGGTATGATGTCTCTTAAGATGTAGAAGCGTAAATCGGCATTTTCGATATCAATTTTATCGATGTCGATGAAACGACTCAAATCGTCTTTATGGAGTTCGAGAAAGTGATCGAAGTAATTTGATTTTTTATCAATTTCGAGGATTTTGAAATAACTTTTGGTATTGGCCATCTTGATTAAGAAGTAGATGTTGATTGAGACGGTACCAATGTTTAATATGGCTATAGGATAAGCTTTGATCAAAAAACCGTAAATGACAAAGGTCAAAGATCCGAATAAA
>JAKPZU010000395.1 GCA_029559915.1 Bacillota bacterium
GGCTGAGACTCTGCCTGAGGGCATCGATCTTATAATCGGAGGACATTCACATACAAGGGTTGAGAAAGAACAGATACATAATGGTATAATGATCACGCAGGCAGAGAATAAGCTGAAATACGGAACGCTGATCAAATTAACAATAAAAGATGATGGTACTATACAGAGGAGTATGGAGCTGATCGATATCAGAAATTCGAAGAAGGAAAAACCCTCAATCCGTGCCATGGTTGATAAATACAATGATAATCCTGTTCTCAAAGAGGTTATTACCTCAGCAACAGACGATTTTTCATCATACGAAGAACTTGGATACCTTATGGCTGATGCACAGCGTGATGCTGCCGGTGCTGATATTGCACTTGTGAATCCGGGCGGAGTAAGAATTAATCATCTGCCAAAAGGCCCGGTCACAATAATGAATGTTTATCAGCTTGATCCCTTTGGAAATGAACTGGTAGTAACCTTACTGACCGGCAGGGAAATACAATCATTAATGATGGCTGCTTTCCCTCTTGACGATAAGGCTCCTGTTTATCCATCGGGGATAAGAACAAAGTTAAAGCTTGATACAAAAGGCAATCCTGAAGAAATAACTCTTCTGACAGAAAATGGAGGTCCCATAGATATGGACAGGACCTACACAGTTGCCATGAACAGTTATATGACACTGGTTTACAAATATGTTCACGCAGACCCGGGTTCGTCACTCTTTATCACGACAGCTGATGCTACAATAGCATATCTCAGAAAAAGCGGGGAAATAAGAAGTTACCGTGGAGAGAAGAGGATTCAGATAATACGGTAGTAAAATCACTATGTTTTACAGTAAGTTAACAGAAAGAATCTGAATAAAACTACAGCCAGTCAATATATTCAGGGATTTTAAGGATAATGAAATAATCTTTTTGAATTGAAATAAGAATCATTACTTTTGCAATCCTGAATTAACCTCCTTCGCCATCAACTTCGCTAAAGCTACGTTGACCAAAGAAGGCTACGGAGGACAAAGATCCTCCTCCGCTAAAGCTACGGAGGACAAAGATCCTCCTTCGCTAAAGCTACGGAGGACAAAGCGGGGTGTAGCACAGTTGGCTAGCGCGCCACGTTCGGGACGTGGAGGTCGGAAGTTCGAGTCTTCTCACCCCGACTGATTAAAACAAGATGCCGTTGTAAATCAATAAGTTACAACGGCATTTTTCATTGTAGTTGAAAAAGTGGTAGAAAAAATTATTCTGATAATGGATTGAATAAATCAAGCTGCACCACCTTCTTTGGGTGAAATGTACCAATAATAATAAAAGGATTTGGGGCAACGAAGTGATGCACCTGAGTCGTTCCCAAAAAGAAATGCAAATCCTTTGTTTGGGCAAAATCTTCAAAATATTTTTTTCTTACATCCTCACATGCAAGTTTTTCATCTCCCCTTTTTCGATATAAACAGTTCCAAAATAACTCCCCTGTCTCCCAGTCCTCTATCATAAGTTTGCTGCGCTGACCAGAATCATCCTCGAAGACGTATGAAAACTTATATGGAAGCTTTCTGACAACTTGAAATTCTTTGTCATTCTTAGATTCAAATAAATTAAGCTGGTCAAATTGTGCAAGTTTTTCTTTTGACCATTGCCGTTCTTTTTCCTCTTCCCAAACGAAATCAATCACTCTGGTTGGTTTAAAGACTGCAAGGGATGTGCAGATTGATTTATCTTTTGCTTCGGCAGTCAATGTGGCAAGACTGGTATAAACCTTTTTAAGGACAATTTTTCGTCTTTCTGCCCAAGTATTACCATCCGGTGGAATTTCTCCAATAATTTCAATCGGTGTATCATGTGAAACCGGGCGAAAACTCTCAGGTCTGAAATCACTGGCATTCTTTACGATATCAAGTTCAATCCATTGGTACTTCTTATACTGTTCTGCATAGGATTTTTTACGAAATTGTATAGGATAAAGTCTTATCCAGTTGCCATTTTCAAGAAATCCGGCAGTACATACAAGTTCTTCATATTTTTTTGATATGCTGGGATAGGTTTTAACAGTGATTAGAACTTTTGTCAATGCCATATCAAATGTGCTTCAGTTCATAATCAAATCCCGGTAACATGGTTACCGCTTCAGCTAAGTGTTTGCGATGGCATTGACATATATTTGCTTCAAAGCAGGTCAGAGCAATACGATTATGCTTTTTCAGTAGCTCAAGTATATGTTCTTGCTGGTAATGGGTTCGAGTCAGTGTTTCTCTTATATATTGTTGGAACAACTTATCGTAATCTGATTGTGTTTTAAGTTCCTGCCGCTTATCTGAATCAATACCTAAATCAGGGATATGTTCATATATTATTCCAACTCCTTCACAAGCATTTTTTAATTGTGATTTACTGAAGCCATATTTCATGCTCAATGAGTTCTTTCGCACATCACATAACAGTTTAACTCCATTAAGAATTAGTTTGTTCAGATATTCTTCAAGGCTTATTCCCTCATAACCGATAGTAAACAGTACTGTGCTTCCAAACGCTGGTTTTGCGGATTCAACAGCAAAATATTCATTGGTATTCAATACATTCTTTGCGATGGTGCTATTTATTGCATAATACGGGTACTCGATGTATGTATAACGGATTAAGTCATCTTTGGATTTTCCGGAATATAAACTTTTAAGCTTTACAAGTGCCTTCTTATCATTTTCCTTTAAAAGAGATAAATAGTCTTCTGCATCTATTTTCAGCCACTTCCTTTGATTTTCACTCACCTGTCCATACTTTATCATGGTCGACATATCGGCATTTGCCTGAAAGGAAAAACAGCCAAATTTATAAGGTACGAAGTCAAAATCAGGATTAGTCTGGGCTTTGGAAAAAAGCATTAACAGCTTCTGGAAACTTAATTTATCAAGTTCGCTGCCAAATATCTGAAGTAAGCCAAGCAGTATTTTTCTTCTGTAATACATGCAGTAAAAATAACAAATACAAGTTATAATTTACGACTTTTTTTGCAACAGTGCTGATTATCAACGGAATTATTTACGTCATATTATGGTAAACCCCACCATTTACTGGGCTATCGGACTTAAACATAGCTGTTGAAAATGACAGGTCTTGTCTTTCCTTATCTCCAGAAATAAATTGTTACTTTTACTATCCCAGTCAAAAATTACATTTCATGCCAGTTAAATTTTTTACAAACACGGATGAAAACACATTATTGCGAAAATTTGATGGTGTGTTTACCTACAATCCGAATATAAAGTATTTCGATGCGCTGGTAGGTTATTTCCGTGCATCCGGTTATTTCAGAATCAGACCATTTCTTAACCGTGTTCCCCAAATAAGAATCTTGGTAGGAATTAATGTTGATAAACTTCTTTCGGATGCACATAAATTCGGATTGGAGTTCTTCAGAAATGATGAAAAAACGAAGGCAGAGTACATAAATGATATCAAAGCAGACATAGAAGCTGCCAATTACGATAAAGAAACAGAGAATGGTATAATTCAGTTTATTGACGATTTATTGGAGAAGAAAATTCAGGTTAAAGCACATCCTGATAAAAAAATCCATGCAAAGGTTTATATATTCCGACCTGACCCATTCAACGAACATACTCCTGCAAGCGTAATTACTGGTTCATCCAACCTGACTGATGCAGGTTTGGGTGCTGGTAAAAATTGTAATTATGAGTTTAATGTTCAATTAACAGATTATGAGGATGTGAAATTTGCCACTGATGAGTTTGAATTACTGTGGCAGGATGCTGTCGATATCCTACCTGTAGATGTCCAAAATATAAAGAAGCAAACATATCTGAATGATGATATAACACCATTTGAAATCTATATCAAGCTTCTTATCGAGTATTTTGGCAAAAACATTGACTATGACCCTGATACATTAGGTGATTTACCTTCCAATTTTAAGAAGCTATCTTATCAGGTCGATGCCGTCAATGAAGGATTTAACATGCTTCAGAAACATAATGGATTTGTTCTGGCAGATGTAGTCGGTCTGGGCAAAACTGTAGTTGCAGCCATGGTTGCTAAGAAATTTTTGTTGCAGAATGGCAGAGATTACACTAAAATCCTTGTTGTTTTTCCACCTGCAATTGAAAAAAACTGGAAAAACACTTTCAAAGATTTTGGCATTGATAAATACACCAAATTCATAACCAATGGCAGTCTTAGTAAAATCCTTGAAGGACATCAGGATTATTGGAACAAAGAAGAGTATGATTTAATTAGTGCCTGCAAGAAAACTTTCAATTAATTGGCTTACAATGGTTTATTGTTGATAACTTGTTTGAATCTACTTGTGTTTTTCTTTGGTTATTATGCTA
>JAKPZU010000398.1 GCA_029559915.1 Bacillota bacterium
TGCATATATGCAGAAACAGAATGATATTTACGGCGTATTGATGGACGTAATCTATTCAAGCATGCTTATATTCAAAAACACACTCGATAACATTGAAGAACTATGGACAGTTGTCAAAACTCTGGCTCATCATGTTGAAAAGAACTGGAGCAAAAACGATTCGGGAATATGGGAATTCAGAACAGAGATGAAGCATTTTACGTTTTCGAAAATTCTTTGCTGGGTTGCAATGGACCGAGCAGCAAAGATCGCCTGCAGACTAAATAAAAATGATTACGCACTAGACTATTCGAAACTTGCCGCAAAAATAAAAAAGAATGTTCTTGATAACGGAATACATCCTGAGTGGAAAGCACTAACGCAGTACTACGGCGGAAACAGCATGGACGCGGCAAACCTGCTTGCCGAAAATTACGGCTTTCTTTCGGCAGATGATCCGTTATATGTCCGGACTGTCGAAAAGAGCTACGAACGGCTCTGTGTTGACGGATTGATGTACAGATATAAAGATTCTGATGATTTTGGAATTCCTAAATCATCATTCACTATATGTTCTTTCTGGATGGCAAGAAGCCTCTATAAAATAGGCAAAAAAGATCTAGCAAAAGAAATTTTTGAAAAAATACTTTCATACGGAAATCATCTTAATCTTTTCAGTGAAGATATTGACTTCAACAGTCACAGGCTTCTCGGAAATTTTCCGCAAAGTTACAGCCATCTTGCTTTGATAGATACGGCAATGGTTCTATCAGGCGAAGAAGACTGGAACGAAGGCAGATTCGACATATTTGTTTATTGATTTATTTTTTCAAATATAAAATTTCTCGCTGCGCTCAATGATTAAGCGCAATTTTTATAAACTTCCAAGTGACTTTTCCGAAAAAGGTCCTGCAATAGGATTCAGTCCGCAGGAGTTCCCGAAATAATCCTCGTTAAATACAATGGATGTTCCATCCGGGTTTTCAAATTTCTGCTCGGGTTCAAAAGCCATTCCTAATGTTTCTGTTGATATTAATGTTGCTGCTTTCAACTTTTCCACATAGTCTTTGAGATTTGTTTTGATAGCATATTTTCCATTTCTTTCTTCAATTGAAATTGTAATTGCATGCTCATGATCAATCACTGCATTTTCCTTTAACATCGCTTTTGCGCCATTAAAATAAGCATTGCCTTCTGCCCAAACCGGAAGCGGATTATAGTAACGATCGCTAGGTGCTGATCCCATACCGCAATATCCTTCAAACTGCTTCTCGTATTCTTTCCATGTCGGATAATTCTCGTAAGGAAAAGTACCCGTAAACAGATTATTATCATCCCATTCATTTTCGCCCATAGAATCCAGATATTTTTGAAGTTCTATTCGAATTTTTTGCTGTATGAAGATATTATTATAGAATCTCATATCACCATGCAAAAATGTCATAAAGCCTGCAATCTCTGTTTGATGAGGAACATGATATGGCGTATAACGCGGTGAGATTTTAGTCAATGCTCCATTATTTACACCTCTTCCAATTGCTACCATCGATCCTGCAATCAGATTATGAACAAATGCTACACCTTGTGTTGGAAGTTTTAATGCCCGATCTGATAAGAAAATATTATTATCTACTAATGTAGGTCCATGAGACACTTCGATAAAGAGGTCTTCCCCTACTCCCATTATACCTACATCTGCAAGATTTTCATTATCAGGTGTACAATTATCATGAAACAAATTCTGAGATACCCGGGTACCTTGCGCCTGCCAGTCAAGCCATAAACCTCTTGTGCAATGATGAAAATGGTTTCGCCTGATGATTACATCTATAGCGGCGTGCATTTTTATTCCGCCAATTTCAGCTCCAGCAAGATTTTGTTTATTATTGATATGATGAATTTCATTATCCTCTATAATAGAAAAAACGCCGCCCAAATGTCCTACAATACCCGTCTGTCCGCAATCATGAATGTCACATCTTCTTACTATATGAGAGCCGATTTTATCTTTTGACCATCCTTCTCTTTGCGCCTGACAGATGTTATCACGTTCTGTTTGAGTACCATCCTTAAATTTCAATTTAGACCATTTATTATCATTTTCCGGTTGTAAATATTTACCAAGAGAAATACCGGAGCATTTTGCCTCATAAACTTCACAATCCTCAATGATCCATCCTTTTGACCAATGAGGTCCTATCATACCCTCCTGCAATGCTGTCGGCGGTGCCCATTGCGTTGCAGCTTGTCTTACTGTAAACCCGGAAAAAGTTATATATGAAATCCCTTCTTCTTTCGGGTAGAAGCAATTTTTTCTAACGCTGATTTCTACATTTTCCTCATTGGGATTTTTCCCTTGAAAGTTAGCATATAAAATAGTTTCATTTTTCCCGGCGTCCTGGGTCGCATACCATGTAAAAACTGTAAAATCTGAATCCCATGAACGTACATTTTTCCTGGGATTGAGTACTTGATCCATCTCAGTCACTTCATACATGGACTTATTATTCAAAAAAACATCACCGGTATGCGCAATGATTGTTGCAACATACCAATCCCCGTAAACAAGGGTTGTATATGGATTATATTCTCCAAATAAAGCATTGGGTATTTTTGCTTTCCATACATTCCCCTCCTGAAGTTCCCAATTCTTAATTTCATCGGCTCCAGTAATTATTGCAGCTTTTTTCTCTTCGGAACGATAGATAATTCTGTTGTCTACTGTTCCACTATGGATCGGATTAACATTTTCTCTGTAAATGCCCTGCGCTACGATTACCTCATCTCCAGGTAATGCAATATTAGCTGCATCCTGTATTTTCACAAAAGGATGCTCTTTCGTTCCATCTCCGCCTTTAATTGATTTTGAATCTACATAATACTTCATATAATGACCTCATTTCTTTCACTTTGAAAGATTTCTGTTGCTAACTTATATTTTAACATCTAGGAATTTCTTCTGGCAAATCGTTACACGCAACAAACCCATCAGATAAATATGATCACATATTGAATGGTTAAATGCAACTGTTTAATAATCAACGACTGATAGCGCAGGGCAATTAAAATTTAATCCGGAATGTGTCTCAAGGGAACGGGTGCGGCGTTAACAAACAATTTACGGCAAACATCCGGCGTAATCTTTTGTTTCATTGCCAGCGGGAAATGCCATAATCGGGGGTATCTCATGCAATCCGATTGATACTCGCTAAGCGAGATGGTTAACTTCGGGATCGCGACATACATTATCACGGCATCTCTTTGTCGCACTCTTCGGGTGAATTTTTAAAACGTCTAAAACTCACTGAATAACCCGAATCTTCATCATGCGGATACATTCTCAGTTTGTAATGGCCGCCCAACTCTCCCGTATCAATATGTATAAATATTATGGTGCCGACGATATTGTATTTGCCAGTAGATTTTTTTTCCGGCATATCAAACAATGCGTCCTGTATGTATTCAACATACCCGTCGGCGTAAAAATACAAGGTGCGCCACGCGCCATTATCCATAGGTTCTAGCCCGTACGATTTATCACAAACCCTGTAATCCGTGCCGGTCATGGCAACATACAGATCCGATTCTTCCTTTACGAAGGCGCTGAAAATATATCCCTTCTTGAATTCTTTCGATGAGAATTTAAGCCATGTTCCTTTTTTACCGTTAATAGTCTCTTCTTTCCCTTCTACAATTGCTTCTCCGATATACATGCCCAACTCGGCTATTCCGAGAACGGCGCTGTTAATGGAAGGAAGTGCCCGAATATTCACGTTTTTAGCCGTCACATATAAGTCTTTTATAACTTGCTCTTTTTTCGTCGGAGCAACACTCGGTAAAGGCGTTTTTTCCTTGCATCCAGATAAAAAGATAGTTGTTAAAAATGATACCATTACCAGCGAAATCGATATAACATTTCTGCGATACGATAAACTTTTCATATTAGCTGTCATTGGGTAAGCTTCCTTAATAATTATTGATTGTTCCCTAGCATCGAGCATTGGTCAATACTCAATCTTCCAAAGATTAAAAGCGCTTTCCTTGCCTTTTGATATTGTTATAATATGTTTTCCGTCAGGACTGAAAACAGCATTGTCGCAATATGGTAAATCATATTCTTCAAATGTTTTTAATAGTATTCCTTCTTTCCACCAGAGTTTAATATTTCGGAGATCATCTCTGGAAATGATGTAGTTATCTCCTGGAATGAATTCTACACGCTTGATATAATAATTGTTTCGTTCGAAAATTTTAACAGATTTGAAGTCGTAGATGTTTTCAACTTTCCAAATCCTAATCTGATATAAATCGCATGAAACCGCATATTTACCGCTATAGCTGAAGGATGCGTATTCGGCTGGAGGAAAATTGCTTTTGATAGGACTATTTCTTAACCAACCTGTCCTGCTGGAATCTTCATAGAGACGCCACAACTGCGGATTCTGACAACTATTGCCAGCTATAAGATAACGCTGACTTTCTTTAGGATAATATGAGACGAATAAACTATCGTATTCTTTAAAAACGCCTATATACATTTTCCAGAGGCCATAACTGGCGTATATTGATATCTTTTTGTTCACAAATTTTTCTCTATATGAAATCGCAAAGGTTTTTCCATCAGGGCTAAAGCTGATTATACGATTTATGCATTTGATTTCGTCATTATGGGCAATGATATGGTAATTACTTATCATTTTGTCCTTATCAGCTTTCCAGTCAAGTTTCCAGTAAATTATGCAATCATCTAATCCAGTCGATAGAATATAAGTCCCGTCAAGGCCGAAAAGCGCACCCACGGCATCTTTTTTATGCCCTTTGAGGGTTAGGACTAAATTCCCTCCGGTTTCCCACAGCTTAATCGTTGTATCGCTTGAGGCAGATAAAATATACTTTCCGTCGGGACTGAATGATACGTAGTTGATGCCGCCAGTATGCCCTTTAAGCGTTCTCTCTCGACTTCCTTTGGTATTCCAAAGTGTCACTTTGCCGTCGCTTGACCCTGAAACAATAAAATTTCCATCGGGACTGAATGCGACACAATTGACAAGGGAAGAACTTTCCCAGCGCTTCTCCAGTTGAACCTTGGGTATTTTATCATATATAGTACGAATATAACCGCCAAATGCCCATCCCGTCTTCCCATTGTATTCGACTTTAAACCAATTGCTTTGAATGCCATCAATCTCATGTGCGGGGCCCTCCGAGTCAAGAATGGTAATTTTTGAACCCTTCGGAATAAGATCAAGCCTCTCCGAATGGACAATCGGATTTTTTCGTAGGACTAAACCGCTTTCAGCGATAACGCTTCCTGTTTTATCCTCAGCGGATAAGTCTGCGCAAAAAATAAGTATGATGAGAGCGATACTTCTTACGGTCACGACGACTACCCCCCAATTAAATGCAGCAAGATAAGCATGCATTCATTTTACATTCATAAATTTCACATCTAGGAATTTCCTCTATCAAATCCTTACACGCAACAACCTTATGGACAGTTTGAAAAAGTCAAACTTCTCCTTGAAGCTTTGAAAAACTCCAATAAAACTTTGTTATATTCATTTCAAATGTAGTTTTTCAAAGTTCTTACATTCAAAGAAAAAAGATCATATGTTGCGTGATTAAATGAAACTATTCCAAAATCAACAGCTAATGGCGCAGGTCAATTAAAATTTAATAGTAACCAGCGGGCTGTTATAAACGCTGAAAGTTCATGGTTATCAACTGTTTTGGGAAAGTAAACCGTTAAGGCTTTCCAGAAGGCCAAGGGCGTTGATCAGGATATCATACGGAGTAGCGTTTGTATGAAAGATCAG
>JAKPZU010000005.1 GCA_029559915.1 Bacillota bacterium
GCATACCATTCTCCTGGTAATGTTTCGCATGGTTCACTTTCATCTTTGGTTGATTTTATTCCAGATATATTAAGAAGTTTGGTCGTGGCCCGTATTTTCATATCGAAAAATATTACGATTTGTGGAAAGATATGAAGAAGGTTTGAAAGCTATATTCTTTGTCAAATTACTTCATACTACTGATTTGCTTGGACTTGCAGATAACTGTTGGCCGGTATGGGTCAGTTGCCGCTGCATTGGGGCGGCATGTGTTTTTGCCCTCGTACTAGATGACCGCAGAGTTGCTTTTTAATTACAGAATTTTCAAGTGGTGCAAAAACCATGACGCCAGGGAGGGAGGGACCGGCCAGCGCTTTTAAAATTCATTTTCCAATTACTCAATTTTCCCGCTGAGCCGGAAGGCAATGACATATACCGACCTGTTATAGCCAGTGCCCTTTATTAAGGTCTGTGTATAAGGTTTATCTCTGATAGTTCCTGTCCTATTTGATGAATTCCAAGTAGAATTTTTTCTGTTTGGGCATCAGATGGTTTCTTACGACCCTGTACGTACTGAGAAAGTAAGGTTGGATTCATGCCAATCTTGTTGGCAAGAAACCTAGCGTTAATGACTTTGTAGTACTGGAAGAACTGTTTAAAGTCAATCTCAAACTTAAGGTTCTCTTGAGTAATGCGAATGCTTTCTTCTTCAAAAAAGAGGTTTGCAGCTTCAAGAGCATTATCAATTAACTCAGGAATTGTCCTGCCAGTAGTATAGATAGGATAGTCTTCAGAAAAAGCAGAAAAACCCGTATCTGTCTTTTCCACTATCATTTTTATCTTTCTGTTTGTTGTTTTCATCTCCATCACTTTTATTAATTCTCCATCTTCAGACCAGCATCCTTGAGTATCTTTTTCTCAAGCCCTTTACCTACTTCCTGACTGCCATGGTTTGGGAAGATGATCATACCTGGTTTTTTGTCATGTTTGAGTTTTACATGTGAACCTTTTTGCGAAATGGGGTACCAGCCATCTTTTGTCAGGATCTTATATAGTTCAGAACATTTCATTGTCTGCTGATAGGCTTTATCGACACAAAGGTAAATAATAATTTACCTGAGTGCAAATATTCTTTCATTTTTGTGCTGGCATTGGCTATAACGTTCGGCGGTATGTGGCGTTGGCGCAGAGTCGCGGTGGCGCGCAGTGCCCCGCACCGATCGAAGTGAGGTCGGGATGTTTTTGCACTCGTGGTGCGATGAAAGATTATGATGTTATTTGTATATTCTCGCGTTGGCAAAAACCGTGACACCAGGAGGGAGTCTCCGGCGGGAGCTGGGGCGGGCCGCACCGCCGACCACTTAGCGGTCTTCTTTAGCCAGAATCCCGATAGCTATCGGGATCGCGGTGCGAAGAAGCCAATGACATATACCGACCTGTTATAGCCAATGCTGAGTCGTCCTGAGAATATTCTTGCATTTATTGATAATATGACAGAGAAATTATTCGCAATATTTATAATACATTTGTGATTTAGTTCTATTCACTATTTCTAATTGAAGTGTAATGTTGGAAATTCCAAAACTTAAAATTAAGATCAAAGATTTTAGGGCTATCAAATCAGCCGAGATCGTTTTGAATGGGATTACAGTTGTCGCAGGAATTAATGGATGTGGTAAAAGTACCATATCAAAACTTCTATATAGCACCATCAAAACTACAGTAGAATTTGATAAAATAGTAACTGACAATTTAATTGCTCAACTAAGAGATACTAGATACTTCCTTGATGAGCTTTCTCGAGAAGTTGAATTCTTTACAAAGGAGAATCCTGAAAATAAAATAAAATCCGAGAAAAAAACTCCTGATGTCAGATACAGATTTCACAGATTATTTTATCTCAACAGAAATACAGAGTTAAGAGAACAAGAGATCAAGATTTTATCTGCTATAGATTATTTTATTGCTTCCTTCGAAAATCTTTCAGATAATTTTAAAGAAGGTAAACGATATAAGACTCGATTATACCGCTTGGAACGCTTTTTAAAAGGAGAATTTTTTGGTAAGGACAAAGAATTGGAAAACATTGAGCTTCCTGAGTTATTAAATCGGCTCAAA
>JAKPZU010000010.1 GCA_029559915.1 Bacillota bacterium
ACCGACTCTGAGCAGGGACGGCGATATAATTACTTTGCAGAAGAATTTTGGGAGAATCCTCTCTCCCGGCCTCTCTCCTTTGATAAAGATTTGTCCTCAAGCCGGACGGGCTGCAAAGGCTTCGATTTCTCCGAGTGTCGGAAAATAAACAAAGGCTGACGTATTGCCCGAGAGTCAGGCGTACTTCACAAGGCTTCGCCTTATGAATTCGTTTTTTGCATGGTCTCATGCAATAAGATCAAAAGGGACCGGGCTTCAGTCGCCAGCCCCGCCCCTTTTGAAATCCCCGCCCGCTCTTTATCGCGACAGACCTATCGCGCATTACTACGTAATGGCAGCGATAGTCTGCGCTTATGATGTATTCGGCTTCGCCGAATGATTTAGGTGTTGTTGATGTCATTTATTTTATTCTGAAGAACTTAGAAAATACTGTTCTTGTAAAAACAATGTCGTTCACCTTTGAAGTGTATGTTTTCGAAGAGGGGCGGGGTATTTTGCTATAGTTAAAAGATTATCTTGACAACATGATAAATTTGTATAATGATTGCTCAGAAAGGTGTTTGAATGAGTGTTCTTGGAGAGCTTGTTAATTATAATAAATTGAATCCGCGCCAAAAAGAAATTTATAACTTCCAAAGAGTTTCTGCTCTTTTTGCAGAATATGGCTATACAACAATAAAACTTTCGGATGATTGGATGGGCGCAGATTTTTTGGCTATCAGCTTCGATGGAAATAGAACGCTAAAAGTTCAATTGAAAGGAAGACTAACATTTGAAAAAAAGTATCAATCAAAAGACATATTTATTTGCTTCAACGATAAATCCGAATCTTCTTGGTATCTTTATCCACATGATATTCTTTTGAAAAAGTATCTACCAAAATTTAAAAATACAAAATCATGGAATAAGGATGATGGAAAGTATCATTTTCCAACTCTAACAGCAGAAGCAAGAGTCATGCTTGAAAAATATCGTCTCTGAATTATAAAGGAAGATTTATCAGATCACTTGATAGTAAAAAGATTAGAATTGTTGTAGTTAAATGTAATATTAATATTGAAACAGTTCCCTCTATCTTAATTATTATTTAAAATAAGTGCATTCACCTCCCTCCAATCCCTCCGTGAAATGCCTTCTTTGGGCTGAATGCTCACTTTCGGTTATTTTTCTCGAAAAAAACTGACCACCGCCTTAGAGGTGATTGTTATTGTAACGAGGCAGGTTAGGATTGGTTAATTAATATTGACAGACGGAATATTGTTGTATAAAAAGTTTTTTAGAATGAGTATGGAAGCTTGTGATGATGAAAGATTTTTTGCTTTGCTGGTGGAAGTGTTTATCTGTGAAAATCAAGCATTGTTATAATATTTAATTTTTAGAAATTATAAAGAAAACAGATCTTAATAATGAATACTTCAATAATTACCAAGTGTAGTGTTATTTTACAAAATGATAAAAGGTATAGTAGATGGATGATAATAGAATGAATACTAAAACAATAATTGAACGAATTTTTAAAGATCCATCAACACAATATGAATTAACCGAATTTGAAACTTTAGGCAGACCTATTCATGAAATTGTGAGTATTTATCCGAAAGTTATTGAATCAGGGCGTGAAGCCGGAAAGATAAAATACTTCATGAAAAGTTTTGTAGCTTTTTCTAGTGGAAAGGAAGAAGTACAAGTTTATTCAGAAGATGGAAAATCTAATCCGGAGGAAATCGTACGTCAATTATGGGTGTATAAGCTATTGAATGTGTATGAATATCAACCAGGAGAACTTGAACTTGAAAAAAGTATTCACTTCGGTACAGAAGTAAATACAAAAGCTGCGGATATTGTTGTCTATTCCGATGTGACTAAACAGACACCCAAAATTATTATCGAAGTAAAAAAACCAAAAAGGAAGGACGGGATTGAACAATTAAAAAGCTATTTAAATGCTGAAGGTTCACCAGTAGGTGTTTGGTCCAATGGAAGTGATAGCATTATTCTTTTTAGGCCATATCCAAAAGACTTTGATGACACGCTATTTGATATTCCCAAACGCGGCCAAGAGCCTAAAGATGTTCTCGAAGCTAAGAAGACCCTCGGACATCTTAAAACAAACTTCAACTTTAAAAAAATTGTCCAGGATTTGGAAGAGCTTGTTCTTGCCGATAGCGGTGTTGATGAGTTTAATGAAATATTTAAACTGATTTTTGCTAAAATATGGGATGAAAAGGAAGCACTGGAAAATAGAAAGGATCAAGTTGTCGAGTTCAGAAAATCTCTTGATCCAGAAATTACATATGAACGTATTAATAAGTTATTCAAGAATGCATCTGTTGAATGGCCTGGTATTTTTGATGAAAATGAAGATATTAAATTGAGAAAAGATCATCTTGCAGTTTGTGTAGGTCCCATCGAAGGCGTCCGGCTAATGGGTTCTAATCTACGGATAATGGATGATGCTTTTGAGTATTTACTTCCTACTGAAGCAAAAAAGAAAAAAGGGCAATTTTTTACACCTCGTCATGTTGTTGAAATGTGTGTTCGAATGCTCAATCCTAAAAAAAATGAATTTGTTATGGACCCTGCGTGTGGTTCTGGGGGATTTCTTCTTCATGCAATGGACTGGTGTTATCCTGCTTCATCAAGTGAGCAAAGAGAATTACGGAAACATCGCTATGCAGCAAAATATCTATGGGGCATAGATTTTGAACTGCGTGCTGCCAAAACCTCCCGCGCGTTGATGCTCATCGCTGGTGACGGTCATACCAATATTTTTGGACCCGATGTTAGCAGTCTTGATCCTAAGACCTGGTATAGCACTCCATCAGGTCAAAAGTTGATGCAAGGTCTGAAAGACGCCAAACTTCTAAAAAATAGAATCACAACTGCCGATGAACCCAACCTTCTTCGTGATGAAGACCTTGCCTGGCGATATTTCGATGAATTGAAATTTGATGTGATTCTCGCTAATCCACCTTTTGCAGGTGAGATGAAAGATAAGAAGATGCTTGCTTACTATGACCTTGCGAAACCGGCACTAAAACGCGCTAAAGACAAGCAAGCCAAAGAAGAGCGAGATGTTCTTTTTATTGAAAGAATACTGAAATTTCTCAAACCCGGCGGACGCGCCGCGATAGTGTTGCCACAAGGGAAGTTTAATAATTCTTCACTTGCTTTCATTCGCGAGTGGATACTCCGAAAAGCCAGACTTTTAGCCGTGGTTGGGCTTCATGGAAATACTTTCAAGCCTCATACAGGCACCAAAACTTCTGTCCTGTTTATTCAAAAATATACAGATGAACAATTAGCGAATATCGAAGAAGTAAAACAAAAAGTTGCATCAAAATGCCCTGACTATGAAAAAACAATTCAAGATTTGCTATCGAATAAACTATACGATAAAGATATACCTGATGAGGAAATCCCCGAAGCTATTGCCGAACTGATGCTTGAAACCTTTACTTCTGAAGAAGAAACACAGGAAGACGATAATGAATCCGCAGAAGAAGGGCTCAAAGTTGCTGACAGCGCTGGTTCATTGGATATAGATGAACGCATCGAAACAATGAATGAGAAAATTAATGAGCTAAAGTCTAATCTGATTAAAGCAAAGCAGAAACTTTCTGACCTTGATTCTGACATCGAAGCATTGCAGTTGAAACGGGAGCGCGAACTTGAAGTAGCCGAAAAAAACGATAAGGCAAGAATTCAAACCAGATATAAGGAAGAAGAAAAAGCACTCAAGGAAAAGCAAAAAACTCAACAGAAGCAGATAAAAGCTGAGATAAAATCTCTGGAGAATGCTATCCCTGGGGCAGAATACGAACTGAAACTTCTCACTAATAAAGGAAAGCTGCAAATCATTCTTGGTGATGGCGACTTGATTGACTCGCTCAAAAATCGATGGATTGATGCAGAAGTGGCAAAGAGACTTGATTACCCGATCTTTATGGCTGTTAGTGAGCGAGGCGGTAAGAACAATTCCGGTGATTATGAGCACATGACTGATGAAAACGGAAACCTGATGGAGTTTGAAGACGGACAGCCCATAATCAATCAAGACCTGGTTAATTACAATTTGAGTGCAGAAGACCTTGCTGAAGCTAAGAAAATACCCGACGATCAACTTTGTATAGCCGAAGCCTTTGTTCGCTTTGCTCAGAAAAACAAGTTTGATTTCTGGGAGGCGCAATGAGCGATTTGTTAATGTACGGTAATCTGCTTTCTGAGATAAAAACAAGACTCAGAACCGCTCAAACAAAAGCGGTGTTTTCCGTAAATGCGGAAATGATACGTATGTATTTTGATATCGGCAAATTGATTCATGAGAAACAGAATGCTGAGGGCTGGGGTTCTTCGTTTATCCCCCGGCTTTCAAAAGACATTCGCAATGAACTGCCCGAAATTAAGGGATTTTCTGAACGTAATATCGGATACATGATTCGCTTTGCCAGAGAATATGAGCCGTTAATTTTGCAACAGGCTGTTGCAAAATTAACGGAACAGCCATTTTTTATCGGCATACCATGGGGGCATCATATTTTATTGATGGAAAGAGTTAAGGATCTTCCCATCCGTATCTGGTATATGGAACAAACCGTGCAAAACGGCTGGAGCCGCGATACCCTCGCTTCGATGATAAAAAATCAAACTCATCAAAGACAGGGCGCGCTCGCGCATAACTTTGATCTCACACTTTCCCCTGAACAATCAGAGCTTGCACGCCAGACGCTTAAAGACCCCTATATCTTCGACTTTTTAACGCTCAGCGAACCCTTTATTGAGCGCGAACTTGAGACCGAACTGGTAAAGCATCTTGAAAAATTTCTGATAGAACTCGGTGCCGGTTTTGCATTTTTAGGACGCCAATACAAACTGACTGTTACCGATCAGGATTTCTATCTTGATCTGCTTTTTTATCATATCAAACTGCGCTGCTTTATAGTTGTTGAGTTGAAAAAAGGGGACTTTAAGCCCGAATATGCGGGTAAAATGAATTTCTACTGCTCGGCAGTTGATGATATTATAAAACAGTCGGGTGATCAAGCTACCATCGGCCTTATTCTCTGCGAAACCAAAAACAAGGTGTTCGCCGAATACGCGCTGAGGGACATTCACAAACCTATAGGCGTTTCCGAATACGAACTGACCCGCGCCTTGCCCGATAACTTAAAATCAAGCCTGCCAAGTATTGAAGAGATCGAGGCTGAACTTGGTAGGGAACTGTTTGAAATTGTTCCCGATGGGGAGGCGGAGTGATGGCTGTTTGGAGTGAGGTCAATAAATCAATTCTTGGCAAATACTTTGGTCGAATTGATGCTGAGTTTTATAGACCAATAAACCTTTTTGCAATCAATAGAGTTGAAAGCGTACCCCATTGTAACTTTGGTCAATTAGTAAAAGAAGGCTATAGAGTAGTATATGGTAATACAAAAATATTAAAACAAGAAGAAAATAACGAAAAAACCTGCCGGTTTTTACAAGCGACGAATATTTCAAATGACGGGATGCTGATAGAATGCGATAAGGTTGGTCATGTTTCAGAATGTGATTGGAATAGATATCCGAAAGGTCGTATTAAGCACGGTGAAATTTTAATTGAGGTAAAAGGGCAAGCGGAAAAAGTCACTATAGTACCTGATGATTATCCTTTACGGACTCTTGTAAGTGGAAGCCTTTATAAGGCTTCATTAAAAAATGATATTTTAACGCCAGAGTATGTATATGCCTTTTTTCAGTCCAGTACTGGGAAAATGCTAAGAGATAGAACGAAAACAAATACACTTATATCATTTGTTTCAAAACCAGAATTATATTCAATTCCAATACCACTTTTTACTAAAAGTGATACTATTTTTATCACAGATTTGATAAAATCAGCTCTAAGAAAAAATAAACTTTCCCAATCCCTCTACACCCAGGCCCAGGAACTCCTCGAGCGCGAGCTGGGGCTGGACAAGCTCGTCTTTGACAAGCCGCTGTCGTATGAGGCGCGCTTGAGCGAGGTGGTAGGGAATAACCGTGCGGATGCGGATTATTATCAAATACCATTCAGATCGCTTGGAAATCATTTGAAAAACTTAAAAACTATTCCACTCGGTAAAATGGCGACGATTATTAAAGGCATTGAAGTTGGGTCTGATTCATATGTAGAAAGCGGTATTCCATTTCTTCGAGTTAGCAACATCAAAGAAAAAGGAATTAGCCTTGGAAACAGTGACAAATACATTTCATCGCGATTATATTCTGCCTTGAAATGTTATCAACCACAAGTTGGAGAGCTACTATTAACAAAAGATGGAACTCCTGGAGTATGTTATACAGTTACAGACGAAATTGAAGGCATCGTTTCTGGTGGAATTGTTCGCTTGCAATTACATGACAACAGTTTTCCTAAAGAATATCTGAGCCTTGTCGTAAATTCACGTATTTGCAAAATGCAAATTGATCAAGAATGTTCAGGTGCTTTGATAGTACACTGGAAACCTAATTCAATAAGGAAACTAAAAATACCAGTTTTGTCGGATAGTACAATGAAAGAACTTGGGAGACTTGTTTCTGAGTCAAAAAAGGCACTTACCGAATCCCGGCAACTGCTCGAACAAGCTAAACGTCGTGTCGAAGAACTTATTGAACAGGCGGTGCAGAAATGAATCGTCTGGAGATGCAGGAAATCATCAAAGAGCGTGTTCCATACCTGATTGAACAGCATCAGGAGGAATGGAAGGAATACGAAAAACAACGGCAAGCTTTTGTTCGGGATTATCCGATTGAACAAATCATGAATTTGACACTTGATGAATATGTTATCGGAAAAGGTTCGGATAATCGGTCATTCTGCTACCGTATTGAGCGTGAATTAGACCAGCTGGGTAGAATACTTGGTGCAACTGCTAACAAATTTGGGGTGTATTACGGTAAAACCAAAAGTGACGCTACAATGCAGTACCGTTTTGCTTCACATTGGGGTGAAACAGTTAACGAAGCATTTGATAAAGTCAAGGAGTCCATTTCAGATTTATTGGTCAATGCAGACAATACTAATATCATAAATCAAAATCTGCTTTCGCCGATGTTTAAAGGTAAGATACTGTTCCTGTTTCATCCGGAAAAGTATCTCAATATTTATTCGTATAATCATTTATCACATTTCATAGCGCATTTGAACATCATTACTCAGAGCACCAAAGAACTGGATTTACAAAAATCCTTAATGGACTACAAAGCAACATGGTCCGAACTGCAAAACGAATCTCCTTTTCTTTATGGTGCGTTACTCTATGACCTGTTTGGTCATCCGCCAAAAGAAACTTCACAGCAAATACCGCTATTATCAACGGCGGTTGCCGGAGCAAGTGTCAGTAATACGCCAACAGTAGCACCGCCAACAAGACAAAATCCGGATTATGAGGAACTGCAAAGAAATCGCAAAATTATCGGGGACAGAGGCGAAAAAATTGTCCTTGAGCTTGAGTTAAAGCGCTTAAAAGATGCAGGAAGAAATGACCTGGCGAAAAAAGTTTTACATATTGCTGATACCGACGATTCCAAAGGATTTGATATTCTTTCCTTTGATGATGATGGAACAGAACGGCAGATCGAAGTTAAATCAACATCTATGGACAGTTTCTACAAAGGTTTTTTCCTTTCGGTAAATGAACTTGAAAAATCAAAGATACTTGATAATTATTATCTCTATCTAGTGAGTTCAGCAATGACTGACAAGCCTTTAATTTATCAAATTCCAAAACCAGCATATAGCGAACCAGAAGAATTTATCTTGTCGCCAGTGCTTTATAACGTGAGGTTGAATAATATGGAGGCTAAACAATGAATCTATCCATTGAAGATAAACAGTTATTACAAGATCTTTGCGCGCAACATGAAGTCAATATGGAAAAAGTATTAAAACTGCTTGATACTGTCCGCGAATATGAGTTTAAGGACCGGCGCTCCGGCATATACGATGCGCTTAGAGTAATACTTAAATCAAGAGAGATCGTAGGAGGAAGCACAAAATGATTCTGCGAAAACTTGTCATAGAAAACTACAAGTCATTTCAGTTTTCTACTGAAATACAATTCCCGGCGAGTGAGAAATATAAAAGTATATTCCTTATCGGCGGTATGAACGGAGCCGGAAAATCCTCCATAATGGAGGCAATAAACTATTGTCTTTATGGCGTGAAAAACGAAGAGATTTACCGTTGTATCAACAGAAAAGAAAAATCCCGAAATAACACAGCGGTTTCCTTTGAAGTAGTTCTTGAAGAAGATGATGGGGCTGAACTAATAATCAAAAGGTCATGGAGTGCCGGTACTATTGATGACCCTAAGCCTAAAGACCTGACCGAACGTCTTGTCGTTGTAAAAGACGGTAAGCGCGTAACCGTTCAAAATAAAGAGATCTGGCAAGAATATATCCGGGCTGCAATGCCTCCGGGGATTACGCAGTTTTTCTTCTTTGACGGCGAGAAGATTCAGGAAATTGCTTCTGACGACCACTCGGAAGTTAGGCTCAAGTCATCTCTCGAAGCGGCTCTGGGCATCCAGTATATTAATCAGCTCGCAACTGATGTAGCATACCTTAAACAGGAAGAGCGAAAGGGCTTTGTCGATATTACTGATGCGGACCTTGAGTTCAAAGAAAGTGAATTAAAGAGAGAAAAAACCAAGCTTCAGAGAAAACGTCAGGAAAAAGAAGAAGTTAGCGCGGAAATCAAGTCATTCACTGAGCAACAGGAAGACGCAAAAGCCAGGTTTCAGGCAGTTTTTAATCAGTCGCCTGAATCGAAGGACTCCATCAGACAAAATGAAAAAAAACGAATTCAATTGTCTAATCGCCTTAGCCAGATCGAAAGTGAAATAAAAGTTCTATGTGAGTCTTATCTGCCATTTTCTTTAGCAGGAATATTATTTGAGCACATCAGTAACCAGATTGAAAAAGAACGCTCATCAGCGCAAAACGATGCTATTCGGGAAAATGCGGCTGAACTTGCGAAAAAAATAGTTCGCGTAGTGGAAGAACCTGAACCGATTTATAAAGAAACACTCTCAAACGAGAAAATGTTAGAACTTGAAAAAAGAATCGAACAGCTTTTAAGGGATGGCCAGACTGGAAGCGTTGCCAAGGTTTTGGGTCTTTCGGAAAGAGATGCCGCCAAGGTGTTAAACCAAATAGAATCTTTAGAAAAGAGCGATGTTTTTCTACTTACTCCTCTGATTGAAGAAAAAAATGAAATCATTCTTCAACTCAAAGATTTAGAAGCATCTTCGAGAAGCAAAGGAGCGAGTGATTCGGAACAAGAACTCTTTTCAGAGCTTCAAGAGACTATAGAAAACAGTGCTATTCAGATAGGCAGAAAAATCGAACAGCTTCGACTTATTGAAGACGATCTTCTGATAATTGAGAACAAAATCAAGGAAATAGAGCTTGAGATTGAAAAACTCTATGAAAAGCACCATCTCTCAAAAGACAAGGCCGATTTTATTTCTGAATGCGATGCAATAGCCAATCTTCTTACTCAATTTGTAGTCAGACTGAGAAAAAACAAAATTCATCTGCTTCAGGAAAAGACCTTTGAAATGTACCGTCTGTTATCTAGCAAAGCAGGCCTTATCAAAGATATTGCAATCGATGAAAAAACCTACGAAATTAAAATAATCGACCGTTCAGGCCATGAAATAAAAAAATCCGGTCTTTCAGCCGGAGAAAAGGAAGTCTTTGCAGTTTCACTTCTATGGGGTCTTGCTCAAACCAGTGAGTTGAAATTACCGATCATTATCGATACACCTTTGTCAAGGCTGGATAGTACACATCGGGATAATATCGTTAATAACTATTTTCCAAATGCCGGAGAGCAGGTAATCGTACTTTCAACGGATACGGAAATAGACACTAACTACTATAAAAACTTGAAAAGCCACTTATCCGGTGCGGCTAAACTTGAATTTGATCATAAGCAGGAATTAACAACAGTTAAAACCGGCTACTTCTGGGAGGATTAAAAATGGCTGATAGATTATATACAAC
Source organism: Bacillota bacterium (assembly GCA_029559915.1). GTDB lineage: Bacteria > Bacillota_I > Bacilli_A > Izemoplasmatales > Hujiaoplasmataceae > UBA2289. The sequence continues at coordinate 10,030 of JAKPZU010000010.1, forward strand.
AAGAGAAACTGATGAAATATTGAGTGCATTACGGCTCGAAACAAAGCTTGAAAAATTTATCATAGCCAGAATTGCTTTCATCCTCTCACTTACCGAGGATGGTATGAATGTGGCCGCGTCCTCCGATTTTAGTGGTGCCGAAATTAAACGCCCGACATTTATGGGGCAGGATGAATTATTCATCCGCACACTTATTAGCGAAGTATATAAAAGTTCCGATTTCGAAGAAGAAGTCATTTATTCAAACAAATCGATTATTAAAAATCATATTGATAATGGTGCGCAAAAACTTAAAAAGCTATTTGATGAATCAGGTCATAACGCCGACTTATTGATTAAAAAACTGATTTCTAAGGTTGAATTCAGAGGAAGAAAAGAAATATTCGGTAAAGGATTTGAAATATTTCTCGGCAAAGAGATGCTTCAAAAAAATGATGTGGTTATGGAACTAAACAATACAAGTATCCATGCGAATTCACATATGGCAATAATGGGCAAACCTGGTGTCGGCAAAACTCAATTTTTATTGAAAATAATCGCTGATATAAGGCATCAATCAAACTTCCAAACCAATTTTATTTATTTTGATTATAAAGGTGATGTTGCGGATAATACTAAATTTGCGGAGGTATCAAAAGTACAAACATATAGACTTCTCCAAGGTTCACAAACTCTTCCGATCAATCCTTTTATTTTACCAGCCTATGACGAACAAACAATAAATGTTTCTGCACGTGAAAAGGCAGAAAGCTTTGCTTCAATAAATTCAAAACTTGGTGTTGTACAAAAAGGTGCATTGACAGAAGCAATCCGTGCCGCTTATGCCCGTCGAGCTAACACAGACAAGCCTTATCCTGATTTTCGCGATATTTATGAAATAGCTCGGGCAAGCTACGAAGAAGAAGGAAAAAAGGATGATAGTCTCATTGAAGTACTGAGAGACCTGTCTGACTTCAACCTTTTCTGGTCACATGGATCGGATATTCAGCCAATAGAAAAATTATCAGATAGGTCATTATTGATTGATGTTCATTCCATGCCGGTATTAAAAGAACTGGTTGCCTACCTTGTAATCGAAAGGTTATATAAAGAGATGTCAGTAATGCCGGACAGCCCAATCGTTGATAACCAAAGAACCATAAGAACCATTCTTGTCATCGATGAAGCGCATAATTATTTGGGTCAAAAGAATATATTTTTGCAAAGAATTATTCGAGAAGGCCGGTCAAAGGGGATTGTCGTGTTCTTCGCAAGCCAGTCCCCGAATGATTATCAGCAGAAGTTTTTTAATTTTCAGGAGCTTCTTGAATTTGCTTATATCTTTCAATGCGATGGGGTTTCAGCAAGTTCGATACAGGACATTTTAGGCTGTAGCCAAAAAACTGCTAAAGATTTGCAGACTGAGGTTTCACGACTCGAACCTTGGCAGGTGATAAGTCGAGGAATAGATCAAAAAGATGAGTTTGTTAAATTTGCTGCTGAGGCATTTTATAAGAACTACTGAATCAATGTATTATTTTAGGAGATTCCAAATGAATAATAAAAACATTGAGTTCAATACTTGTATAAATCAAATTTTCGGAAATGAAGAGAATAAAAAGCTTTTAAAGCTAATCTATAAATTTTTTGAGAATTTAAGAGTAGGTAATGAAGATGTTTTGAAATATGTTAACAAAAATCTTCCTCATTATTTGGAAATGTTTGGAAATTTTGTTAAGTATTTAGAAGAGCTTCCTGATGATATTAAAAAATCAATAAAGATACTTTCTGATTATGGTTGGTATGTTGAAATATATAAGATAAATATGTTTCAAGTAATTTTTATGAGCAAATCCGGATTGATGGATGAAAAAGAAGTAAATAAGCATCTCATTAAACAATATAATGAGATGCTTGAATCTATTCTGGAGAAAGCTGTTGATCTTTTTCCACACAGAGAAGTTTTTCTGAGAAAGGCTATATCTGCTCATAAAAATAGAGATTATGAATTGTCTATTCCGGTATTGCTGGCACAAATAGACGGAATTTGCTTTGATTTTACAAAGAATGAATATTTTAGAAAAACGAAAAAAGAATATAACCCTAAGACTTCAGATTATATTAATTCGTTAGAAATTGATAAAGCATTTGAATTAGTTTTAGAGCCATTAAAGTCCGTAACGCCGTTATCTTTTCATGAGAATGAAGTGTCTAAGCAAAATAAATATATATTGAATCGCCATTCGATTATGCATGGCAAAGATATTGAATATGCCACTGAACTGAATAGCTGCAAGGTGATATCGTTCTTGGCATACATTGTGTCGGTGTTTAAATTTATCAGTGATGAAGTAATACAAAGCACTCCGAATAAAGATTCATGATAGATCAAAAAATCTATTTGCCGAAGGCAAATTTATCTCTAGTCGAAACTCATAGTTTCTCACGATAGGACGTGAAGAAAATAGAAGAATAAAACCTTCTTGCGCTTCTGTGAAGATGCTGATAACTTGAAGTATAAGTAAAGATGCAAGATTATGCGTCTTTGCAAAGGTTCGGTCAGGTGACATTATTCGCAAATAAATATCGGATAGAATCAGCACGATTGAAGGGTTGGGATTATTCATCACCGGGATATTATTTTATTACGATTTGTACAAAAAACAGGGAATGTCTATTCGGTGAAATTGTAAATGGGAAAATAGTACCCAATAAATACGGTGAAATTTTGGAAAAATGTTGGTATGATTTACCCAATCATTATCCGAATTTGAAATTGGATCAATTTGTGGTAATGCCGAATCACGTCCACGGAATTATCATTATTGAAAACAATAATAATACGATTGATTATCAGGGCGTTCCCGTAGAGACGGGTTTGAAAC
>JAKPZU010000014.1 GCA_029559915.1 Bacillota bacterium
TTTCTACCATCAATTCCGATAGTGAAATAATCAGCAATTTCCTTTAACTTGATGTAAATGTCTGGCGATAAGCCTTTAAAAAAACTATTTATTGTTCTATCTGCTTCCTGCTGTAAAACGGGTATCAGGTGCTTCTCAGCATAAGAGATTGAAATGCCATGTCGGATATTCAATGGAAATTTAAATGTCAGAAATCCACCGGGAGTGACCAAATACTCAAATTGTTGTTTCCCGTGATATTTGAAAATAAATTTTTCAATTAATGCAGTCAACCTGTTAATATATGGGTTACCATGTTCATCATAATCTTTTCCAGTGACAATCAACCGGGCAATTTTATGTTTACCAGCCGGGGTATCATTTATTTTCGATTTGAACGATATTAAGTTTTTAAGATATAATTCTGCTTCCTGTTCTTCCCAGTCACAATCACCATGTTTGATGCGCAATAAGGTATACCCGTTTCTATGTGCTTCAATATCTCTTACGGTGTCATAATATGCCCGTCTTTCATCCCTGTCAATCGGATCATTATCTATTGCATTAATCCTGTCACAGGCTTCCAGCCAAATTTCTTTTGAATAATGTAGATGAATGTTTTCCGGGTAATGTTCTAATGTTATTCTCCTTGCTTTTGAAAAATGCTGCCTCTCATCATATTCAATAATGATTTTTTGTTTTTCAATAACAATATCACATGAAAGCGGGTAATTGGATTTCTTAAAACCTTCGTGTTGCCGATAATTGGATAATGCTGAAACAATATCCACATATTCTGATGGCAAATTGTTTTTATCGGGAGTCCTGAGCCAGTCAAACTTTTTTTCAGTTTCAATATGTCCATAATGTTTCTGTATCAACCTCTGTAGTGCATTTTTTTGACTCACAGCACTCAATGACCTTCCGGGTAGGTTTCTGTCCGGCTTGGTGACGATCCTTCTTTCAGGAGCATCATTATGGCTTAATTTTGGTTTTATGGTGTTCTTATGGTATTCAACCTGAAAACCAAGTTTTGTAAAGAACTTAACAGTTTGTTCTCCACCTTCGTATTCCTGTTTTGAAATCTCTTGCTTGTTGGCTACGTAATAAGCCACACCACGGATGTGCTTTGCAGGGTACTTTTTATCGTTATAAATCAAAAATGTATTGCGGGGTTCAGGATATGTTTTATGTGATGCATCGAAGAGTTCGATTGCTTTAATGACATCCTCTGCTGTTATGTTATTCCAAAGTTTACTCATCGCTGACATGCTTTTTAAGGAATTTCAATCTTTCTCCTTGTCGGAGTCCTTTTAATGGCTGCTCGATATGCTTTATGTGCTTTATTATTGGTTTAATATATTCCTGTCCCGCCAAGATTATATACCTGTCATTTTTGAGATCAGATTTTTCAGATAACTGATGAATGACTTTTTTACCCCAATCGATCTTCTCTGCTGAGGTCAAAACTTTTAATCCCGGTTTCCTTTTGTTCAATGGTATGTTGCTTAAAGTAACATCATAAGTTTCAATTTCTTTTTCAAGATCAAGAAGGTGGTGAAGTGCTGAGAGAATGAAAATTTTATCAGGCTTGATTGAATATGCATAAGCGAGACTGTATTTAAAGAGGGCACTTTTATAGAGGTCTTTCGCTCTCGCTTTGCTTTTGCCCTTTTGTGACACACAGGCAATTAGTACAATTTTATTCATATCGTTTTTGTGGTGCTTGTACTAAAAATGACTAACATGTATATGCGTGTTTTTAGAATTCCATAAATAGTTAAAATTCTCTAAGAACGCTTTGGTAACAGATTCATCTTTAATTATTAAGAATTGTCCAACCTCTGA
>JAKPZU010000019.1 GCA_029559915.1 Bacillota bacterium
ACAGAGGGCACGGAGAGGCACAGAGGTTATTCATTCCAAGCCTTCAATAATGCGAATCTCTTTTATCTCTTCCTTCATTTTCTCTAAATTTACCCTTGCCGGATGCTCCTTATCATTCAAACGGTCAAATACCTTTTTGCAAATCTTCATTTTTTGCTCATCACTCATGCTATCGGTATACTCCGGTAACTCGCCCAAATGCTTAATAATTTCACGGTTGTGTTTTTTAAGCAATTCAGGGAAATACAATTCGTACACCATGCCGTCAATAATTTGCTCGAAGTAGGTGGGGATTAGTTGGTCGGAAGTATTAATCAATTCAAGTTTTTTCAGAAATAGTATATAGTCTACCAAACGGATGAATGGTGCCTGACTTCTTGTTTCTTTTATTGGGAGTTCTTTGACATCTGTTACTCTAATTTGTGGGGTCTTGCCAGGTTTAATGTTAAGATACCCTTTTTCTAAAACGTAATAAGTCATAAGCTTAGAGTTGAGCAGCGAAAGAATATATTTCAATTCTAATGGCGCAGAGCTCAGCTTGTTTGTAGTAAATAAGTTGTAATCGCAATGATATCCTTCGTCATCGTAGGTTGCTGTTAATCTAACGTCACTTTGTCTTATTACTAATTTAGGTTTTAAGAATCTCTCATTCGTTTCACCAATTGATGGCGTACCAATACCTTCATCCCAAATTTTCTTTTCAACTTTTTTATTGAAATCAAAATACATCATTCCGTCCTTAAGTTGTTTATCGGAAGGAAATATTATTTTATAGAGTTGTACATTATTCGAGCCATTAATGAAAGGAAAATATTTTGGATCATTTTTCATGAAGTATTCCTTAACACCGCCAATATTAACACCTACCTTCACATCACAATATGAAATAAAATTTTTACAATCAGCTTCTATTTTATTGATTAGATTGCTTTTAGGAATTGAAATTGTATATGAGCTATCCTTTGTCCACATAATTTGCGGAACATAAACTGGGGACTCATCAAAATTATTTTTCCACTTAACTTGATGTTTATCACTCGGTTTATTGTTCTTAAAACTTAGAACTAATTGACCACTTGCTACATTTTCAAATACATTCAGATTGGCAATAATCTCATTGATTGCTATTTCTTTAAGTATAAATCCTCGGATGTCAGTGAAGGCTTTTTCAAAGAAAGAAATATCTATTATGTTGGACAATATTCCTTTACTTTTCATTAATTTGATTTCTCTGTCAAGGAAAAATTGAACAGTATGATATCTTCCTTTCTTTGTTTTATCATTAATAAATTCAGACTTGTTTTTCAAAGCATCTAAATATCTTTCATCAACCTTCACTGCTTGTCTTGAAAAGTAGCTAACGTATGGCGGATTCCCAATCACAATATCAAACCCACCATTCCCATTCACCAAATAAGGATTCAGCACTTCTGGAAAGTCAAGTTTCCAATCGAAATGGTTAAAAGTTTCATCAGGATTTTTCAACAGGTTTTTCAGTTTGCTAATCAACTTGTCGAAGCCAGCAATTTGCAATTCACGTTCGGTATTGTGTTTAATATCGGTAGCAGTTGGCATAAAGCCGCCTTTTTGAACGGTTTTGCTAATGTAAAGTTCTTTATTAAAAGAAAGTTGGTTAATAAGCAATTCTATTTTCAAGTTGCGGATTTCTGCCTGTAGTTTTTTCTTATACTTGTTGTTGGGATTAAAGTATTTCTTTTGTTTGTCGGCAACTTCAACCAGCAAACGCTGTACGTTTTTTACATACTCATCGGCTTTGCCAACGCTGCTTTTACGTTCCCAGTCAATTTCCACAATTTCGCCATCAAACTTACTTATCAGCGAGTCGCCTACCACAATTTTATAATCGAGGTTGGGCAGGGCTTTGGGCTTTTCTTCATCCACCACCAAACTCAGCCAAAATCGTAAACGGGCAATATCCACTGCACCTTTTTCAATATCCACCCCGTAAAT
>JAKPZU010000023.1 GCA_029559915.1 Bacillota bacterium
TATCTCTTGGTGGCGGTAGAGATGATGCAATGCAAATTAAAACAAATCATTTTGAAGACATTTTTTAAAAATAGCCTGGAAATGTCAAGAAATGTATAGTCACAAAACACCCAAACTATAAAAATAGAATAGTTTTAATTTCTTTCATTATGGTTGCTTTTATATACGTTGCTGTCCGTTAGCAACCGATTCACAGGCAAGCTTACAATACGCTGCAGTAACCTTTCCATCCTGAGTAAAGGTGTTAATGCTATTATTTCATGGGTATTGGTTCTTCTCCAGCAGGAAATATTGATCTGTCGAGCATCAGTATGGAAAATCAGTAAAAAACTTAAAGTTTAAGGAGTTGAAAAAGATGATTATAAGTGCAAGCAGAAGAACTGATATACCAAAATATTATAGTGATTGGTTCATCAACCGTATCAAAGAAGGTTATGTCGATGTTCGAAACCCGATGTATCCCTCTCAAGTTAGCCGCTATAGTCTGAATCCTGAAATTGTAGACGGAATCGTCTTTTGGACAAAAGACCCAGAGCCTATTTTAAAAAAACTCGATGAGTTCTCAAGATACAGTTATTACTTTCAGTTTTCTCTAACCCCATATGGAAAAGATGTAGAAAATAATCTTCCCGATAAACATGTTTTGATAAATACGTTTAAAGAACTATCTTCAAAAATCGGAAAAGAAAGGGTTAATTGGAGGTATGACCCAATACTATTAAACGATAAGTATTCGATAGAGTATCAAATCCATGCATTTGAAAAGATTGCTGCTGAGTTGAACGGGTATACAAAAAATGTTACAATAAGTTTTATCGATGAATACAATTTTGGCGGTAGAAGCATCTTTACTTCTCTTAAAGCTCAAGAGATTAATCTATCGCAGCAAAATCTACTTGCAGAGAAGATCTCAGAAATTGCTCACGAAAATGGCATGTCCGTGGACACATGCGCAGAAAAGATAGATCTACAGAAATATGGAATTAAACATGCGCGTTGTGTAGATAGTAGAATATTTGAGAAGTTGAACAATTGCAAACTTTCACGTCTTAAAACAAGATATGAAGAGTTGCCAAAAGATACTTCCCAAAGAAAAGAATGTTTGTGTGTAGACAGCATTGATATAGGTTGGCCAAATACGTGCTTAAATGGATGCAAGTACTGCTATGCCACATCAAGCCAAGCCGAGCTTGAACAAAACATCAAGAAATACAATCTCAATAGCTCTCTACTTTGCAGCGTGATAGATCCTCAGAAAGACAAGCTCACCGACCATCGAGGTCGCGGAGACGAGCGCGACCGCTCTTTCAAATTTGTTAATAATCCTCAACAACTATCTTTTGATATATAGATTGTCTTACTAACGGAGGAAAATATGCTATCGTATGAACAAGAAATTAAAAATCTTTGCTCACCATCATTTGATAAGATAAGAAGCGTTGCTCATAAACAGTTAAATGCAAATTTTTCACATCAAGAAATTGAAGACATGTTCGGTGAGCTGAAACGAGGCACTTTAGTTATTGAGCGCGAAGAATTGTTATGGAAGTACCTTCATTCATTCGGAAACAAGCATCAGAAAAAAATATATGCTGCACTTGATAAGATAAAAGAACTGAGAAATATTGTAAGCGGCGAATATTCAATAATAGACTGGGGATGCGGTCAAGGCTTAGCTACAGTATGTATGTTTGATTATCTGAAAAAGGACAATCTTCCCAACGCAGTTAAAAGAATAATTTTGATAGATCCATCAGAGTTGGCACTAAAGTATGCAGTTTTGCACACAAGTCTATATGGTGTTGGGGAAATCATATCGGTTAATAAGGATCTTGATCATGTTGCCGTCGAAGATATCAAAACGGATACTACGGTAACGATTCACTTATTCTCAAATATTCTTGATATTGAAAAATTCAGTCTCAAACAACTAGCGCAAACAATTGGTGCGAGTGCGAGCGGAGAGCATTATTTTATATGCGTCAGCCCAAAGTACGCTAATAACCGCAGAATCGATGCATTCTATAAGTATTTTGACAAATTGGAGACCATTTCGAATATCGAAAAAAGCAGAAAAGAAACCGCTGTTCTAGCTAACGAACAGCATGATAGTACTGCTGAAGAGAATTTTACCATGAAATTGCTGATATTTAAGTACGTCAGTGGCAAGAGCTATGTAATACAAATCGAATATTACCCACCCGTTCAGTTCTTTGCTGGTGGTGAATTGGACTGCATAAGAAAGAAAAGGCCTGAACTCCAAAAAGAACTACTCAATAAGTGGCTTAAATGTTTGGCTTTTGAAGTTGCCGCTCCGTTTGACTTAGGCGCAAGCGTTTATGACGACGTTCATCCAATACTGGCAGTGCTGAACAATATAGTTACGCGAGGATTGCCAACAAGAGCAAGTCCTTATATAGAAGATGTATTTTCGTGTTTTGGAAACTCACAGATACATGATGAACTTGGTGGTGTTGAATATGGCGGGACGATTTCTAACAATAAAGAAGAAAGATGTGCTCAGAGCTACTCTCCTTTTGGTGTTGCGCGCATTCAAAAAACCGTACTGGAAGCACTGATGACAGGCGTTCTCTCAATAAAACAAGAATCTTGGGATGTTCTTGTCATAGAAAGGGATGTGCCGTGCGCTGCAATGGCTTTTGCCGACCTTAAGAACATGTTTTATCATATTACCTCATTAAGCAAGGACTATCAAGAAATGAAGCTGCCTGAAGTAAGGTTGACAATCATATGCGGTGATGAATGGGTTAATTCACCGCTACACTTAGGTATTCAAGCACGGACCACAATAGATCAAACAATCACAAACACAACTTACGATATTGTCCTTGATGTGAGCATATTAAACACTCACAAAGATATTGGTACTTTTAGCGAGTTTAAAAGTAGAAACAATTGTTACTTCACAATCAGGTCAACAGATGAGAGTGGCGGTAAAAGATACATCTATACCTCTGATACAATTGAGTACCTTAAATTAGGGGAAAAAGACAGGTTTGGAAATTTCAAAGAATACGATAATACCAAGGAACATCTTAAATACTTTCTTAGATTATTGTTCAGAAAGGAAGACTTCAGACCTGGACAAATTCCTATATTGGATCGGGCTTTACGAAACAAGAATGTAATTGGGTTACTACCGACTGGAGGAGGTAAGTCACTGACCTATCAATTCGCAGCGATGATGCAGCCTGGAGTGACCATTGTAATAGATCCATTACGTGCTCTCATGAAAGATCAGTACGACGGATTGCGCAATATGGGCATCGATACATGCTCTTTCATCAACTCCACGTTGGATGCAAAAGAAATAAGTAGCCGTGAAGAGCAAATGGAATCATCAGAATTTCAAATTATTTTTATATCTCCCGAACGGCTATGCATTTACAAATTTAGAGAAAAACTGAAGACCATGCATGATATGCACGTTTACTTTTCATATGGAGTTATCGACGAGGTTCATTGCGTTTCAGAGTGGGGTCACGATTTCAGGTTTTCATACCTTCATCTGGGACGAAATATGTATAACTATGTATGTGCAAAAGATGAGAGCAAGCGCCTTACGCTATTCGGTTTAACAGCGACGGCATCGTTTGACGTACTTACGGATGTTGAGCGCGAACTGTCTGGTAATGGAGCTTATCCACTTGACTCCGAAACAATAGTTCGGTACGAAAACACAGACAGACTTGAACTCCAGTATAAGATTGAGCGAGTTCCTGTTGCAGTTAATATCGATGATAAATGGGCTGCGTACGATGATAAAAAAAAATTTCTGACTTCATACATAAGAAAGATTCCAAAAAGTATCGCTGAATTACAAAACAGTAGTAGCATTAAACGTATAAAGGATTCTTTCGCCCAAAGGCAGAACATAGAAAACTCCTTTGATTTTGTAGATCTCACAACCGATATTCCTGAAGACATGTTTGCTAAACGCGACACATATGAACAGGCGGGGATAGTCTTTTGTCCGCACCGAAAAAAATCCGGTATTGCTGTGATGGAAAATTCAGACTCCCTTTCGGGCAGTATCAGTGATATCGGAACATTTGTCGGTTCATCTGATTACGAGCAAGAAGATCAAAGGTCGTTAGAAAATCTTGAACAGTTCAGAAAGAACAAACTTTCTTTAATGGTTGCAACAAAAGCCTTTGGTATGGGGATCGATAAACCAAACGTACGGTTTACAGTAAACATGAACTACTCAAGTTCTTTGGAAAGCTTTGTCCAGGAAGCAGGACGTGCCGGTCGTGACAGAAGAATTGCGCTGGCAATCATCCTGTTCTCTGATTATAGACTGGCGCGCATAAGCAAAAGATATAAAAATAATGATTTTCCGTTGGCATTACTTAAAAACAAATGGTTCAAGGAAGATGACCTGCGGTCAATCCTCTCACACAACGATATCGAAATAGAGCCAGCCTTCTTTGATATATTTACGCCAGAACATGACTTGGTGAAGATTACTTGTAGTAAAAACAAAAAGATGTTTGAGTCCAAAGAATGTAGCGATGGCGGCTGCGATAATTTTGAGGGATGCAAGCTGAGAACTATTCCCGATGAAGCACGGGGTTTTCAATATTATACGGATCTTGAAGCATTTCTTAACGAAGCGGGCATGGAAGTATCTTATAAGGATTTGCAGTATTTGAGTCCTGATTACGACACCGTTATTTACTTTTATAACAATAGTTTCAAAGGCGAGTTTTTTGAGAATGGAACGATAGAAAGAATACTACGTCAATCCAATATTGAGATGTTTATAGGTGATAGTAATGAATACAAGCCGACCGGGACTTTGAAAGTAAACAATCTGCTTGAAAAAGTCTTGTCAGCTAATGTTGGTACAAAGATCGTTGCTTTCATCCCTTATATTAAAGACAAGAAATCTCAAGACAGGGAATATGTTTACTATTCCCCGGATGTATTTTACAGTTACACGAATGTATCTAAAGCAATATACCGAATGTGCTGTATCGGACTAGTTGATGACTTTACTCAGGATTTTTCGGCGCTGAAGTTTAGAATAGTCATTGTGCGCAAGCCGGACGGAGCTTATTACGAGGGTTTAAAACGCTTTTTGATGCGCTACTATTCTGAGGGACGTGCATCGGAGCTTATTAAGGATGTGGAAAATTATAAAGGTCAGAACGAAATAGAAAAGTGTCTGGGATATCTAACAGAATTTATTTATAGCAAAATTGCAGTCAAAAGGAAACGAGCCATAGATGACATGCGTATGTTCTGTATTCAGGGTCTTGATGACACCAAAGACTGGAAAGAAGTAAATGAAGATTTAAAAGATTTCATTTACTATTACTTTAATTCAAAGTACGCTAATGATGATTATATAGCAGATAACGGTGAGCCTTTTTCACTTACCGCTGATACCGATAGAGGTAAATTAAGTTCTTTCAATATAGTCAAAAAGTACATGAGAGTTATAGATAATGACTTAACAGATGCCGGCGGTACACCAATCGACAATCTCAAACACCTTCAAGGTGCTGTCAGACTAATAAGACGGTCATTGACTGACACTAATCCGGCATTGACATTGCTGAATTTTTTCTGTTTAATTAACTTGGGCACTAACAACAACTCATCTTTGGAGGAAGAGCTTACTGATGATTACCGTCAAGGCTTGGTATCGTTTGCTGATATGACAGAGTCTTCAGAGGAGTATTGGAAATTCTTTGAATTTTTCCATTCATCGATTGAAAAAAATACTACACAATATGATTTATCAAAGTTAGAGAACGTTAAAGAAGAGATAATTGCAAAAGTGCATCTTACATTTTTAAGAAGATTAAAAAAAAGATATTGTGAAAACTAACAAGAGAGGAGAGTTGTATGGGAGATAATAAAATCACAGAAATGAGCAAAATAATAGGACAAATCGAAGACGAACTTTTGAATATTAAATCAGCAAAGGAACAGGCAGAAGCTGTTATAGATTCAAGCAAGGATATGCTGGAGTCTTCAAAAAATGTTGTAGAGATGTTTGTAAAAACTACTAAACAAATAATTTCAGATGTAAATGACAAAATTGCGATTCTTAAAGCCCAATCATATTCCATAGAAGGTTGTGTTCAGCAAGGAATATCGAAAATTACTCAGCAATCTAATTTGGCTCAATTGAAGCTTGAAAAGGATTTTAACAGTTTGGTGCAGAAGATGTGCGATACTATTTCTGCCTCTACAAATAAAAGTTTGGGAGATATTGTGAATGAAATTGATGAATACCATGGTCTGATTACTGGGGTGACGAAGGAGTTTTCAGATTCAACCTCAGATATGATTGAAAAACAGGAAAGGCAAATTGTTGAAATGAAAAAACTAGTTACATGTATGCAGGATAGCCAAAACAGTTTGAGTTCAAAAGTCGAAGAATTGAAACAATTTGATATCAATCGTATCTTTGATGAATTAGGCGAGATTCATAAAATTGAATCAGAAAGTGCAAGAACTTCAAAAAAATGGAGATTTATTGGACTTATAGCTTTTGGTGGCAGCATTATACTGGAAATCGCTATACTCATTAAACTATTCGTTGCGTGAGCAGTGGATTTTACTCTACAGTACTTAACTTAAATTCATTATTACAAAAACAAAGCTGACGAATACCAGAAAAATGATAGAAGAAAATTATTTTTTTTGGTGTTTATCAGCTTTTTTACATAGTTACTATAAGCTTATATTATTTGATCAGAGGTAAGGTAATCCTTTGAAGTCCTGATTTGAGTAAACTTGAATTGAAATCTTCCCTTAGATATGGCCAGACGAGTTTGGTAAGCTGCATCTGTGAGAAAAACTGTGCTATTCTTTCATTTTTAAGAATCTCCTCAATCTTCGAACCGCTATCCTTGTCTTTTAGCAAAAAACTAAGCATATAGTTA
>JAKPZU010000024.1 GCA_029559915.1 Bacillota bacterium
AACAATAACACGCCGGTCATAACAATATCTGAATTGGGACGCGACTCCTACAAAGCAGGACAACGGTTGAGTATGGCGTCATTTAAAGAGTCTGGGACGATTGAATATGATGCTTCCTGGTTAGGAATATTGGGTGCTGTGGATGAAGACGGTAAACTGAAAGAAAACTGGGACACGATAATCGAGCAAGACGGTAATATTGATTTGATTATCTTCAAAGCAAAACGCGGGACCGGATCGACAGGAAAAGTTTCCTTAAAGGTTAATAAAGAAACAATGACCGTGTGCGAAAGGATTACAGAGTCAACCCAGGATAAACCTGAAACAAACAACAAGAGGAAAACAAAATTCTAGTGGTGAGGATTAAGACAATGACAACAGAAGAAACAATCATAATGCTAAGTCAAATAATTGACGATTATAACGCATTGCGCGAACCTAAATATCGTCACGCCGACATTGATATTCTTAAAAGAAATTATCAACTCCTTATGGAAATGAAACCTTGTCAGAAAGAAAACCATAGCTATGAAAATATCGTCAACGCCATAGCACAGACAATAAATAAAATGTCTCCCAAGAGTAATGACTGGATAACGGTATCGGAGAGGGGAATAAACAAAGCTATTCCACCGGTGGTCAGGAAAAAAAATCATGTGATTGAATTTCCTTTTGAATGGACAGATGATAAATCCGGAGTTGTCTGTTTCATCAATGATTACTGGGGAGCGAGGAATTACATGGTTACTGATGTAGTCGGATATTACCTTCTATTAAAGGAAGGGAAAGATTTGTTACCCAAGGACGCGGCTCCCATCTTCAATGATATGAAAAGTATCGCCACGCGGGAATCAACTATTTCCAAGAATAACAATAACGCCGTGTCAACCAATAACCTGTCAATGAACGACGTAGATATTCAGAGAATACAAAACACCAGATATAATATTACTTTTACCGACAAGGATTTTAGAAAGAATACCTCTCAAAATATGAGTTCCAATGAAATCATGAACCTTCTGCTGGAAACATCACGGGTTGAATTCAAGCTGGTCTTCCCTGTTCGCATGTGGAACGGGAAAAAAGCGAAAGAACAGACTTACAATATGAACTTCTTCAGTAGATTGTTTGAATTCGGTTACGTCGATAAGGAAACCAGAAATGATGGTGTTGTCCAACTCAGGGAATATTATATTTCATTCAATACCGTTTTAGGGGAAATGTTTGCTCATAACCTTCTATCGCAAAGCTTTGACTGGTTGGATAACCGGTTTTATAACCTTCCCTACAATGCGCAGGTCTTCTATAGAAGGTTTTTGCTCCACAATGACTATAAGAGTATTCAACTGAAGATTGAAACCATTAGAGAAAGATTAAACCTCGATGATAAAAACATTACGAACCTGAGAAATACGATTGAGAGAAATATTCTTGAACCACTGGTTAATCAGGGTTTGATAGATTCATATCAAAAAGAAAAAGATGGACTTTATGGATTGAAGTATATCATTAAAAGGAAAAACAGAAACAATGATGAACCTAAATTACAGAATTAATAATTCAGAGGATGTGGGGTTTGTAAAATATGGATACAGGGTTTGTAAAACTTTAATCGAGGGTCTGTAAAACTTCATGCGAGGGTCTGTAAAACGAGATCAGGTTTAAACCATTCATAATAGTCAGGATCTGAAAAACACAAGATATATAAAGATATATAAAGATATCTTAATCAGAAAAAAACCTTCCTTCCCCTTCGGGGGGGTCGGTTTTCCTCTGGGACCATTTAGTTTTATTTTTTTTGTTTTTATATAAAATGGAACAGGTAAACAAGAAGATTACAGATGAGATTATCCTAGAGGTAATTGATTCATTGTAATCTATTACAAGTGAAATCAACTTGTGGAATTAATCGTAAAAACAAAAAAAATAAAATGGTAAGAAGAAAGATATAGTCGGTGGCTGCTTCT
>JAKPZU010000037.1 GCA_029559915.1 Bacillota bacterium
ACCGACGAGGAACACCAGCGCTCACTCAAAGAAAGGGTAGCCAGGCTCAGGGGACAGGCAGAGCAAGCCTGATTGCTGCAGGCGCCGGGTGTCGGTATTTTAGACACATCTTGTTTATCCGGGCTGCAAACATTAAATTTACAAACAGTTTCCTGCTAATTATTTTTTTTGAAAAATTTGTAACTACGTCGTGTTTTGGCGGAGAAGATAGATATTTTTGAACGCCTTTACTTAGCATGCAAATGAGTTGAGATATGAGATTTAAAATCACTTTAAACATTAATGGGAAAAAGAGGTTACTCCCGTTTAATTATCAATACTATATAAGTGCGTGGATATACAACGTAATAGGTTCTGCAGACAAGGCCTTCGCCAATTTTTTACATAATGAAGGATTTCGTGAAGGAAACAAAAGATTCAAATTTTTCAACTTTTCTCCGCTAGATTTTGGAAAACCAAAAAAAATATGGAAAGAAAATGATCTTCTCCAGATCTCACGTGATCAAATAACACTCAAGTTATCTTTTCTGTTGAAAGATGCTGCTGAGGCTTTTATCATTGGTCTTTTTAGATACCAAAAAATATATATTGGGGATTCTTATAACGGACTAGATCTAAATGTGACACAAATTGAAAGACTGCCAGATAAGGTTCCTGAAGAAACCATGCGGTACCGGGCTCTTTCACCAGTCGTTATTAGTTATCAGTATCCAGGTTCTTCCTATGCCAGCTATCTGTCACCGGAAAACGAAGAATATGCCGGATTACTCTACAACAATTTTAAGAATAAATACCAGGCTGTACCCAATACTGCACCTTTACCCGTATCATTCTCCTTCAGTTTTTCTTTAATTGGAACCCCCAGGTCCAAACTGTTTACTATTAAACAGGGAATGCCGGATCAAAGCAAAATAAGGGGATATCTCTTTGATTTTATGTTAACCGCCCCTCCTGAATTACATTACATGATGCTCTCTTGCGGCGTCGGTGAAAAAAACTCACTGGGATTCGGTTGGTGCGAAGAGGGAGAGAAATGAAATTTTGAAAATTGACATATTTATTTTTAAATAATATAATTAAGTTATTCAAATATATAGTAATGATTAGAAATTATAAAACTATCGACTATGAATGGCTGACAAGGCCAACAGGAGATCCTTTTGCTGATGCAGGCGGTTTTGTCATTGAATATCTTTCGGAGAAATTCCCCGAAAAGGATATTCTTGAACTGATTGACTACATTACTAAAATCTACGTCGAGAAATGGGGCGGAAAACTAAATGCCTTCTTCCTCAACTCAAAGATTACCCAACCTGCTTTTCAAGGACCTCGGAAAATTGAAGAAACAGTCAAGTATTTCGGAGCCCTTGTAAAAGAATCCGAACCTTCGGAGATAGGATACTGCCGAATTACCGGACGAAAAACCAAATTGTTTTTTGGGGGCCGAGACAATTCGATAATGACAGGTTCTGGAACCTTAATCAACTTTCACCACTTTTTCCAGAAAGGGATCTCTCTTTCGAAGGAAGCTCTGATTCGAATTCACTTTGTTCCTTTTGCCTGCCAGCAATTGCAAGGTAAAATTAGCTTGATGCAAAGCAGCAATAAGGCACTAAGCAAATTGTTCGTACGAATGACCATTGAAAGAAATCTTCATGAAATTGGGGTTGGCCTTTCAGAAGGAGTTGCAAAATCGGACTATAACAAACCGGCCAATGCAATTTTCAATTTTGTGGACTCAGCTCTCTCACGTTCAGCTGAATTCTTTGAAGGCAATATACTACCCTCCTTGACACTGTATCACTTCACAAATTTTGGAGCCAGTCCAGAAACTCAATTGTATCAACTTCCTGCAAAAGTCTTCTTATTCTACAGAACATGTTTGCAACCCCGTTTCATAGAGGATTGGCAAAAGTTTGTACGTTCACATTACTACGATGGACAACACAAGGGAGCTAAATACAATCTACTATCAGGAAAGTTCGAATTTGTAAAATCAAAGGAAACCGAGGTTATCAACTTCGATGACTACAAACAATGGTTCAACCGCATTTTGAATAAACTATTAGTAGACGAAACCATCCGACCCGAAATTTTGCGCTGGTCACGCAAGCATCCATTCAATTTTGATATAGTATCAATCTATCAACAAAAAATTATAGGTATGAAAAAAGAAACTATTATTAAAATCAAAGAATTGGCAGCTTTCCTTGTTAGGGAAGAAGATGCCGACAAAATCAAAAAACGCATTAAGTTACTTGACGGTGCAAAAAATGCATCGGCATTGCGCCGCTTTATTATAAAAGACGTAGTTGCCGCAAACTATGTGGCCATGAACGAAAATCCAATCGTCACTGTCGATGACTACGTAAACTATCTATTCCCCGATGGCTCTTATTGGGCTGAGATTAGGGATATTCTGCTGATCGCCATCTATCAGGAGCTACATGAAAGGGATTTAATTTCCGAAGAATTGAAAATTGAATTGGAATCAGAAGTTGAAGAAGAAGTAATTAACGATTAAACCAAATATAACATGAAAAACATTAAAACACAGGGATTCGTCTTGATCGATGTAGATGTTGTGGCTTTGAACAATGCTGGGAAAAACACACAAAGCAACAACGACAATGCAATTGCAACCAAATCAATCCGTAAAAACGGACGTAGTTATGTGTATGTATCAGGCCAAGCGTGGCGTTATTGGTGGCGCGAGGCTTTGCAAAAAAATGCAGGATGGACTTTGTCTCCAATTATTCGTGAAAAGAAAATTGCGTTTACTAATGCAGATCCATTGAAATATCCAGATGATGATGTGTTTGGATATATGCGTGCAGCAAAGGATGCAGAATTGGATGAAAACGGTGAACCCAAAAAAGATTCAAAAGGAAATATAAAAATGACAGACATAACGGTTACACGTGTTTCTCCCTTGAAAAACTCTGCAATCATTTCGGCAGCCAGTGTCCGTCCCGAAGAAAACTGGTCGAGTATGTCGCGCCAACTAGGCGACGCGGTACCTTATGAGAAACAAGAGTATTGCGCCATTATGAAAGGAATGTTCAGCTTAGACCTCTCAATGGTTGGAACATTCTCGAATTATGATAGAACTGGCTACAAAAACCTTTCGATTACATTACAGGAAGAGGCACTTAAAAATGGTGCCGAAGAAATTGATGATCCTTTTGTTTTCGACGTAAAAGGAAATCCAAAGAAAATGATTCGATTGGCAAGAGATATCCGCCAAAAAAGGGCTAACGATACCATCCAAGCACTCAAGACCATTGCAGGTGGTGCCATGCAAACCAACAACATGGGCGATGTTACTCCAAAATTTGTAATTCTGGCAACTACAACAACCGGCAACCATCCATTTAGTCATGTTGTGGGAAGCAAAGGCCAACGAGACGAAGAAGTGATCTTCAATTTTGAGGGACTAGTTGAAGTGCTAAAAGATTACAAAGACACTTTTGAAGGAACGGTTTTTATCGGTCGCCGTCACGGTTTTATGGATGAGATAGCAAATGATCTAAAATCACTGGAAGGTATGATTGACATTCCTACGGTGAAAGTTCTGACTGTAAACGAAGCTATCGACCAATATTGCGAACAAATGAAAGCACAGATTGAATAATGAAAGCATACCGTATCAAAATAAACTCGTGGACTTCGAGCTTTAGATACCCGAACCTGATTTCGGGTTTTCAACCTACACTTGAAGTTCCGCCAGTGAGTACGGTTATGGGCTTAATCAATGCAGTATCGGGTAAATACTTGGAGAACCGACAAATTGAATTGGGCTATTATTTCGATTTCAAAATTAAATCCGTTGACTTAGAAACTATCTATCAAATCAAAGCAAATGATAAGAATTATCCAGACAATATGGTGAAATCGAATGTTATTCAGCGCGAATTCCTTTACGACTGTCAGTTGTTTCTCTATTTATCTGATGAGGAATTGGTTTCCTGCTTTCGCCAACCTGCTTACCAACTTTTGTTGGGACGAAGTGGCGATTTGGCAGGAATCGAAAGCATCAAAGAAGTAGAATTGCAAGAAGTAAGCAATGCCCGTTTTGCTGGTCAGGTAATTCCGTTCAACGGGAACTATTTACCGGGACAAATACAGGCTCTGCCTAAATACTTTAGCAACACCATTCCCCGTAAAAATATGGGAACCGAACCGTATTCTGTGATATCCTACTACAACCCGGTTGATTCGCAACTAACCGGGTTCAGGTCTGAATTGGAAGAATTCAAAAGTGACATTTACTTTCACAAATTTGAAGTATGACAGCAAAATTTCAGGAGGTTTTGGCCAAATCAGAACCTCCTGTTCCTCTAAAACAGCACATTGAAGAATGCATTCGGGTTCACGAATCGCTAAGAAAAGCATTTGGACGCTTGCCTGTTAACGATCCTGATCGTTTTTGGGAATTAATCCGACTTGGTATCATTTTTCATGATTTGGGAAAATCGCATTCCGAGTTTCAAAAGATGCTGTCAGGAAAACATGCCAATTGGTATCATCAGCGCCACGAACTGTTTTCAGTTTCGCTAGTGGAGCAATTGGATTTGCCTGAAGAGGATAAATTGCTCCTGAAACTGATTGTTGTCGGGCATCACAAAGATTTCCATTTTCTATTCGACCATATTCAACATAGCTATAAAACCGGCAAAGATATGTTTTCGTTTGGGGATGATGGGAAACTTGATTGGGACGAAGAAACACAAAAGCTTAATCACCAATTCATCCGGTCTTTTCTCAAAGAGTATAATGTTCTTTTCAATACAAGTTCACTGGATTTGCCAATCCAATTGGTAAAAAATTATGCACGCAATCCAGTCAACACCACCAGCAACATTTTTAGAGACCTGCTTTTGGCAGCTGGAGCATTAAAACAGTGCGACCATTCGGCATCAGCCGATATTTTCAAAGTGAATGTTCTGGAAGAAAAACACTTCAAATTTCTGTATGATACTAAGTGGGTGCCTTACTTTCATCAAAAAAGGGCATCGGAAATCAATGGAAACATTGTACTTACCGCACCAACTGGTTCAGGAAAAACAGAAGCATCATTGATATGGCTGCACAAACAAATAAAAGAGAACGGTCAAGGGCGAACTTTTTATATTCTGCCATTTACTGCTTCCATCAACGCTATGTTTGAACGTTTGGACGAAAAGATGCAAGGCAATAATGAGATTGTGGGTGTTATCCACGGCAAGCTATCTGAATACATCGAAAGCCGTTTTGGAGAAGAAACGTATAGCTGGCAAAACGAAAAGCTAAAACATGAATTGAAAGATAGTTTTCGGGCTTTGGTTACTCCTTTAAAAGTCGCAACACCTTTTCAACTGTTGAAATCCATTTTTGGGCTAAAAGGTTTCGAAAAAGGAATCTTTGAAATGAGCGGCGGTTATTTCATTTTCGACGAAATCCATGCTTACGATCCCGAAGTTTTTGCTCAAATAAAAGTATTGATTGAGTTTGCAACTCACTTTCTGAATGTGAAAGTTTGTATAATGACTGCCACATTGCCAACTTTTTTAAAAAAAGAGTTCTCCGACGCAATGGGCGAATACACTGAAATTAGTGCTGACGCTGAGCTATACCAATCATTCATACGTCATCGCATTATAGTTGCAGATGGATTACTTTCGGCACATATTGAAGATATTCAGAAACGGTTGCATGCAGGTCATAAAGTTTTAGTAGTGAGCAATACTGTTAAACAAGCCCAAGCCATTTATAACAGTCTGGATGCTTCAGAAAAAGTATTGCTTCACAGTGCCTTTAACGGTGTTGACCGCAACAAAAAGGAAAGCTATTTGAAATCTGATGAAGTTAAACTTCTGGTTGGAACGCAAGCCATTGAAGTAAGTCTGGACATTGACTATGATGTGATTTTTACAGAGCCAGCTCCGTTCGATGCTTTGTTGCAACGTTTTGGTCGAGTAAACCGACACCGCGTAAACGGAAAATTTCGCGCTCCGTGCGATTGTATTGTCTTTTCTGAACGAAATGAATTGGATAAATACATTTATAAAAACGAGGAGGTTATTGCGCGCACATTGGATGCGCTCAGAACGATTCAGTCGAAAAATTCTGGTATTGTATCCGAGAACGAACTTCAATTCTATATCGATCAGGTTTATCCAAATTGGTCTGAAAAAGAAAAAGAAGATTTTGATCGGGTATATACACATTTAAGTGAAGATGTACGGACGAATCTTGCCCCATTTATCTATTATCCACATCGCGAAGAAGAGTTTGAAAAACAATTTAACATGATTAAAGTACTACCAGCGATACTGCAAAAAGAATATCAAGATTTTCTTGTGGCTAATCAATTTATAAAAGCAGAATCATTAAAAGTATCCATCTCTACACAACGTTTTGCGTCTTTAATTTCACAGGATGGAATTCATCGTGATATATCTGCTTTCAATTTTCTTCGAAAAGATGTGATCAAAGAACAACCTTATTATATAATTGATCGTAAATATGACAAAGAATTAGGACTACTATTTAGTGTTGAAGAACATGTATCAGATACCAATATAATTGACTAAAAGTTAATACGATTTATGAACATTACCGGTACTCATTTTAACTATTATCTGATCTGTCATCGCAAGCTCTGGTTGTTTGCCAACGGGATTCAGATGGAGTCAAATTCCGACCTGGTGTATGAGGGAAAGCTAATCCATGAGACTTCTTATCCCCAACGGAGTGAAAAGTATCGGGAAATAGAAATGGATGGGATTAAAATTGATTATTACGACCCGAAAAAGAAAGTTGTGCATGAGATTAAGAAATCGGATAAACACGAAGATGCGCATGAATGGCAGGTCAAGTATTACATATTTGTGCTTGAGCAGAATGGTTTTACAGGAGTAACCGGATTACTTGAATACCCCCGTTTACATAAGACACAAGAAGTAATATTGTCCAATATCGACAGAACAACAATAAAGGAATCAATAATAGAAATTGAAAGCATTATTCTTGGCGAGCAATGCCCTGGTAAGCTTCCTAAACCCAGATGTAAATATTGTAGTTACTATTACTTTTGCTGGAGCCAGGAGGCCGAATTATGAAAAAAACCTATTACCTTTTTAATCCAGGGAGGTTGCAACGTCAGGACAACACCCTAAAATTCACTCCTTATGACGAGGAGGGTAACGAACAAAAACCGAGGTTTTTACCGGTTGAAAGCGTCGAGGAACTCTATTGTTTCGGGAATCTCGAAGCCAACTCGGCCCTATATAATTTCCTTGGTCAAGAACAGATTCCCATCCATTTTTTTGATTACTACGAAAACTACACAGGTTCCTTTATGCCTCGGGACACACTAATTTCCGGAAAAATGCTCATAACCCAGGTCCGTTTTCAACAAAACAAAAAGAAACGGATAGGCCTGGCACAAAGTCTTCTGATTGGAGCTTCATTTAACATGGTCAAAAACCTTAAATACTATAACACGCGAGGGAAAGATCTTGAGCCAATTATTTCAATTATAGAAAAGCTGTCGGACCGAATTACAGAGACAGCCGATATTGATGAATTAATGGGTATTGAGGGAAATATTCGCAAAAATTATTACGAAGCGTTTAACCTGATAATAAATCATTTTGATATGGATGGCCGCAGTTATCGTCCGCCATTGAACGAGGTAAACGCGTTAATTTCTTTTGGAAATATGATGTGTTACAGTCAGTGTTTGAGAACTATTCACCAGACACAACTTAATCCGACCATTAGTTTTCTTCACGAGCCTGGAGTGCGTAGATATTCTTTATCTCTTGATCTGGCCGAGGTTTTTAAACCATTGCTGGTAGACCGGGTAATTTTTAAGGTTCTCAATAAAAAAATGATCCAGTCCCAGGATTTTGAAGAAAACATGAATCGTATCCTTCTAAAGCCCAATGGGAAAAAAGTGTTCGTTCAGGCATTTGAAGACCGTCTGACAGAAACCATAAATCACCGGACACTGAATCGTTCCGTAAGTTATAAACACCTAATTAAATTGGAGTGTTACAAGCTTCAAAAACATATTTTAGAAATTGAAGAATATAAACCGTTTAAAATGTGGTGGTAATGTACATCATTGCAGTATACGATGTAGGCGAAAAACGTGTTGCCAAAATGCTAAAGCTCTGCCGTAAATACCTGAACTGGATTCAAAATTCGGTATTCGAGGGGGAAATTACCGAAGTAAAACTTCAGGAATTACAGTATAAAGCACTAGAGATTATGGATGAGAAAAAGGACAGTTTTATATGTTTTAAATCCCGTCAGGAAAAATGGTTGGAAAAAGAAATCATAGGCTGTGAAAGGCAAACTCTGGACAATATATTATAGGTTGTCGAAGTCTAGCTTTGCAAGAAATATCATATAATCCTAATATTATATTATCCCCAAAACGCTCTTTGATATACTGAAAATTAAATAAATAGAAATGTTGTCGAACCACATAGAATATGATATTTTGTGTGGTCGACGCATTTTCTAGCGATTTTTTTTAATTTTACTTAAAATAAGTCATTGATAATGAATAATTTTTTTGTAATCGTCGAACGCCCATAATCGAACCATAGTGGAATTGAAATAAACCTTAAAGGACACACTTATCTCCCTGGCAACCCCATAATCGAACCATAGTGGAATTGAAATCATCTACTCTATCAACACGAATGGGCACTCTGATTTCCATAATCGA
>JAKPZU010000043.1 GCA_029559915.1 Bacillota bacterium
TCTAGTAAACTTAGTTTGTTTCTGATAAGCTTCTCTTGGGTGGTCATCTTGCTATCCTCCTTTTTTGTTTATGGCTAAACAATCTGGAGGGTACTGACCACCTTTTCTATCTAACTGTCAAGTCAAGTCCGTCCTTGGACACCATAAAAAAGGCAAAGAGTTTTTGGCCTCCCTAAAAGAAAGTCGTCTGGAGTTTTTGCAGTCCATAAAAGGAAACGATCTTCCCTCGCGCGTGCGTACTGTTCCGATAACTCTTCTCAATGCTAACTTTTACTAACCTCTCATGTGCGTATTGGTCGGAAAACTCTTGCTCAATGTTAACTTTTGTTAACACCTCGCGCACGCGTACTGGGCACATAACTCAATATATCGCGCGTACTGGTGCAAAAACTCATTGGCAATGTTAGGTTTTGTTAATATGTCATGGGGTTCGTTCTAGCTCTTACGAAAACATCATCAAAAAATATTTCTGAAATCTTAACATTTATCAACATCTCATGGGGTTCGTTTTTTCCAGTTCTGAGAAGATTTCTTTTTTCCTTCCTGTGTTATCGGTCCGGTACTCAATCCACCATGTAACTTGCAGCGTCCATTCCTATAAATACCTTTCTGTCTACATGGTGTTCCAGCCCGTGTTTTAGCGCCGCAGGTCATTCCCCGGAGTTCTTCCGGGAAAGGCGGTCTATTAACCGAGCCAATGTATCCTCGCTTTTCCCATTCCTCAAAAGCCCTGTCACTTGTATTCAAAAACAGCTTCCAAAGTTTTCTTAGTTCCGGTGTACTCATACTCATACCCCCATATTGGCTTGATCAAATCATCACGAATTAATTGTAACCATTCTAACTAAAATGGTGTTCTAACGGATTTCTAACGTAACACTGTCAAAGTGAGTTTATAGGGGTTAATGGCAATCTTACTCTGAATGCCAAAAACCCCTAATGTTATACAACCATATAAACTTTTCTTGATGTCATTCTATTCCTTTAGTAAATTTCCCAAGCTGGACGTCGCCGGTTCGAGCCCGGTCGCCCGCTCCATTTAATTTCAATAACTTAGAAGATTTTTTGTCCATAGTAAAATCTTTTATAATAATCATTTCCAACCATATTTCCAACCCGCAAGCTTAAAATCGGCGTTTTTTAGCTTTCTTTAATAAGTCTGTTTCGGCAAAAGAATGCAAGGATCGAATGTCAAGTTTTGTCAAGGTATGGAAAAGGTTTTATTGCCACGCCGGGGGGAAAATTTGTCACTACCCCCACTACCCCATGCAGACATTCAAATGCTTTTCTAAATTCTGCCTGTCTTAACGAATAAACAAAAGGCATACTATCTATGCCACCACAAAAATGTATGCCTATGGATTGCTATGCTATGCTGATAGCTTGTTATGCTTCATCCTGTTCGGGGGTATTTCTCCGCTTTAATAAATATTCATAAACATCTTTGCAAGGATTAGCAAAGTTTAATAAAATCTGGACAACATTTTAAGATTTTCTTGTGCAGATTTCGTCATTATAACAGACTGATTACACCTCTTTTCAATAAGGCATATTTATAAATAATATCCTATATATGACTTAATACCATGAAGAAAAATCATGCTGATTTCTGATCCGGTTTATCATGGGGTGTTAAGTGAAAAGTAGCGGACAATGACTAGTATTAAAAAGACAAAAAAGAAAGCGTGTTTGTTGACTGATAGGCCGGGGGAGCGGATAACCGGATCATTAAGGAATCCCTTTTTTCGTATTATAGATATGCCCGCTTCGCACAAGGGGTAAATAAACATAGAAAAACGACACACACGAGCAATCAAACAGCCTAATTAGCAACATAAAACGACCAGTATAATTGACAAATCAAAATGAAACCCATGCCCATATTTTTTACAGAGTAAATCTTGTTAAATATTTAAAATGATATGCTTATTAACGTAAATGAAGGTTTTAAAAATTGTGCAATATTCAACAAAATTATTGCCTAAGAATTGCCACTAAAAAGCGAACAGGAAAGACAAAAAAGAAATCTGTATATATGCGGCCATGCCCCTATCAACCCCCAGCCGTACCTATCGGCCTATTCAATATTGAATAACAGACTTTGTGAAACAAAAAAATTCTTTCTTCATATTAGAAAATATTTAATATGAACATCTTTCCTTGCAGTACTGATACATATATCCTTTATCCTGACAATCACTCATGCATTGAAAATCAGTCTGTTTCGGTTTTTCATATTGTGGTGTATTATCATATGAACATTTTTCCTTACAAAAATTATACATGTATCCCTTTTCGGTACAGTCATTTACACATTGATAATCAGTTGCTGCATATGCACTGCCAACGAAAACAAACAGTAAGGCTACTATTAATTTTTTCATGTATTCCTCCTTGTAATGAAGTAGTTTAACGCTATGGAAAAGACGTAAGTTTCTTTTTCCCGTCTTTATCTGTGTACAAAAGTTTTTTAGAATCTTTATCAGATCTTAGATATTGCAATATTGCTTCGATTTCTTCAGGTGACGCTCCTTTTATCTGTTTCTTTACAACGTATATTGCGTCATTCAGTTTGATTTGCCTATTCTTAAAATCACTAAAGAATAAATCAAGGCCATCCACAAGTTGATTATTTGTTATTTGCATAATCAAATATTTGTTTAAGCTTGTATTCTGTGAATCTATTATAAGGTTTAAGATTAACATAACATCATTACGAGAAAAAACATTTTTAGGTTTTTTCTTGTCAGGAACGATGTATTCCATATATACTGCCAAAGCTTGATCTGAATCATATTTTTCTTCTAACGATTGTAAATTATTTAAAGCGACATGAGCACTACCAAGTATAAAACCAGAAATAAAATAATGCTTCCTGTTTTTTTCCCATCCAGTCCAATCATTCCCACTATAATTTAAAATATCTGGTATTTCTGCGTTCGCACATATAGGAAATATTATTAGACAAAAGAAGAAAACGAAAAATAATTTTTTCATAATATACCTCTTTTCTATGACAGAATTTGATAATGCTTCTGATTTTGAATTACGGATATTTAAAAAATACGCTTATAGAATTGGTTTGTCAATCCCTCGAAAGAGGGGAGCAAACAAGATTAACTTGCGGTCTTTCGGGCTAAATACCTGAGTTTGATAAAGCATTTCAGTATCGGGAATAGTCCCTTTGTTATTGCTTTTTATTTAGTAAAAAGCTAAACAAACGATATAAGAAAATATATCTATGACAGAACATAAAATAGAAGGAACTAAATACGAATTAGCTTTGGCGTTCGCTGAATTAGATGCAATAAAAATATTGTTATCTATTGTAGTAACCTTTATGTTTTGGTTTCTCCTCGCTGTAATTTCCTTTGCTATTTATCTTTCACAACCAAAGATTTTGAATCACCTATTATCACTGCAAAAGGTTCTCTCCTTCTTAGGTCTTTCTGTTTGCGGGTTGACCGTTTTAAGCTGGCGAATAATCTTAAAATTATTGTGGCGTTTTTATTTTCAGCGTTACACAGCAAATTTTGCAAAAAAAACATAAGAAATTTTTTCCTTAATCTGTGAGATTCCTTTTAGTTTTGCCAATCACTTGTCTTGACAAACTTTGATCCGTGAACAAGTTTATATTCTCTGAACATGCCGCGCGGGTTTATTTCCGTTCGCCATGCTTTCGCCTCTGCAATGGTTATTTGATTGACTTTTCTTTCCGGCAAGTAATCAAGATTAATATACAGCCGCGCCTTTTCCTTGCTGAAGTCACCGCCGCGCCCGCTTGCTTTGCCTTCTGATTTCTGCAAGGCGATTATGCAAATACCTTCTTTTAGCTTGCCATGTAT
The DNA here is from genome assembly GCA_029559915.1 of Bacillota bacterium. GTDB lineage: Bacteria > Bacillota_I > Bacilli_A > Izemoplasmatales > Hujiaoplasmataceae > UBA2289. The sequence continues at coordinate 3,846 of JAKPZU010000043.1, forward strand.
ATCTTTGATGAATTTTGACACTTTCCAAAAGTCTTCTGTCACCTCTAAAAAGTCTATAATAAAAACTTTCTTTTCCGGGGTAATCAGATCAGCAAAGTTTTCAGCGCGGGGATAAACTTTGAATTTCCATTTATCCAACGGCAAGCCAAAGAGTTCTAGCCGCTTTTTCAATTCCGTTTCTCCCATTTCAGAATTGAAATAAACGATTTCATATTTATTCATGTTGTCTTTGACTATGTTCAAAAGGAATGCCGTCTTGCCCGCTGATTTGCTCCCGGCCACAACAACAATATTTCCCGGATAAAGAATTGAATAGCTGTCAATGTCCAGAGGCAAGGCAAGGGGAAATTCATCCGTTGGCGCATTGATAAAATCCATTTCTTCAAGATTGTTTTCAATCCGGCGGTAACACCCGCGCTTGTCGCCGTATCTTTCAATCAAGGGATTGTCACCTTGACAAAACCTTGACAAGATTGCATTGGCTTTTTTGATGTTGTCTTTGTTGTTTAATGTTAGCTCATGTTGTAAATCTGTTGTCTTAAAGTTACCTTGTCCGGCCAAAATCCAGTCCCGGATTTCAGCAGTTAGATTTCTTTCGCGGGTATCGGCACGCGCTAATGCTGACTTGATTTTTGTATCAATCCATTTTTTGTCCGGGTTTTCTCCCCATGACAATATAAGATTTTCAAGCACTTGCCTGATTTCACTTTCCGGCATACCGCCTTTGACAAGACAATTTGCAGTATGAAAAAGACTTTCATCTCTGTTGCCAAAGACAAAAAGTTCTGTTGTCTTTGTTGTCAATGTTGTCTTTTGTTGTTTATCAGGACAACACCCTCTATATATAGAATTATTTATATTATTAATAAGCGTGCTTAGAAGCACGCCAGGCATTGGCGGCGGCGTGACCTCTGCCAATGATAAACCGTCAAACCATTGATACGCCTTGCCGTTGCCGTTCTTTGAAGGCGCGGCCACTATGTAACCCCCCTTGCCGCGTATATCCACGCCGGGCAATATGCCCGCCTTGCATGTCAACTTTGAGTCTGCCGGATATTCAAAGAAGAAATGCCACCCGCCGCGGGGTGTTCTGGCCATTGGAATTTCTAAGCTGTCCGGCAATAGTTTTTGAATTGAGTCAAAACCCTCTTGCGTATCACAATCAACAACAAACAAGTTTGAAATCTGGCCGGTGACAATTCCGATCATGGCATTAGGCCACTTATGCCACCATTGCCGGATTTCTTCCGCTGTTGCCTTTTTGTTTTGATACGCATACCATTTGAAAAAAGGTTTTTTGTCATGGTTGATAGGTATAATAGAAAGTTTATATTTATCGGCATAAGCTAAAGCCGCCTCTTGAAGCAAATTGCTTGTATCTTTATTAATCCCCATATGATCCCCTTAGTTATTGTTTTTATGCTGTCCTGGCGCGTCAGAATGCCCTCTGCCGCCTGTTTAAAGGCATGTTTAAGCATGTCCTAACTATTCCGCTTGAATAACCGCCTAAGCCAATTTGCATGACAAGGCTTGAAAAGTTTATCTAAACATACTTCTAGCGTTTGCTGTTCTTTGTCATTCCCGGCAATCAAATGGATTGCTTCTAAATAGCCGTCTTGCGTAAATTCAAATTGCACGTTTAATTTTGGATTGTTCATTAGCCCACCTCATCAAATGTAATGCGGCGGCCTTCCATGTAGGCAATAACGTCTTCAGATTTATATCTGACTGAACGCCCGCCTATTTTTAAATAGGGCAAACTCCCCGGCTTGCGCATGAATCTTTCATTGCGTAATGTTGAGATTGCCCGCCCGGTAATTGCCGCCACTTCCTTTTCGTTTAAATAAGGTTTTTCTAACATTTGATTTTCTGACATTTTGATACCCCCTAAAAAGTTTATTTACAGTTAAGGGATATAAAAAAATATCCC
>JAKPZU010000053.1 GCA_029559915.1 Bacillota bacterium
TGTCAACTGTCGGTGTTTTGGCATTATAAGCTTGAGTATCACCGCTTGCACTATTACCTTTAGTGTAATAAACACCATCTTGAAATTCATTTTAGACCAATAATGATTTTCTGTTGACTTAGCGAGTGATTGATAGTTTAGAATATTTTCAAGTGAGTTACACAGCAAGACAATATTTTGTATGTCATTTATTTGGAGACAAAATGAAACCAAAACCTGAATTTTCAAAATATCAAATAAAATTAATTGATATGATCATCGAAAATAACTACTCCACTAAACCATGAAAACAAGCTCCGCTCCGTGCTCGTGAGTCTGCTCGCGGTGCTCGGGCTTAAGAACGTTGACTCATATGCGTTCGCCAACGTCTTCAATTCTCGCACATTGTACGAGAGTGTGTTTAAGAAAAAGTAGAGGTTCGTTACATATGATAAATTATTCTAAATATAACTATGAAGAACTCCAACAAGCTTATGATTCAATTGATAGAAAGAAATATCCGGATAATTATAAAAATCTTGTAAGAGAAATTAAAAAACGCGAGTCATTGGGTGAACATTTGTTAATTCCGGAAAAAGATATCGACTTAACTTTAAAATATAAATCTATTTATGCTGAAGTTTCCGATACCCATTTTTTTAAAAAAATGGGTATATTTCAAGCAATTTTGTTTGTATTTATAATACTCAACTCTATCATAATTTATCTTAATGAAAACCATATTTTATTATTTGATTTTAGAATTAAACTGATTCATTATTTTACAATTACACTTATGTTCATGCTACTAATTTCTGGAGTTATTAAAATATTTAAAAATAGAATTTGTCCTAATTGTAAAGATAAAATGCAGCAAATAAATCCTAAAGATAATAACTCGACATTTATCCATGTTTGCCATAAATGTAAACTATATATTGATACTAAATTATCTCCCGCAAGTGGAGTCGATTGAATTATGTGCTCGATGATGGCACTCACCTGACACTTCTTCTATTCTTACCGCGAAGGTGAGATCAGTGCAGAGTCAGACAAATTGATTATAACTGAGAATAATGAAACAGAACAATTTACGCGTATACTGAGCGAAGCGAATAAAACTTTTAAAGACCCTCACCCAGCCTCCGGCTCGCCCTCTCCCAAAATTAATGATAATTTGGAAAGACAACGGATAAAACAACATGGGAGAGGGCTTTCTATCATTAGACTTGTACTTCAGCAAAAGATGAATGAGAAAAAAAGCATCAAAACGTCCGACGCAGTCGGACACCAAATAAGCTGAGCTTTCGCAATCCGCTGAAAGCGGTGCGAAAATCGAAGCGAAAAAAGCCGCGCGGCGACGGCTCGACTCCTTATTGCGCCTTCCTGGCGCAGAGTCTCGCTATCGTCATCGTGACAATAGAGCGACGACTTTTCCGTACGTACAAGGAGGTACGCAAGTCCGAGCGCCCACGGATGGAATAGCGCTCGGATTGGTTACTTTCTTTTTTTGTAAAAAGAAAGTAACGGAAAAACCATATATATTTAAACGGCATGCGCATAGCAGCCCCTCCGGCGCTAATGCCATCCGTGGCAGCGCCGGATTCGTGTCCGTCCTGGACACACAAATGCCGAACGGCGAATGCAGATATTATCTGACTGATCAGGTGGATTCAGTCAATGTAGTGCTGAATGACAAAGGCGATGCTATAACGAGAACAGAGTATAAGCCATACGGAGAAATCAGAAGCAGGATGCTTTAAACGAGGCGCGGACAGGAGGTCCAACAGCGCCGAGCAGGGTACAGGAAGGTGACAAAAGCAATAGACCTAAATTCAACTCACAGGAACTGGATGTAGAGACAGGATACTATTTCTATAACGCACGGTATTATGAAGCGGAGATTGGAAGATTCATCACGGCGGATAATGTAATCGATGGCGAGTACAGCACGCAGGGATGGAATAGATTTAGTTATTGCAAAGGGAATCCGGTTAGATATAAGGATCCGAGTGGACACTCTCAAAAAGATGCTGAACATGATGCTATGGCTTCAGCTAGAATAATAAGTGAAAGATATATAATAAATTCGAATAAAGGAGGAGCAAATAATTTATCTGATAATTTTGAGGAAGTGAGAGAAAGACAAAGACTTGGTACTCAATATAATGTTTTAAATTCATCGGGATCAGATGAAACATTGGAAAATTACAAACAGCAACTTATGAGTAATCTTACAACTCCTCAGGGAGGGTCAGCTCATGGTAGAGCGAGAAACAGTTTTGTTGAGGCAGATGGGAAAAGATTAGATGTAAAATTTACTGATACTTTCTGTGAGTCAATGGATGGTCATAAAACACCGGATGAAGTTATAAATGCCATTGATTCTAAAACATTCGGATTACTTGCGAAATCTGCTTTTGATTCTGATGTGAAAGGGATTACCATTGAAGGATTGGGAAGACCGAGAGTTCAAAGTTATGGAGAAACGCATGGTCAACTGAATCCAGACGGTACATATACTAATGTTACTTATGGAATAGATGTTACGGAGTTAAATTTTGCTAATGGCAGTTCGCATGGACCGATGTCTACGGATAGTCTTGTTCAAAATTTTGAAACGACATTGATGAATAATGTGTCTGTATATGGAGGGAGTGCACGAGGAATGTTATTGGATCCGCATAAATTAAACTATTATAGTAATGGCAGATGGGGAGATGACCCAGAGGATACTCCTACAAGTAACATTCATTATACCAATCCGCATTGGCATTATTCGTTAAAGCCATAAGAAACTTAAGGAGGAATTATGAATATAGAATATAAAAACGGTTTATTGGCATTATTATTTTTCTTATTGGTTACGTTTAATTTGATTTTTGCTGAAAGTTATTCTGATGTCGTAATTCTTGGTGATGACGTAATGTTTAGAGAATATCCGGATCAAAAATCAAATCCAATGGGCAGATTCCCAAAAGGTAGAATAGTCAGTTTTATAAAAAAGTCGTCAAAAGTGGAAACTATAAATGGAAACAAAGGAGAATGGATTTACATAGGTGCTTATAGATCTAACTCCGTAAGTAAAAAAGGAAGAAAGGGTTGGATATTTGATTATTATGTTGGTTACAAGGATAATTTTAAAAAAGTTGAGAACTGGAACATTTCACATTATGAAGGATCGATAGTAGATACGGATGTGGAATTTGATTTTAAGGAAAATGGAAGCTTTAAGATGTATATAAGTTATCCGTTTAGTATGTCGGAAGAGAAAATGAATAGTATAGCAAAAATATTAAAAGGCGAATATAATAAAAAAAGAAAAAAGATAGAATTAACTGGTCATCTGTATAAATACAAGAATATTTATTGGGCAAAAACCAATACGCAGAATGAAGGTGGAAATTACTATTTCTTTCTCAACGAAAAAGGCGAAATAGAATTGAATTTATATTCATTTTAGTTTTTCTGTGTGTGCAATGATAGTATTCCCCTGACACATCTCCACATCCAACCGCGAAGCGGAGATGCGTTGAATGGCGAGCATTGTCGATTGAAATCAAAATTTTCCATCGCGCGCCAGCGCGTGATAAGATGAATGACGGCTTTGAGGTAATTGATCCAGAAATGCAATTTTTGTAAAAGCTCCGCTGTCCTTTTGGCGCGTATCCCGTCCATGGACGCACCAAACTGGTGCACTTCCTGTGCACTACGCCTGACAGCTCCGGAAACAGCTTAAAGGCAAATGTTCGCAAACATCTTTGAGGTAATTTTTATGTTTTCCCGCTGAAGACTTCGTCTTCCTCGCGGATAGTCGGAACGATCCCGACAAACGAGACGTTTCAATATGCGACACGATGTCGCAACGAAAGCGTCTCGTCAGTTTCCGCATCCTGTAGAAACTGCGTTAGCGATCGAAGCGGTATCCTTTTGCGAAGCAAAAGATACAAGCGGAGAGCGCGGCCGCTGTGAAGCTGTAAAGATCATTTCGAAAAAGAATTGCCGTAATCTTATAAATAATTAAAGCATAGGTGAGCGGTAACGCCCGGATAGACGGGATGTTTTGAAGCTGGAATAGAGCGTTTTATAACAGCGATTATATAATTTCGTAAGAATGCATATGATTAAAATAAATGGAGGTAAATCAAATAATCGATAATAAACAACAACGAAAGAAGAATAAAAATGCTGTATCATCAGGAATGATTTATGCGAAAAAATTCAATGAGAAGGCGGCAAAAGCTAAACAGAAAACCATTGATAAAATTATATGTAGTTCTGATACAAGAGAAGCAGGAACAGGATATCCGGAATGGGCATATACTCCTAAACTGGAAAAACTATTTAATAAACTGATTGAGTCAAACGATTATGATCTTCTTGATCAGATAGGTGATGCTTATATAGCCGCAGTCTATGGCGTTGGAGAGATTCAAAATAATAGAACTGACGGATTATATAGTGATAAAAAGAGATATGGACATGACAGAATATATCAGTTGCCTAGGGGGATTGCTCCAAAAAACGGTAAAAAAGTTTGGGCGAATAATGAGTATATCAAAAACAGCATGGAGCGGCCAGCGTTTCTGCAGCCAAAAGAATATATTGATAATATTCATTTTGATGCTGATGATGATAAAATGATGATTCATTGGGATCCGAATAATCCTATGGGAACACATGAAGAGAAGCAAATGCATTTTAATTATGATTATCTGCGTAAGCAGACTACTGCTCCAAAAAAAGGGATCTTTAATGTAATTGCGTATAAATTCTTAAACTATTGGCTGAGGGAAGATAGATGATGAAATACTACGTAACATGTGTACAATGATGGTATTCACCTGACACATGTCCTATTTCATGCGCGAAGCGGAAATGAGAAAATAATTTTGGAGAAAAAATGACGCCTCCCGAACATTTATTTATCGGTTTTTCTATTGGAAATATTTTTTATGCCCTACAGACTTTTTTTAAGAAAAAATATCTGCCGTATTTATTTATAATTTTCATGTCCGGAATATTCGCTATTATTCCGGATGCTGATTCTTTTTTCGGAAATTATTTATCAACTGATGTTTATACCGGGCATAGGGGAATAACTCATTCAGTTTTATTTGTGTCTGCATTGTCGGCTGTAATATCATTTCTCTCAGTTGTTTTAGTATTTTTAAAACGTTTGTTTAATAAAAGAGAAATATCAAATCTTCATTCATTTGTTTTCTTTTTATTTTCACTGATATTTTTATCGGTTTTATCTCATTTAATTGCCGATCTGCCTCAGCCTCCGGGCGTGTGGAAAGGCATTCCTCTGTTTTATCCGCATACATCAGGTGAATCATTTTCAAGAATCGGCGGATGGTCAAAGATCGGATGGTATGATTATAAAATCTTCTGGACTCTGTTTTATTCCGTATTGGTTTCATTATTTTTGATAGCAGCGGGTTTCGTCTTAAGAAAATTATCTTTTAGAAAATTCACAAAAGTAATATCAATGCTTATAATCGTTTTCAACATTTCGGTATTCATTTGGCTTGGCTGTTATGTCGGCAATTCGCAATATATAGACGCTAAACAATGGGATAAAAAACAAATCGGATATTTAACGAACTCGAATAGAATTATCAGCGGATTAACGATTAGAGGCAAAGACTGTTTTCTGAAAATATTCAGAATTATTAAGTGATAAAATATTTTAAATCTGTTGTTCATTTATTTCTAGGTAAAGTATACTTTTGAAATAAATGAATAGAGTTGAGTTGATTGCAAGTTGAGATATCATGAGGAAGAAATAATTACACGTAAAAGTGCGCTAAGCACTTCAGAAAGAGACGAATGGGAGAAACAAAAACAGAATTTGCCGAAGGCAAATTTATCTCTGATCGGAGCGCAGGGTTCTGTCTGAGCCGAATCCGCTGAAAGCGGTTCGGCGAGTTCTGCGCGACAAAGAGCGTGAGGGGGTTGCAAAGGGGCGAGAGTCGGCGACTGAGACTTTCGCCCCTTTGATCTTTTGCATGAGACCATGCAGAAAAAGAATTCATAAGGCGAAGCCTTGTGATGACCTCCGACTCTCGGAGAATAGCACCTTTTGTGTACGGCATGACACCATGCAAGACAACGAATTCAAAAGGCGAAGCCTTATGTTGTACTCCGACACTCGG
>JAKPZU010000231.1 GCA_029559915.1 Bacillota bacterium
CGTGCTTTTGCTTCTTTCTCTGCCATTTATAAACTCGCTTAATCTAGTTTGCACATTAGTAGACTTGCCAAAAATAGGAAATGAATAGCTCGTTCCTTCGTAATATCGATATTGGCATGTGCTTTTGGATTTCGAATACCAATCATAGACCCGGAAAATAACTCCATGTACCCCTGTTGAATGTTTCTTCCCGTTTCATTACCAATGTCATCTAATTGTATGACTGGACGATTTACAGAAAATGCCTTCTTCATTAAAGACGCACCGTCTTCTTCTTGTCCCGTTAGAGTAATGAAAACATTCTTTACACGAACATTTACTTCTTTGAGTGCAGCCTCTACTGAATCAGCAAAGTGGTTACTTTCAAAACGGCTCTTCGAAACACTTCTGATTGCTGGATGAATCACAGCCCAAAAATCAATACTCATTTCCGCTTTTGATGATGCTTTCTTGTATAGTTTTATGACATAAGCGCGTCTATCAGAATATTGTGGGAGTTTTTCTTTCCAGTAATGATGAAACTCCCATAAATCAGTATATGGATTAGGATTTTTCACTTGATTTGACTGATACAAAGAATCTAATTCATTATAGATTGATTGATACTGATTATTCGTTTCTTCGATTCTTGCTTTGCCAGTTGCAACATCAATCATTATTTCCTTGATCTTATGAATCAATTCATCCATTTATTCTACCTCATTTTCTTCAGCCCGTCATGGACGGCGGGCGTCTTGGGGGCGGGATTAAGTTTTTTATTTACAATATATATTATTTAGTCAACTTTGTTTTTGGCGCGGTTTTTCGCACAACGTTCCGCGTGTAGCCGAAGTTGCCGCAGCGTAGCGTAGGCAATTTGGGAGAGGGCGGGACTCCGCCCGAACCGACTACACGCTGTTGTGTGATGTTCCCGCCAATCTTTCAATTCGCCATGGACGGCGAATTGAAACTCTTCTGCATTATCATTCAATAAGTTTTTTAAACGCATCTGCAATAAGCCTTTTCCTTTTCTCTATAAATTCTCTAAAGTTTGTCATTTCTAGTGAGCAGTCAGGGATATAGTGCCTTTCCATGTATTGTTTTCTATCATTTTCATTAGGATACTTTTCCAAAATCCACTTTGAAAACTCTTTCCCTGATTTTTCTTGATTAGGTATTCCCTCCAACAATTGAAGGTTTGCAATGCAATTATAGTTTTCCAAGTAGAATTGAATATCTGCATCAGGTATTCCATACTTTTGGAGTCGCTTTGCTGTAAATAAACTTTTTGGGAAAATATGGTCTTGATGAAATTTATTTCTAAAATCTAGAGAGGGATAAATAAACGCTAAAATCGAATAAGTATACGCCTGCCCATACTGATAGTAAAAGAGATTTGAAATCTCATCTTCATCAAATGAAAGTGATTTTGGCGTCCCTTTCTGTTTATCAAAAATATCCGCATACGGGAAACCATTCGCTGAACTGCTGATTACTTCTCTTATAGGTCTTAAAACATTATCTGGTTGTCCGCTGAATATTCTTTTCAGTAAAACAATGACAAGCCATTTGAAAATCATCCGTTTATCAATCTCATATTTCGATGCGATCGAATAATTTTCAGGATTACCAATTTTATTGAGGTAATAAGCAATGGGTATAATGGCATTATTTGATGTAAGGGTTTCTCTATGGTATCCAAGGCTTGCCAAAAGTAAAAAAGAGGATTTTATAGATTCCGAGATTTTATCCCATGACTTTTCAATTTTGAGCATATTCTGCTGATTGAAATTATCGACTTTAAAAGCAATATCCTTAAAATCTGAAAGAACAAGACAAGATTTCAAAACAAAATCTTTATTAATGTTAAAGCCGTCACCGATTGAATTTATTTCATCAACAAAGGAAGTAATTTCTTCGCGAGCGTCTTTTTCTTTCCATTGGGCTGTAGCTATAGAAAGCAATAGGTCTGAATAACTTAATTGCGTACCGCCACTGTTAACTCGGATAAAAATATTGAGCACTTTATCAAGACTTTCGTCCTTCTCAAGAAAGAAATTAATTGACTTGTTTTTATGAATTATTTCATAAAGTTTAAATAATGCCTTATTTGCGAAGCGTGCTTTATCTTTCCCAAAATTTGATATTTCTTTATCAAGGAGATAGTCATTTACATCTACAGCTTCTTTTAAATCAAGTATATCGCCGATTACAAACCAAAAATGATCATCATCTCTATGTTCGTATTCATTTTTTGTAAGGAACCTGAAGTCATATTCTAAGTCGCCATTCTCTGCTGGCGATAGTAAATTCAAACATAATTTTCTTTTTGGGAATGCAGAATCATTATCCCATCTCTTCCGTGGTAAACGGTAGGCATATGTTCCTTTTAATCCAATATATAGTGATGTTAACCGTTGCTGGCCATCGAGTATTGCCGTAATCCCTGTTTCTCCGTTCAAATCAGCCTTCGGGTTATGTCTGCTGTCTCTTTCATGGTATTCCCTAATAAATTCATAAAACTGGTAGTTTGAGATATTGGCTTTGTCGACTGCCCAAAATAAAAATGAATTTATGGGGTAATCTCTCATTAAGGAATCAAATAATCTTTCTATCTGGTCTGTGCTCCATACAAATTCCCTTTGTATCGCAGGTAGCAGATATTTTTTTCGGTGCACGGAATCTATTGCATCTTTTATTGTAATCGGTTCGACAAAAGCCATAATAATATCTCCTTGAATTGATGTAGTCATACTGTACAAATCTGAACAGCATGACTACACATTGAGTTTAGCGTCCCAGTACATGACCTCTAGTGGGACTTTTTGAACAGGAACCGCCAGCACTTGTTGTAGACCCGCAATAAATGCATTTTTTCGGTCCCGCATTGACCTCATGATATTTATGAGGACTTTTTGAACAAGATCCACCTGCGCTTGTAGTTGAGCCGCAGTAAATACATTTACCATCGATCTCAACAACATGATACTTTGACGGGCTCTTGCTGCATGAACCACCTGCACTTGTGGTAGAACCACAATACTTACACTTAGCCATAATAGGCCTCCTTTGTTTTTACCGCTGTTTTTATCAAACGGTCAGAATGCGGATTCTCCTGAACGTCTTGTTTCATTCCTACTTTTCTCAACCCGCCACGGATGGCGGGTTTCTTGATTGGCGGGAATTTCACACAACGTTCCCGGGGCATAAGAAGTTTTCACCGTAGCGATAGCGGAGGTGAAAATTTGGCGTAGCCCAAGCGACCATAGGGAGCGCCGCTTATGCCCCGTGTTATATGAAGGCGGCGCGCTTCTCCGCAACCAGTCGCAGCAATACACGGCGCCGCACTGAGCCCGCCGAAATGACGTATTGCTGCGTTTACCGGAAAAAATTTTCTAAGAGAAAACACATTAAACCAAATTA
>JAKPZU010000115.1 GCA_029559915.1 Bacillota bacterium
AAAACATAACCAACGAACAGAACCGTTCTCGTCGGTAAGGAACTCCCAGCGGTCGGTGGATCCGATGAAACTGGCCCGGCGGGAATGTACCGTAGGGCGTTTGTCATAGGTCAGCCTGGCTTTTACTTTTTCTTTTGAGAACAAGGACTTGAATGCATTAATCTCTGCTTTATCGGCCTGAGAAAGCTCGTCCAGGTTAATCAGAAAGTTTTCGGTGATGGCTATCAGGCTGTCTTTGTCGGTGGCAATGCTTTCGGCAATGTAGTCCTTCAAATCTGGTGGACAAAGGAAACGGCAAAAAGTGGACTTGCCACTATTTTGCTTCATGCTTACCAGAACAAATGCCTGTTTATTAAAATACTGGTCGTCAATGGCAGTTTTCACTGTTCTCACCAGCCACTTCTTAAAATGATTCTCCAATCTCTGGCGGTCATCTGTCTGAAGAAAGGAAGTGAGCTTTTTAATATGGTCGGTGTTTCCGTCCCATTGAGGCAAACGTTGAAAGTACTCCCTGAAAACATGGTATTTCTTCACAAAGTCGGACTTCAATAAGGCCACCAAATGGTTCAGACTGATATTGATTCCATCTTTCTGCAGCTGAATGAACATATTGTTTTCGTTCATCTCCTCCCATTCGATTTCCCCTTTCCGGCGGTATTCAAATTTGTTGCTGACTACATTGTTTCTCAAATCGAAGTTTCTCGAAAGATATTCCTCTGTAATCAGAAATTTGTTCGAAGTGAGCTTTGGTTTGCTTTGGGAGTTTTCTTTGCTTTCCTCGTTTGTCTCAATCCTCTTATTCAAGGAACTCACTGTAACCCCATGCTGTTTGGCAATATGGAACAGGGTTTTAATAGTTACGCCTGAATTGTTGTTCTTCAGGCATTTGTTGTATTGCTCGTTGCAGCTTTCAGAGTTGTAATCATGGTTGAACTTGCTGATGTCGTGAAAATAGCTCCGGCCACTTTCTCCGAATTCGCTCTCAATGGCGAAGCCGATCTTCACCCAGTCGTCGTAGTTGGAGGTGATGTCGAGGCGGCGGTTCTCGATTTTCTCTATCAGGTTTTCTATATCGCTTTTTATGCTCATGTCGCTTGTGATATTAAAGGTTTCTGACTCCGGGTTCCGGTAGATTTCCGGATCCCACGAAAAAAAGCAAAGACGGGTTACGTCTTTGCCTGAAGGATCGATTACTGTGTTGAGCAGTTTCTCGTAGTATTGCTGCACCCTGAGGAATGCTTCGCGGTGCTTTTGCACGCTGTTGTCGGTTTTCACCAGTATCTTCAGTCCGTTTCCTCCCGGGCTGACAAAGCATGCGTAGGTGTAATGGCAATTTCTTGCTTTTTCTGTGATCTCGGCCAGGTTCTCCACCTTATCGATGTCGAGGATGATCAGCCTGGAGTATTCCTGAAGGAACTCGGCTTTGCGTCCTCCTTCGAACCGGCCCGATGGGGTGAATGCCGGCAGTTGCTTTTTGCTTTGAGAGTATTCTTTCTGATTACCCTCCTGCAGCAACTGCCTGAGCATTTCAACCTTTTCGCGCACCTTGCCGGTTCTGATAGCCTCGGCAATCACATCAAAGCTCCTATCGCCAACCACATTGTTGAAGTTTTCGAATATGCTTAGTGGTGTCATGGTGGTGCTATTAGAAATTCACTACCGTATTGTAAAACTTCTCCAGGAACTTCTCCACGTCCTTGGCTTTGTAATAGATTTTGTTACCTACCTGCGAGAACGGAATCATTCTTTCGTCGCGATAGGTCTGCAGGGTTCGTTTACTCACATTGAGCAACATCATCACATCCTGATTGTCGAGCCATTCTTCGCTGAGTCGAATTTCTTTACCGCTTTTCAGCTCCATAACTTTACCTTCGATGTTGCTGATTTTTTCCAGTAATTGCTGAAAAATTTGAGAATCAATTGTTATTACTTCCATTTTTGTAAAGGTTTTAAAATTTAACAATGCAATCCCGAATTGGCCCATTCGGAATTAAATTGATTTTGTTGCAACAAAAACCTTCACAATAATATGCACAAAAAAAAGTCCCTGAAGTCCCCAATTAGTCCCCAGAAATAAGATTTCTTTAATCCTTTGGAAATCTAATCATTACGAAAAGCGGATAGAAAAAGTACCCCAAAAAGTCCCCAGCGCTTATTCTGTTGAAACACAATGTTTTATTCAATTCATCAAAAAAAGTCCCCGGAGAAAAACAAAAAGTCCCCGGAAAAAAGCGAAGATTTCACTACGATTTTCGGGGACTTTTTGGGGGCTAAAACCGGTCAAATTTTCAATTTTCTTCCAGGTCGGGCAAAATATCTTCAATTTTGATTCTATTCCCTTCGTTTGCACGTTTTTCTTCCCGACTGTCTTTGAGGCAAGTATGAAATGTATCCTTACTGATGGGTTTTCTGTTTTTATCAACCACATGCTCGTGAACAATCTCGCTGATGAGCTTAATGTCACCCTCAAGCCATGGTTCCCCATTCTCATCACGCAACTTCAGCAATTCGTAAATCAAGGTTGCAAGAACATTAATCTTCTTATTCCATTTTAACTTCAATCTGGTCAGGTAGGTGAGCTTTGGTTCCTCTGCTACCATATTTGACTGAAATGATTTCGCTTTAACAAACTTGCTCAGTTCAAAGGTTTCGTACATCTTAATTTTAAAATCCTTTTCATTGAATCTTTTATCGACGTAATAATGACTAAACATGTTATTCAAATACGCCAGCACATTCATAAGAAAAATATTCTGAAGATATACGCTGAATATGGCTTCCTGGCTGCCGATAATTTGTATTTTTTCCAAACGCACCTTTCCTTCATAACACATTCTGGTAATTACCTGAATATTCTTCTTTGCATAATGCCTTACTTGTTCCTCATTACTCGATACTTTTATTACGTGCATTGCCTTTACTTTTAATCTCTCAAATGCATCTGACAGCAGTACAGCCATCTGGTGACAACTGTTTTCGGGATTTGAAGCCTCACGGACCTTGTCCTCCAGCTCATAAACTTTTGTTGGAATCAGGTGGATCGTTGTTTTATCTTCATCCGAATCAAAATGAAATTCAGCTTTTAGATCGTTTTTCGACTTAAATCCATATTGACTTACATCCATGCCATCCAGCAATTGACGTTTATTTTTGTTTGTTCCGGTAATCTGAATTTCTACCGTCTGGATCTCCTGTACTTTTCCAAGCAGGTAAGCTTTACTTTTATTTGAACACTTCTCGTAATCATACTTTTCTTTCAAAATTTCGTTAAAAATATCTACATCAACCCTGTTGAAACACCCGCTATCCATAAAAAATTATCGTTTAATAGTAAATTTTGCACCGCTTTGCACAAAAATATAATGCAGTCAGTTCATTTTGTAAAATGTTGATATCTTTACTCCATCTGTAAATCAACGTGTTACGTGTAATTAATTGATTTTCAAGGGGGATAAATTTATTAACAATTGGAGTACTGATGCTCATGCAATAAATACATCTCAATATTGGGATTGCATCCATTTCATTAAGTTATGAATTCTCTTGCTTACAGCGTATACAATATTAATTTTTTACCAATAAAGTTTTTTCCACCACTCTCAAAATCTTACCAATTTTTTGGTGTCGGTAATCTAAAATCCATATTTATAAGTTTTCATTGTATGCAGTTGGTTTTTTCACCATTGCAGGTAACGGTTGGTACATGTTGTCGGGGGCGGATTTCGGAGAGCGTTCCTGTCCGAAGGACACAGAACTACTTTGTTAGACATTGGCATTTTCATCCACTTATTCTAACTTCCATATTTCAATTGATTTTCGATACAATAAATCTGCTCGTTTTTCAATTTCTAATTCATTCCAAATGTCAATTTCAAGATATGGAGCAAGTGTTTCGATTCCACCAGCATAATGACTTAATCCTGCTTTATTTGCTTTTCCTTTCTTTTTAGTTTCCCAGTCTGCGTCGCGTATTGAAGCATTTAATGATTGAGTTATTATTGCTAAATTTCCTAATGTCAGTAGTTTGCGATTTCTAAAATCTCTTTCTTCCTTATTTTCTAGAAGTTCCCAATTATTTTCCCATTTTTTTGGCATCAAATGTTCTAGGCTATATTTATTAATACCTAATAATTGAGTTGCTTGTCGACTTCTATTTCTAATTTTTGATTCAATGAAATATATAATACCGGCAGATTGCTTATTAACAAGAATAGCATTGTCGAAACCCGCTTTTAATTCTTCATCAGTCGGTAAATAGTTCACTTTGTCTGAACGCAAATTAATATAATCCTGTAATTGTTGCTTTGTTAATATTTTGTTTGAGATGAATCTGTCTGTAAATAATTGGTTGTAATTTTTAGTTGTTGCGTGAACAACCATTCTTCTCATCACATAGCTTTCTAAAAACTCAAATAAGTTTTGTTTTTGATTGTTGTCGACTACATTTTTAAGGACAAATAATACATAAGGAATAAGAGTTGATGTGTCCAATCCAAAAATTATTGCATTGATTCTTTCGATTCCATATTCATCTGTTAGCTCACTTTCAACAATCTCATAATCAAAGTTTTCTTTGAATAATAAAGCATATTCTTTAATTTCTGTCAGAATATCTATTTTGCTTAAGCCATAATTTTTAATGAAATTTTTGTACGAGTCAAATAGGGTTTCAACTTTTGAATACTCAACTTTATCTTCCGTTCTTACTTTTAATTCTAGTTCCTGAATTTTGATTTGTAGATAAGAATAAAAAAACAAATCGATGAAGGTTCTTTTCACACGACCAGTTGTTATTTCTCTGTCCCAATAATTTTTAGTTTCATCATCTTTTTCAAAGATGTTTTTCCAAAATTTATTATAATAGTCAGATTCATTCCTGCTGAAAAAGTAGTTCTTTAGAAGTTCAGCTGTCGTTAATCTTACTCCAAGTGAATTTATTGTGTCAAATATTTGCTGCTCGTCTTCCTCTACTCCTAAATCAATTCCAACAAACATGATGTTATTTAGAATTGTCTGCCAATCCAATTTCTCAGGATTTACTTTCTCTTTAAAGAAATTATATGCTCTTGTAATACCATCTTTTTCATCTATTTCTTCAAGTTTTTCTAAATGTAGAATTCTTTCAAATGATTCAATATCATTGTGATTGTGCCATAAAGCCAATTCTTCATTTTCTAATTTAAAACGTCTTTCAAAAGATGAATTCTTATCTGTCTTTAAGCAAAGAACTTTAAAGAAAATATTAAGTGTTGTTAATCTTTGCTGTCCATCAATCAATGTTCTAATATCTCCAACGCCATTGCCAGATGTTGTTTGCTGCTGTTTTAAAATTACAGAACCTAAAAAATATGGTTTTTGAGAAAAGGTTACTAATTCCATGTCTTCAAGTAGTCTTTCCCATTGGTTTTCTCCCCAAACATATGCTCTTTGAAAAAATGGTATTTCTAAAATTCTATTCCCGTTGAAAATGTCATTGATGGTTCTTTTTCCTGCGTCCATTTTGGTTATTAATTTATGTTATGTTTTTTCTTTTTATGCTTGTACTTAACGGTTGCAAGTAAGCTACGTAGCCCTGGGTTTAGCCTATGATGTCGGGCATGCAGGGCTATGGAGTTTACTTTTTGTTATGCGTTCGCCCTTTATTCATTTTCGCAATCTTCAGCTTCATCTGAAATTTCTGATGCTGAGTACATAGCTTTTTTTGCATAGTATTGTGCATCAGATAAATTGTCAGAATTGTAAGCCTTTTTACCATACGAATAAGCATCACTTGCAGCACTTTCCGCATCATCGCAGTCACAATCGCTGTCATCAGCCTCATCTTCTGCATTAGACGCTGCATTCATCCCCTTTTTTGCATAGTATTGAGCATCCTCAAGAGAACTAGCATTGTACGCTTTCTTAAAATACGAATAAGCATCATCTGCATAAGATTTCACATCATCACAATCCTTGCCATTACTGGTAATCGTAAATGACGTTATCAATATAACCGCAAAAGTCATCACTGTGATTACTAGTGCTTTAATTCCTAATTTTTTCATATTATTTTTAATTTTTGTTAGTTTGTTTCCATTCATTTTCAGCATCAACTAATGGTTTATGCCAATCCCAGAGTTCTTTTAATGTCTTAATGTCGTTAGGTACAGGATTAGATTCACTAAAAGCCTCGGCAAATGTCATAGGTAAATTATGTTGAACGTAACTTTCAAATGTCCGTCTTGGATTGTATGCAAGCGAAGAACTAAAATAGTCATTTGTGTAGTCATAGTGGTGTGAGTGAATAAAATTGTTCCAACGTTTCACACCTTCTTCTTCTGGTCTTATATCTATGATTTCAAATTGTTCCATATTTCTTTTACTTGCAGATCCCCAAGCTATGTTCATGAGACTTATAGCTTCAACGTCAGTGTCTGGTGCACCATAACCAAACACAGTAACTCGCTTTGTGCTGTCCTCGTGAAGCCATGCTTTTACTCTGGCCCATTCCATGCTGATAAATTCGTCCTCTGTATATTTTTTTTGTGCTACAGGATATAAAAGTCGACTTGGCTCAAATACACCACCGTCTCTTCTCATTTGCATTCCAACTGGTCCACATCTTTTGTCCTCTCTGCTGTAACCTATAGAAACAGAACCGTGTAAAAATGATAAATACGGCATGTCTGCTATATGACCATTTCTACAAAATGCCTGATATAAAAACGGATCCCAATTAAATGTTGCAATTAGGTCTCTTGGACGAAGTGAGAGAACTAAAAAATCATATATGGTCGCTTCATTTTCTGGCAATTTCATATTCTTGAAATACTCATAAACTCGATTTTGTATTTCAATTATTTCATCTGAGTTTGGATTGTCATTATGTAAGTTGGTATAAAGTTGCTCGAAATTTTTTGCTTTCAGTTTTTCAGGAAGACTGTCTAATATGTCTGAAAGTCCAACAAGGTCAATAAAATTGTCCATCGAGGGTAGTCGTTTGCCATTAGGTTCTGGATTTCTTAAAGTCGAAGCAATGCTCGCACCAGCACCTAAAATTACAACGTGTCCACCTCCGCCATAAACAGTTTTAATTCTGTCTTCTTTAGTTTTTGCCATTTTCTCACTTTATGTTTTAACACAGTTTTTCATAGGGTGACGCATAACTCCTTTATAATGATGAATCTTCAATACATACCCATAATACGTTATCTGACTTTGTATGAATCACCTCATACAGTTCTCCCCAAACATACCCCCTATTTTTCAATAATCAAAGGCAAAAAGCTACATCTAAGATAGATTTTTATTGGCAATTGTTTTGCACCTGATCGCATTATCTATCTTGAAGATGATTTCCAGCGGTTAATTTTAATTAAAATTGTAATAATATAACGGTATATCTTATCCCTTAAGCGTTTTTGCCCTGTAATTTTTTTTACATCCTTTTGCACTTTAATTCATTTTTTTCTTATCTTTGTTTCACATTAAAATCTCCGCAAATAAGGAGACAAGTGGGAAGTTTTTTTCGTTCTTTAAAAAGGTGTCCAAAAGGTGTCCACGTGACATTTGCGATTATAACTATCTGACATACAGCGCTGAAACTTGGGAAAAACATCCCCTGTCTCTCCGCAACCATCAGAAAAATGACCCGATTAGGGTCATTTTTCATTTACATGGCATTGCAAATTTATTTGCAAAATGCCACTAAAAACAAAAGTTTCGACTTCAATTTAGCATAATCTTTCTACAGCAACCAAATCGTTACCCATAGGGAATTAACCCCGGGTTTCCCGAATTGAAATAATTGTATTTTTGTATGAGTTAAAAAAACTGTCAAATGCAAACAATGTGTAAAAACATCCCGGTGTTAATCTTATTATTCCTTGTTTCAGGCATCGGAATACAGGCTCAGGTCAGTCCACCAGCCTCAGACGCCAATAAAATGCAATGGTTCAGCGATGCCAAACTGGGAATATTCATTCACTGGGGAATTTATTCCACCGGAAAAACTTCGGAATCCTGGGAATTTTACAACGGGCACATCAGCCATAAGGATTATATGGCGCAGATAAAC
>JAKPZU010000119.1 GCA_029559915.1 Bacillota bacterium
ACAGAAATGCTCCCGTAGTAATCACGAGAGTAAAAGAACACAACAGTGAAAACATGTTCATGGCCAGGTTAGAAAGAGCGATTTTTGACTCATGTGATGAAGACTGCAAGGCAACTCCATCAAGATATGCGATATGGGGAGAAGACATCCGTAGCCTTAGTATTTCTGCAAAAGAAGCAATGAAAAACGGGAACATCGAACAAGCAGAAAAATTAATGAATCAAGTTATTAATAGTATGGGCGCATTTATAGACGCTCAATTGATACTCAGCAATTTGCCTGGAAACATCAGCTTTGTAAAATCCAAAGATATTATTAAATCCTATATTGCCAGACTGCAAGAGAACAGCGAGGTGTCAGATTCTGAAAAGGACTATTTAATTGACAGCATGAAAGAGATAATGAATAGCATTGAGTAAAAGGATTGATTAACTGATGAGTTATTCATCATGCAATCGGAATCCGGATTCGAATTCCTTATGAAATATAGTTTGCGATATAAAGGTCTTCAAACCTGATGCCAAAAAACCTTTAATAATTAAATTTTATTATAGCAAAAGCTTCGAACATCGCTCTGGTAGTTATGAACATAGCTTGAAGTCTGAGAAAAGACTTGATGTTAACAATCATTTGAATAATTGGGACATGCTGAAATAGCGCATGTTTCGATTTGTTTAAGATTTAAATTATAGGTGGCGAACAAAAATGAAAATTGCTTTGATTTCTTGCACAAGTAGGAAAAAATCATATAAATGCCAAGCAAAAGATTTATATTCAGAAAGCTCGCGGTTTCAGCTGGCCTTTTCTTTTGCAAAGCTTATTGCAGATAAAATATTTATCCTTTCTGCAAAATATGGCTTAATACCAGAGAACATGATTATCGAACCTTATAATGAAACCTTGAAAGATAAAAGTACTCAGGAACGCCGTGCATGGGCAGAAATGGTGCTAAACGAATTAAGAAAGGTTTCAGATCTAGAGCATGATGAGTTTATTGTTTTAGCTGGTGAAGTTTATCATGAAAATTTGTTGCCCCATATGAATCATTTTTGGCTTCCTTTGAAAGGTAAACGTCAAGGGGAATGGATTCCAGAGTTAGAGAGATTGATTAAGCTTGAAAAAGAATCGGATAAAACAAAGGTTCTTCATATGCTTTTTAATAGTTTGCCTCGTCTGGATTGGTCAATAATTAACAGTATTCCTTATAAAAATGGTATATATATAATGTTTGAAAAAGGCGAGAATTATCATGGTATGGATAGAATAGTCAGAGTAGGTACCCATAGAGGTCAAGACCGTTTGTTGCAAAGATTAAGAGATCACTTTGTGAAAGAGGATGCTGACGGTAGTATTTTCCGTAAAAATATCGGTAGGGCTTTTTTGAAAATGGCATCGGATCCATATTTACAAGTGTGGGAAATTGATATGCATAATTCTGAAAACGAAAGAAACTATGGACACTTAATAAATGAAGGGCTTGAAACTGAACTTGAGGCAAAAATTAGCCGATATTTAAGAGATAACATCACCTTTGTTTGTTTTCCGGTTGATAAAGAAGCTGAGCGATTGAGGTTAGAAGAAGGTATTATTGCATCACTAAACAGGCATTCATCATTTGGCCCGAGCAGCAATTGGCTTGGTTTGCATAGCCCTGTGTCTGAGATTGCAAACAGCGGCCTTTGGAATAGACAGGGTTTGCTGGGACAACCTTTATCTGATGAAGAATTAGAGCGGGTTGTGTGGCTTGCCAGATTTGGAAACGATAGTTACAGAAACAATACGGGGCATAGAGCACGTGTACAAAGAGCAAAAGATAGTGTCAGGGTGGCTGTTGAAGCTACGGGTTCACAAGGGAAAACAGCCGATGATGTAAGGCAGTATATAGAAAAATTGTTACAGGAAGCAAAATTGCGAGGCGAGGACTATATTGATTTGGTTTCAGGGGATATTCATAAGCAGATGGGTATGAAAAACAGGATGCCGCAGATATGCAGGATTATGTATGAGAAAATGATGCCTGGTGATGAAGTTTTACATACTACTCCCAGCGGTTATAGTTCGACAATAAAAATCAGGTATGACCTCAGAAATAGATAAGGCAAAGAAGTAGTGGATTAATAATGACTGCTATGTAGCAAAGAGGTGCGGAAAAGTGGCTGTTAATTATAAAAAATGCCCTAAATGCGGGTCTAAGAATTCGGTTAAAATTGTATATGGCATGCCGAGTTTTAAGCTTTTTCAGGAAGCTGAAGCCGGAAAAGTAAAATTGGGCGGTTGTTGCATTATAGAAGGCGGTCCGGAATACTACTGCAAGGATTGTAAAAATGAGTGGAACCGGGAGCAGGTGCTTGACATCATATACGGTCAGATTAAAGGGCTTAAAGCATCAGTGGGTGGTTACTTTGGCGGGTATTATCATGTAGATATTGATTTGAAAAATCTTAAAACTACATGGCTGTTCAAAGAGGGTGGTTCTGAAAAAACCAGTACAAGATCCATCCGAAATAAAACTGCAGAAGAATTCATTAAGAGTTTAAAAGAGATCAATCTGCTGAACTGGAAAGCAAAATACGTAGAACCCGGAGTCTGTGACGGGACTCAATGGAGCGTTGAAATAATTACAGACGGGAGAACCGTCAGAAAATATGGCGACAATAAGTTTCCAGAAGAATGGAGGCAGTTCTGTAAAGTGATTAAAAGAATAACGGGAAAGGAATTCAGGTGAAAGTGATGAAAGCCTTTCAGATAAAAATCGAATTAATTGATTCCGAACCACTAATATGGAGAAGGGTAGTTATCCCGGCGGATGTTACCTTCAGACGCCTGCATGACACAATACAATTTTCAATGGGTTGGCGGGATTATCATCTTTATGAATTTGAGTTTCCGCAGGAGAAACTCAGAATTACAAATGACGAAGAATCCTATGAGGTATTTAAATTTTACTCTGCCAAGTACAAAAGCAAAAAGCCAACAAGAAAGGAAGACCCTCATGGCATTATAGCCAGGATAATTGAAACAACCGTTAGACAGCCTCAAACGGTCAAAATTGATAACTATCTGGAAAAATATAAGACCCTTGAGTACATTTATGACTTTGGCGATTATTGGAGACATAAAATTGAACTGGAAAAAACCATTGAAGATTATGAGTTTGGTTACCCTATAATACTTGCAGGCGCGGGGGCTTGTCCGCCGGAAGATGTAGGTGGTTTTGGCGGTTACAAAGAATTTCTTGAAGCATGGAATGACCTTAAGCATCCGGAACATGAATCAATGCGGCAATGGGGAGAAAGCCAGCATTACAGGGAATTTGACATTGACTTTAGGAATGATCTGCTAAAGACATGCTTGAAAATCAAAAAAGTAAAGTAGTGGAGGAAGACGACTTATTCCTCAAGAGTCATATTTTAGGTTTCAATGGGCTATGCTGATATACTTCCTGCGTAGATATGTTCCCGTGAACAGCGATTTTTCAAAAATGTCCGAAAAACTCATTGACATGTTCCCGTAAACGTAAGGTTCAAAAAATTAGCCCAAGACATCAATCCAAGCGGCTCGTTCCACGTTGAGTGCGTGGTATTGATGTTAAGGGTGAAATAGTGAGCGTGTGAAAAGTCCAGTAAATAAGGGATTTTCGAGGTTTGAGAGTAAAAATTTGATGTGTGAAAATCGCGAAATTATCGCTTCGTGGGAATATATCAATGGGTTTTTGGGCATTTTCCCCGAAAACGAACGTTCAAGGGAACAAATCAACTTTTTCAAATAAGCATCTGCTTATTTCCTGTTCTTTTACGATTTATTGATTTGCCCTTAATTTTTTCTTGAAGTTTCATCATCTTTATAGTGTGTAATACCAATCAAGTGAAATAAAGACTCTAGGCCAAAGCCTTTATGAATTCAACAGCTATTTCAATCCTATCTTTGTCATCAGTTTCCTTTAGCCAGTACTCATTTTTAGAATTAGCGATAGCAATTAAATTATTAAACTCTTGTTTTCCATTCCTCGAAACATAATCTTCAGGAAATTTTACTTTCC
>JAKPZU010000137.1 GCA_029559915.1 Bacillota bacterium
ACGTTGAGTGCGTAGTATTGATGTCAAGGGTAAAAGATTGAGAGAGCTGAAAACCCTTATATATCAAGGGTTTTAGCAGATATGGGTATGAAACCCACCAGGCGAAAAACATGAAAATATCGCTTCGCGGAAACAAGTCCAAAAAGGCACTTTTTGATAGTCAAGTGGTCAGGTTAGATGTTGGTGCTCGGCGAGTGGTCGGGTTAGATGTCAGCGCTCGCGAGTGGTCGATTTAGATGTTTTTTCGGAGTTTTTTGAGGTTGTGTGGTCAGGTTGGATGTTTGACAAACATTGCGGAAACTAAAAATAAGGAGGCCAATTATGAACGAAAAGTTTACACTATTTTTAAACGAGGTTCCGCCGAATCTTCAGGAGTTTGTTCTTGAATTAGACGATTATCTTTTGGGGAAAGAGTGCAAGAGAAAGATTGAACCTGCAAAGAACGGATATGTTACCACATATATGCTTCCGGGCTCAGGGAAATCATTATTGAATTATGTTTTTAGGAAAACAGGCATAAAGATAAGGATTTATGCCGCAGGTATAAGTGCCTATGATGCTATCTTGAATGATTTCCCAGATAAAATGAAAAAGGAAATCATTAAATCAGGTGATTGTAAAAAGCTGGTGGGCGGTACCTGTTCGCCTATATGTTCGGCAGGATATACCTTTATAATGGACGGAGTGGAATACAAGAAATGCAGAAGTATGGCTTTTCTGCATAAGATAGACGAAGAAAGTGCTGATTATATTCTTAAGCTAATAAAATCAGAATTGGAAAAGGTGTGATTGTAAAAAAAGCGCACCAGATGAAAGGAGCAGTATTGGCATGGATAATATGAAAATAATTAAACATTTTTATGAATATATCACTTCAAACAACTTGATTGATGAACTTTCTGATTACATTGCAGATAACTGTATTGTAAGAATAGGTGAAAGAATTATTCCGGTAGGTATAGAGGGTATGAAACAACATATGATTGAAGTTCGGAAAACTTACCCAGATTTGAAAATGAAAATTATTCGCCAATACACTGACGGCGATACAGTAATCTCAGAATTTATTATGGAGGGTACACATCTGGGTGAGTGGCTGGGCATGAAGCCCACTGGCAAAAAGCTGCGGATGACAGGTGTTGATATTGATAAGCTGATTGATGGAAAGATTGTTGAGCATGGCGGGGCAGTAAATACATTTGAAGCTCTGTTTGAAGAAGGAATCATTAAGCCGGCATAATGATGATTATATTTGAGCAGTAAAATGGGATACTGCTGATACTATGCTGAAAACAGAATTGGGGAGTTTATTGGCATGAAAAGTACGGAACAAATGCTCAGAAATCCTGATATCGCACCGTCAAGTGATGTTATTGCAAAGGCACTTGGAGAAGCGAACAACGCCTATATAAAGTTTATCAACGAAATTGCAAGCCACGATATTCAAATAGATTGGCGTTACTACAACGACGGAAAAGCGTGGTTGGCAAAGGGACTTTTCAAGTGGAGGGGCGTTCGAGGCGGTCAAAATGAAACAACTATTTTCTGGCTATCAATTTGGGACGGCTTTTTTAAGGTGACTATTTATTTCCCCGAAATAGCCCGTGCAGAGGTATTGAGTCTTCCGCTTGACAGTGAGGTTAAGCTAATGATATCGGATTCACAACAAATGGGAAAACTGAAATACTTTCCTATTGTTTTTGACTTGTGTTCGGACGAAATATTTGAGGCAGTTTTCTTGCTGGCTGATTTCAGGAAAAGCAAAAAATAGGCGGTGAATATATGGAGATTAAAAAATACAGCAAAGCCGATGAATCCTTACTTTTTGACTTACTTGTTGATGAGGGAGATGAGTGGAGTGATTACCATGGGGTATAGAAAACCATGCTGACAAGAGTCTTGATTATGATGAAGAGTTGGTAAGACTCTTAGTTGAGAAAACAACTATATTTGAAAACAACGTGGTAGTGAGGTTTAAGTCAGGAATTGAAGTAGAAATATAAACGAGATTTGGAGACAGGCCGTCAATCAGGAGATAAATCATCGTCTTGGTTGGCGGTTTTCTCTGGAATAGCAATAAGGTTTACATTATTTTCAAAAGAGTAATCGAATCTGTATCGAATAGTATAAGCCCATCTTTCCTCATTTTTGCCAACTCACGAGATAAAGATGTACGTTGAACTCCGATTCTTTCAGCAAGCGCTTTTTTGGTTATATTTAATTTGATGTGGTTAGATTTTTGTTTTTTACTTTCGTAATTGAGATAGTTCATAATGCTTTCGCGTATTGTTTTATTGATATAATGCTTTATCTTATCTCCAAGAATGAATGCACGGTCGGAAGTAAGTTCCAAGTACGTTCGTAAAAAGCTAGGATTATTACAAAACAATTCAAACAACGCTTCTTTATCAATTTCTAATATATCCGTGGGCAATTGTGTTGATACAGTCATAGGATAATAAGGACTTTTTGAAAATAATAAGTTTCCGCCTAAAATATCATCTTTGTAAAACGCTGAGATTGTAAGCAGATTTCCAGATTCGTCAATGCGATCTACAACAACCTTGCCGGATAAGATTATTTCTAATTTAATGCATGTTTCTCCATCAAAATGAACAACGCTACTTTTCTTATAAGACGTAACTTTAAACTTTCCATTTTTTACGTTAGTAAGTATATCCTCATCTGATAAAGATTTTATCAGTGCTGTATTTCTGATTAAATTAATATTCTTAGTCATATAGAATCTCCCATGTGTTACCAAGGTAACACCTTTTTTAATATTATAGCGTTATAATATTAAAAATTCAATAAATGAT
>JAKPZU010000164.1 GCA_029559915.1 Bacillota bacterium
GATCGGCTGACCGACAAATTTATTTTCGCTAACTTTGCCCATGGTTGGAAATTTAGTTTTTGACAATCCAAATTTACAACTTAGGGACGAGACTTCGGTTAAGTCCCTATATTTTCTTCATTTTTTAGTCGGTCAGTACTGTAAAAAAATCGGGAAAATTGTCGAAAGTTTACGAAAATATGTATATTTGCGACAATAAAACGACAAAAAAGGTTATATGATTATTAGATTTACAGTTGACAATACTTATTCTTTTGGCGAATCGACTGAATTTTCGTTAATTGCGGGAAAAGGAACGACAAATGATGGACACGTGTTTAGAGGTGTTAAGAGAGATGATATCTCAATTCTTAGGTCATCAATAATATATGGAGCGAATGCTTCAGGTAAATCTAATCTAGTTAAGTCACTGAATCTTTTGAAAAAAATAGTTATAAATGGCATCCCAAGCACTGGAATCCCTTTTTATAAACTATGTACAGAACTAAAAGAAAGGGCTACTCTAGAAGTTGAGTTGAAGTACGATAAAACATATTATGCTTATGGTGTTGTTGTAAATTCTAAAGAAATACTTGAAGAATGGTTGTACGAAATTAATAAAAGGTCAGAAAATAAAATATTTGAAAGAAAAAATTCTTCTGACGGTGTTCGGCTAGACATAGGAAAAGGGTTAATCTCAGATAAAAGCTTATATCAGATGCTCAATTATATGGGCGAAACAACCCCTAAAAACAAAAGTTATCTTTCTGAGTATATGTCTCGTAATGGTAAAAACCTGTATGGTGTTGAAGAAGTTTTTGATTGGTTTTCAAACAGATTAAAAATAATTTTTCCAAATACAAAATTTAAAGGCTTGTCTTTTAATCTTCACATGAAGGATGAATTTGTGAAGCCATTGGAAACAATGTTGAAATTTTTCCAAACTGGAATAAACAAAATTCGTAAGGATAAGATTAAAATTGAACAACTTACTGATATAGATATTAGTATTGTAGAGAAAATTCAAAAAGAACTGAAACCGAGAAAAGCCATTTTTTTAACATCAAGGGATGGAAAAGCGAATTATACATTCCAACTTGATTTGAATGAGAAATTGCAGGTATTCAAGTTGAGGACTGAACATCAGAGGATCGATAATGTGCCTGTTATTTTTGAAATGTCAGAAGAATCTGATGGCTCTCTCAGGATGATTGATTTTATTCCTGCTCTGATAGATATGACTCATAATCCATCTGTTTATGTTGTAGATGAGATTGATAGAAGTTTACATCCTATGTTGACTTATAAATTATATGAATATTATTTCAACAAACTCTGTAACAACAGAGACACTCAACTAATATGCACGACACATGAATCAAATTTACTTGATCTAAATCTCTTTAGATCTGATGAAGTTTGTTTTGTTGAAAAGGATAAAAATGGCTCTTCACATATAACATCATTAATAGACTATAAACCCCGTCCGGATGTAAATCTTAAATCCGGATATCTCCTGGGAAGGTATGGCGCTATCCCATTTTTTGGTAATTTAAACGATTTACATTGGTAGGAAAACTGATCTATGAGAATCAGGAAGAATTTTGAACGTCCGGAAGGAAAGAAATCAGCAAGACTTGTAGTTATTGCTTCCGAAGGAAGAAAAACGGAGCAGATTTATTTCGAAGCTTTTAAAGAGAAAATGGAGGCCTTAAACGTTCATGTTGTAGTTCTTAGAAAGGATGAAGAAGATAAATGTGATCCAGATCCTGTTTCTGTCTATAAACGGTTATGTGAATTCAAGGAACATTATCAGATTAGTGATGATGATGAGTTGTGGATGGTCATAGATCGTGATCGCTGGCATCAACGTAATCTCTCATATCTTGCTCAAAAATGTCACCAGAACTCAAATATGAATTTCTGTGTCAGTAATCCTGCTTTTGAATTGTGGTTAATGCTTCATTTGATTGGAGTTGAAGAACTTTCTGATCAGGAAAAGGCTGAAATAAAAAAAAATAGAAAAATTCGTAAAGGCGGTGATCCTTTCTTGAAAAAAAAGATGCGAGAATTATTGGGTGCCTATAACGAATCAAAATATGATACTGAAAGATTACTAAAAGAAGGAAACATAAGTGTAGCAATAGAACGGGCTGCAGCGTTAGATGTCTCTCCTGCAGATCGTTGGCCTAATACTCTTGGAACAAGAGTCTATTTATTAGCAAAAAGTATTTTAGGGATCAACTGGTAATTATAAAGATACCTTCATGAAATTCTTCATCGACTCAGCCAACCTTTCCCAGATCCGGGAGGCGCGGGATCTGGGGATCCTGGACGGGGTGACCACCAACCCGTCCCTGATGGCCCGGGAAAACATCCGCGGGCACGCCGCCATCCTGGCGCATTACCGGCAGATCTGCGAAATGGTGGATGGTGATGTGAGTGCCGAGGTGCTGGCAACGGACCTGGACCGAATGCTTGCCGAGGCAGCGGAGCTGGCCTCGGTACACTATAACATTGTGGTGAAGATCCCTTGCACGGTGGAAGGGATCAAGGCCATAAA
>JAKPZU010000168.1 GCA_029559915.1 Bacillota bacterium
GAAAATTCCTATTTACAGATAGAGTACAAGTACGTCATTGTTGATCCTAAGGATTTATCCATCAAAATCTGGGAACATGGTGACAATCGAAAATGTAGTTTTACACTGAATGAAAAGCTAAAGAACCAGATCGTAATTACAGATTCATTTTTTAGGTTTGAAGACCAAAAATGGCGTGGAGCAGGTGTAGCTATTCCTGTGTTCTCTATGAGAAGTGAAAATGATTTTGGGATTGGTGAATTTTCTGACCTAAAACATCTCACAGACTGGTCTTATAATACAGGAATGAATCTCATCCAAGTACTTCCAGTTAATGATACGATCGCTAATAAATCGTGGTTAGATAGTTATCCTTATGCTGCAATTTCGGTTTTTGCGCTTCATCCTTTGTATATCAATGTGCCACAGATTGCCGCATTTGCGGATAAAGGTGTAGAGAAGCAGTTTAAGCAAGATCAAAAAATGCTTAACCAACTCGAAAAGGTAGATTTCGAAAAAGTATTGGAATTAAAATTTAAATACCTAAACATACTTTTCAAACAGGAATATGCGACCATTCAGACAGATAAAACTTTTCAAAAATTTCTGAAGGATAATGAAAATTGGTTACCATCATACGGGATATTTTGTCACTTGAGAGACAAGTATGAAACTTGCAACTTTACCACATGGCCAGAACATTCTGTCTTTAGTGATAATGTTATTAAAGCATTAAATACTCCAAACTATAATTGCTACCGAAAGATTGTCTTTTATTATTTCGTACAATATCATGCAGACAAACAGCTTCGTGAAGCTAAAGAATATGCAAGATCCAAAGGTATTGTATTGAAAGGAGATCTTCCTATTGGTATTTACAGGTATAGTTGCGATGCCTGGGTGGCTCCTGATCTGTATAATATGTCAGAACAAGCTGGTGCTCCACCAGATGATTATGCTGTTTTGGGTCAAAATTGGGGATTTCCGACCTACAATTGGGAAAAAATGGCAGTTGATGGATTTGCGTGGTGGAAACAACGCATGCAGATACTCAGCCGATATTTTGATGCCATGCGTATAGATCATATCCTTGGGTTTTTTAGAATATGGCAGATTCCTACTGACCAAATAGAAGGTACCATGGGCTCATTCAAACCAAGGATGCCTATGTCACTTCAAGAGTTAAAAAGTTTTGGGATACAGGGAGATTTGTCCAGATATACGGAGCCTTATATTACTGAAGATCGGATTAATGCCTTGTTTGGTGCTGATGCAAAAGATATTTTTACGCATTTTTTCACAAAGTCAGATGGACGAATAATTTTTAAGCCGACGTTAAATACACAGCAAAAAATCCATCATTTTGTATCTGAAAATCCAAATTATGAACAATACGAAAAGATATTATTCGGATTGATTTCTGATGTACTTTTGCTTGCTGAACCCAATTCTCATGGTCAGTATTTCAATCCAAGGATTACATTGACAACTACCTATTCTTTTGGCCAATTGGATAAGCTTACTCAAGCCGCATTTAAGGCATTGTATAACGAATATTTTTTCAGCAGGCACGATCAGTTTTGGAAAGAGCAAGCCATCTGGAAGTTGCCAGCGATCATGGATGCTAGTGATATGCTTATTTGTGGAGAGGATTTGGGTATGATTCCAGATTCTGTACCAGGTGTAATGAAAGAGATGAATATCATGTCTCTTGAAATACAGCGAATGCCAAAAGGAAATGAAAAATTCGGCAATGCAAGCAAGTATCCATACTTTTCGGTATGTAGCCCTTCTTGTCATGATATGTCCACGATCCGTGGTTGGTGGCAGGCAGATCACGAAAATGCCAAAGATTTTTACTACAATTATTTACATGGATTTGGGCTTACGTCAATGGATTGTTTGCCAGATATTGTTCAAGCTATATTGGATGATCACCTGTCGTCACCAAGTATGCTGTGTATTGTGCCATTGCAGGATTGGCTTGCTTTAGATAAAAATTTGCGTAAAGCTGACGCATTTTCTGAACAAATCAACGAGCCAAGCAATCCCAAACATTATTGGAGATATAGATTTCACATGCCAATAGAAGATCTACAGAATGCCACAGACTTAAATCTGAATATCAGGGAATTGGTCGCTAAAAGTGGCAGAATAAATTAAGCAATCTTCAGTTATAAAACAAAAAGAGGCTGTCTAAAAAGATAGCCTCTTTTTTATTAAGCTGCTCTGTGGATCGGGGTAATATAAATTTCCAGATATTTAAATTTAGATTGATTTCTTTGATTTTGATAAATTGGTAAATCTAATAGGTCTTTGTGTCCGCAAAAGATTAAAAATCGATGATTTCCTAAGACTTTTTGGGTTAATTTTCTAAGATTATGTCCAATTGACATTAGACCAAATTCAAGATTTACTTTATCCATCTTACGTAAGGTGAACCTTGAAAATTTATTGTTACTTTTTAACTGACCAAATACTGCTTCTACTTCTATGGGTCGTTTGCTCCTGTGCATCAATCCCCTCTCTGAAGTTAGCATTTCCCTTGCTTTGGCTCTATATTGATTGAGCTTATGATTAATTTCTATCTTTTTATTGCCAGCACTTTTATGGCACATTCCTCTTAATGGGCAGCCTTCACACCTCCTAGCTTGATAATAGTCGACTTGAGATATAAAGCCATTCGTACTTTTTCTTTTGCCTTTACCTATATGCTCTAATTTTTGTCCCATTGGGCATACAAAAAAGTTCTCCGACTCATTGTAATATAAGTTTTGTACCAAAAATGGGTTCTGTTTTTGAGGGCGTTTTTGTTCTTTATGAAAGTAGTTATATTTCACATAAGCATCTATTTGTCTTTGCTCCATCATCTCATAGTTTTCCTCACTTCCATATCCAGCATCTGCGATGACTTCTTTGCTTTGTTTACCATATTGTTGTTCAAAACCATCTAAATGAGTTTCTAAAGTAGTGGTGTCGCCTGCTGTTTGATGTATGCTATAGTGTGTGATGAATTGATCCTCTGTACTGATTTGTGTGTTATAGGCTGGTTTCAGCTGCCCATTTTGCATGTGGTCATCCTTGAGTCTCATAAACACTGCGTCTTGATCTGTCTTACTGTAACTGTTTCTTTCACCTAATATTTCCAATTGGTTCTCGTACTTTTCTAATCGAGTAAGATGATCTTCTTCTAGTTGTTTAAGTTGTTTCTTGGTAGCTTTGTTACTATCCTTTAACTGTTCGTTTAACGTCGCTAACTTATTCTTAAGTTCGGTGCTGTTTATTGGCTTGGGTGTTTCGTCTCTCCCTAATTCTGACTGATCTTGTTTTATTTGTGACTCTATTTCATTGAGCACTGAGTTAATTTTTGTCTCTAACTTTGCTTTGTTTTTTCCTACAGATCCTTTCCACACAAAAGTGTATCTATTGGCTGCCGATTCAATTTTTGTGCCGTCTATGTATTGCACATCAAGACTTAAATACTTTAGTTCGTGCAGAAGCCTTACAACATCAGCAAATAGGCTTTGGATATGAGCCTTTAGTCTTTTACCCCGAAAATAATTTATAGTCCTATAATCTGGTGTGCTATTGCCTGATAGCCACATAAAGTGTATATTCTCTTGTAATGCTTTTTCTATTTTACGGCAAGAATAGACATTGGTTGTATAGGCATAAAACAATACTTTTACCATCATTCTTGGATGAAAACTTGTCGTACCACCTCCTTTATATTGCTTGATTATATGATCAATATTCAGTCGGTCAACCACTTCATTAATTAACCGCACAGGATGATTAATTGGTATCTTCTCAAAAATATCTTGAGGAAATAAGCTTGGAGAATTTAACGGGAGTTGTTTAAATTGTATCTTTGCCATATTGTTTGTGTTGCACCCCAAAGATAAAAATCTTTAGGGAACAAACAAAAAATCCCCGACACTTTTGTATCGGGGATCATTTTTACCTATTTTGGCTTTTTAGACAGCCTCTTTGTTTTTATTATTCTTCTGTGGAATCTTCCTCGACTCCAGGCAATACTTCACCCGGCTGATATTTCTCTACGATTTTCTTTTCGATTTCAGCAGCTACTTCAGGATTGTCGGCCAAAAACTGCTTAGCGCCTTCACGGCCTTGAGCTATTTTTGTA
>JAKPZU010000181.1 GCA_029559915.1 Bacillota bacterium
TAGATCCGTCATCCACCAGGATCACTTCTTTATCAAAAGAAAGAGCCAGAACATTATCAACCACCTGCTTGATTGTCCTGGCTTCGTTATACACCGGGATAATTATGCTTATCTTCATAATCCCTCGTCGGTAAAAGAAAAGGCCTGCTACGCCGTTGCAACGTAACAGGCTTTGAAATCAACATAAAGAGAGCCGTCGCCCTCTTATCTGTCTAAAATATACATCACGCGTTTAATTTATTCAACATTATCCATACAATATATTGTATATGGCAGTATCCGCCCGAACCTCAAGAGTGGCTGGAATACTTACAAATGTCGCATTAGTTCTCGCTGGGCTGGCGGCTGGTTGCTCGCACCTTGCAGAGCATGAATAAGGCTCTTTCCTATGGGGTAGTTTCCAAAACTCAGCCCAACGAGATTAGGTTAGTTCTTCTATGGTGATACGGACCCTAACTATCTTTGCATTTGGAAAACTTTGTTGTATTCTAAACAATTCTTTTCTTGCAGAAATTCGGGTTCTGAATATTGCTTGCCGAAAATCATCTTTATCGTTCCATTGACTACCAATCCATCCCCTTCCGATAAAACCATTGTATATTTTGTTATCAATGTCGGTATAATTAGTGTTTATTGCCCAAGCAAGTCTACTTTCCTTCACCTTCTTCCTCCGAAGCGTATTGATTGATACACCAATATATTTACTTGCTTCGGTTACTTTTAGGATCATTGGATGCCTCAAGTAATTTCATTAAATTAGCGAACGCTTTAAGTATTTCTTTTTTTAACGGGTCATCGTCAAATACTTCAAATTTAATTTCAATTTTAAGCGGTTTATTCTTCATTTTTCACCCCGTTATCATTCTCGATGCATTGGTAAGTTTTTTCAAAAATATCAGGCTTGCACGGATAGAACTCTCCAGCGATTCCCTTTATGATATAATCGCCAAACAAACAATTCATATTCCCTTCTTTTGTCGAAATAATAAAATAACCGTTATTGGGAGCCTTAAAATCATTTAAAAAACTTGCTTCGGGGCAAAAATCACGCACTTCATTAAAATTATCTCCTACCCACCTGACCGCTTCAATTACGATTGGTTTTTTTCGATACCTCATAATTTCTCCTCCTTGCTTCTGTTGATTTTAGTATCATCTTTGAACAATCCAATCTTTGCTATACCGCACCAAAGCCTGTGCCACGCTTTGTTAAACTTATCCTTTTTTACGTTAGGACAAATCTCAACTGCAAAGTTTGTTATTAAATACTGCAAACACTTCTGCTTCGCCCCATGCTTTTTAGCCATATTATTTCTCCTCTTTTGGTGGTGTAAACTGGTTAGGTGTTAATAAATCCCTCCATTCATGCAGAGAAAGACCAAACACACTGAAGTTTTTTGAAAAATCTTCCTCATTAAAAAGTATTCCATCCTCAACGTCCTCGGCTTGTTTTGTAAAGAACCATTCCCGCATACATTTAGCACTACAAAACTCAGGGTCTTCTATCTTTTTGAAATTATCTGGAGTCTGAATTTTGTAATGATACTCCCTGTCCCTCTCCTTTCCGCAAGTTTCACAAGTGTAGATATAATCACATTCAAATTTCTCCACCATCGTTGTTCTCTCATTAACTCTTTTTTTCATCGCTACTCCTTTCTATTCTTGCCTTTGCTATTTCAAAATATTC
>JAKPZU010000189.1 GCA_029559915.1 Bacillota bacterium
CCTATTTAATGCATTTATCGGAGTTGTTGTATTATTTTTCAACTCACGAACACGATCATGAAAAACTAATGAGTTTCCTTATAAAAATACTTGAAATCATCGTTGATGAGGAGAATTACATTCCCTATATCAACATGGTGGAACTCAAATTATTATATTTGCTGGGTGTAAATCCCAATTTAACCAAATGTCTTGTTTGTGAAGAAACAAAAAATTTAACCTTCAGTGTCAAAGAAGGCGGCGTGCTCTGTGAGAGCCATGTACAAGATGCATCTTATAATAATGAAGTGGTCAAGGTGGTCAAAAAATTATATTACCATGATATAAATTTAGAACCGAAATTAAATGTGGATAAGAAAGTTCTGAGGGATTTGAGAAACTTGATTGACGAATATTATGAATATCACTTGAATTACTATTCCAAGACCCGAAAAATGTTGAAAGGACTTATTGGTTATTGATGAGTTCTTTTTTCTGAGTATAAAACGATATCGGTTTGACTTAATTTGGCTAAAAGAGTATAATTATAATGAGTTAGTATGCGAAAAATTGGAGGAAATACACATTGAAATATAACATTGAGCAACTAAATGCCTACTGTAAAAGATATGGTTTTGTTTATCAAGGTTCCGAAATCTACGGCGGGTTAGCAAACACATGGGACTATGGTCCTTTGGGCGTCAGTCTAAAGAATAATTTGAAGCAATTTTGGTGGAAACGTTTCGTTTCCCAAAATAAATATAATGTCGGTTTGGACTCATCAATTTTATTGAATCCGAAAACTTGGGAAGCTACCGGACATGTCAGTGGGTTTAAAGACCCTTTGATGGACTGCAAGAATTGCAAGGCTCGACATAGAGCGGACAATTTAATCGCCAGTGCGACCAAGGGTAAGGTGGACGCGGATGGGTGGGACTATCAAAAGATGTATGACTACATCATTGAAAACAAGATTAAATGTCCTAATTGCGGTGGCTTTGATTATACAGAAATCAGAGAATTCAATTTGATGTTCAAGACCTCACAAGGCGTTACCGCCGATAGCAACAATGAAATCTATTTACGCCCGGAAACAGCGCAGGGGATTTTTCTGAATTTTAAAAACGTAGTTAGAACATCCAGAAAAAAAGTTCCTTTCGGTATTGGTCAAGTTGGCAAGAGTTTTAGAAATGAGATCACTCCTGGTAATTTCGTTTTCAGAACCAGAGAATTTGAACAGATGGAACTTGAGTTTTTTTGCGTTCCTGGAACAGAGATGGAATGGTTTAAATACTGGAAAGACTATGCAAAAGAATTCTTGACCGAATTGGGATTGAAACTTGAAAATCTTGAATTTTACGATCATCCTCAAGCAAAACTATCGTTCTATTCTAACGCTACCACCGATGTTTTATATCGTTTTCCATGGGGATTTGATGAACTATGGGGTATTGCATCAAGAACCGATTACGATTTGAAACAACACCAAAACTATTCAGGTGAAAATCTTGAATATCTTGATCCAAATACTAATGAGACCTATCTTCCCTATGTAATAGAACCATCATTAGGTGTCGAAAGACTTTTCTTGGCGGTGCTCCTGGATAACC
>JAKPZU010000197.1 GCA_029559915.1 Bacillota bacterium
GTGATATAAGCGATGTCGTTGAGGATGTCAGAGATCTTCTGAAAGGCAGGCAGGTAACTGAGTCACTAACTAAGTCTGTAACTAAGATAATTGAACTGATAGATTTTCTGGCAACAGAAAAATCAAGGAAAGAAATATTCAGATTCCTTGAAATAGATAACCAAACGAAAAATTTCAATACAAATATTAAGCCCCTTTTGAAATATGGTATAATTGAACAAACAGTACCTGATAAACCGAGAAGCCGGAACCAGAAATACTGTCTTACAGCAAAGGGCAGAAAACTTTTAGTTTAGCTATGATTGTTTTAATGATTTGAAACAATTTATAATAACATAACAGCATAAAGTACATGGAGTCATGGAAGAATTTGTAAAAGCTTTTCTCGAATGGTTCAGGAATGATAATCATTCCAAAATAGAGGATTTCTATGCTGATAAAATCACCATTGAAAAACTGAAACAATTGTCAAAAGATGAATTCATTGAATTCATTAATCAGTTTGCCAGAGATGGTGGTAAAATTCAGTCAGGCGGATACAGGACCGCTCCACAGTTGATTGAAAATGTGAATAAAAAATATGAGGAATTCCGGGAAAAGATAATTGAACCACTTACTTCCGGTTTTAATCTGGATTCATGGCTTCAATGGTGTGAAAGTTTTCCATTCTTTGGGAAAGGTCTGGCAACAATCTACCTGAACAGAGTAAATAAACACAAATATGTTGTAGTTAACAATAAAAGCATTGATGGATTAAAAAAGCTTGGTTACAAAATCCCTTCAGCAAACCTGAAAAGCCAATACGATGCCATCTTAGCAGCGGAAAGGAAGCTTCTGGAAAAGTATCCAGCGATTGAAAATTTCTTTCGGGTTGATGCAATGATGCATTACATAATCGGAACTGATGAAGGGGGCAAAAAATTCGATGAATTGGTGGCAAAAAGTTATTTTAATTTACAAGGTCTGCAAGATTATGCCAAATATTTTGGATCAAAATATGAAAAAAATAGTCCAGCGATATCTTGGTATTATGACACCTACGAAAAACTTAATTACCTGGTAAAGTTGTTAAGTGATAAACTGGATATACATTATATCGTTAATTACAAGAAAGAAAGGCCTAATACCCAGGCTGGAAATATGAAAAACTATGTGGTCACAGGTTTTTCTCCTAATGGCATTCACCCTGATGGTAAACTGTTCATTAAACTTGCTTTTCATACACTGAATAATAATCCTGCATTTGATGTTGAA
This sequence comes from Bacillota bacterium, assembly GCA_029559915.1. Lineage (GTDB taxonomy): Bacteria > Bacillota_I > Bacilli_A > Izemoplasmatales > Hujiaoplasmataceae > UBA2289. The sequence goes on from JAKPZU010000197.1 coordinate 1,255, forward strand.
ATAGATGTGGATGAAAAAATTGAGGACAATCCATTTAAAGCTGAAAGGGTAAAAAGAAGAGATGAGACCAGGCTGCGGATTCCGGTTAACCAGGATTTCCCACAAGATTGGACTACCCTTATTAACAGTATTTATCATCATGTTGAAATATTGACACAGAAGTACGAGAAGCTTATTGGCATTCAAAAACCAGATAAAACGGCAGTACCTGAAATAAGCAAAAGAATGTCACTTAATAATATTCTCTACGGTCCCCCTGGTACCGGTAAAACATATCATAGCATCAATTATGCAGTATCTATTGTTGAAAATAAGCCTGTTGATGAAATCTGCCAGGAAGAAAGGTCATTGGTAAAGCAACGTTTCGATAAATATATAGATGAAGGGCAAATAGTTTTCTGCACTTTTCATCAGAGTCTTGGTTATGAAGATTTTATTGAGGGTATTAAACCTGTTGAACCTGAATCGGAAGATGAA
>JAKPZU010000200.1 GCA_029559915.1 Bacillota bacterium
AGAACCAGTCGCAGGGACTCAAGTAATGATTGTTGCAGGAATAGGTGTGGTAATTAACACCATTACAGCCTTGTTTTTTATGAAAGGTCAAAAAGACGACCTGAATATCAAAGGGGCATTCCTGCACATGGCAGCCGATGCTGGGGTTTCTTTTGGAGTAGTAATTGCTGGTTTATTGATTAATCTTACAGGAATTCAATGGATTGACCCTATAATGAGTTTCATAATCATATTGGTTATTCTTTGGGGTACATGGCGTTTATTCACGGATTCAATTGATTTAGCTTTGGACGCAGTACCAAAGCATATAAAACTTGATGAAGTGAGAGATTTCCTTATTTCTCAGAGTGGGGTTGAAGACATTCATGATTTACATATATGGGCAATGAGCACTTCACAAGTTGCTTTGACTGCACACTTGGTTACGCCAAAAGGGTACAGTGATGATTTCATTCCTAAACTGCAAGACCAGTTGAAACATAAATTTGGAATCGGGCATTCTACATTTCAGACTGAAACTAAGTCACTGCAAGAAAACTGTTTGACAGATTGTTAACCATAGAAATTTAATTAAGAAAATAATGAGTTCCTGCTATCAATGTTGATAAGCCTTCATTTTCATGCAGACCCATATCAAGAACCAATAGTACAATCTCATCGAGCATTTCACCAAGTTCCCATTGGTCTTTAGCCTGAGCCAAAATGAAGCCATTTAAGACCTTTATTTTGCCTATGACGATTGGACTGCCATCTGCATCAAACTCTCTTTTAATCGTGCCGTGAAAACACCTATCCCAGCCAGTTTTACCGCACTTTGCCATAAAAATCTCAGTAAGCTGAATCTTCATATCTTTCTTTTTATTCATGCCTGAAGAATTTGACCACAAAAATACATTAAACGATTGTATATTAGTGTTTTGTGTGTGATATTTTGACCAATACAATATTTCTGATTAGTAATCGAACTCCAGTAGTTCCGAATTATCAATGGAAGCCCTTTTAGTGGAGTCGAGCATGCTTTTAATGTCATTCCAGTTGATGAAAAGAATACTGGGTTTCTCTTCATAGATTTTTACATGGACACTACCTAATTCCTGAGTTTGACAATCAACATAATCAATGACAACAGAGTTGTTCTCAACGCTTAGGTTGGATATTCTGACCTTACCAAAACAGGAGGGAGTCACCATTAGATATTCAGTTTCTGTTTGGTAATTGATTTCTCTGTCCCAGTGTAGAAAAATTTGTAGATTCTTGTAATCAAATGGAGCACGACTCATTTGATTTACAAGCTCTTCCATTGAGATATCTTCGCTATTGTATAACTTCATGGCGATTACTTTTACTTTCATTATTGTTCTCTGGATTTGTGAACAGGTCAGTTAAAACCCAATTGCACGCCTGAGCATCGTCATTATAGCAATGACTTCGTTTCAACAACTTGCCAGTCTTGATATTAAGACCGACAATGGTGACCTTGTTTCCAGTCTTGTAAGCCTCAAGAAACTTAACCGTGGCAAAAGCAATTTCTCCATTATCGCCAAAATCCAAGATGTCATACAAGCCACCAACATCAACAATAAAATCATTGGTAATAATGCAAGGGAAGCACAGCAGGTATTCATCTATAGTGTGTTGGAAACCTTTGGGTGCGTTCTTTCTGGATTTGATTTGGTCTTTGGTTATCATTGCCTACACTTTAACATAAATACTGGCGGACATTGAAAGAAGAATCAGAGGTATATCTTATTAAATGTCTAAGAGAGACTCCCCACCACCGTATCGTGACCTCCTATTCCCCTTGAGCCGCCCCTGCTCAGAACCAGCGTGGTGCTCCAAGAGATAGATACAGAGGCTGTTAAGAAATATATGATTTTCTTGAATACAAAAATTGACGTATACCTTGAGGTAAGGAGAACCTGATTTTTATAATTTTTTATAAAAATTTTACAAAAAAATGGAAATCCAAGGTGTCTGGGAAGATTCGGGATTTTCAAGAGGCAATTTTTTTCTGGGTAGAAAAACATGTTTGTTAAAAAGAAGCCGTCCAAAAATTCTGGAAAAATTAGATTAACAATAATGAATTATACCTATCAATAATCTTTATTAAGACTCCCTCCTGACGAGTCTATTATCATTCAATTCCTTTAAATGAATCAAAATTCTGTTGTTTCTTAGCATACTTCTGTAAAGTTTTTAATTGTGTATGACCTGTTGCAAGCATAATTGCATTCAGGGGGACATTAGCACTTACAGCAAGAGTAATAAAAGTACGTCTGCAAGTATGACTGCTAATAAGTTCACGCTTTTTAAAATAAGTTGGCTCAATTTTCCCAAGTTGCCTTTTCTTTTTTGGGATTTCGGCATCAAATAAATTATGATTTTCAAGTATGTTCTTTAATTCCCGATTAAAGTACTGCTGTGAGTATTTTGGTAGTTTATACTGGTATTTTTCAAGTATACGCTTTGCTGTTGGCAGAATAGGTATAACAATTGTTTCTTCCGTCTTTTCATTAACCTTTATATAGGATGTGTTTCCTTCTGCATCATTTTGAAATGTACCTTTTTCAATGGTACTAAAATCTGACCAACGCATACCCATATAACAGTTAAGAATAAACAAATCAATAATCTTTTCTTCAAACTTATTTTCTGGTTTTAAATCAATTAAGACCTGTATTTCTTCTTTTGATAGAATAACTGTGTCAGGGTCATATTTTTTAACGGTTTCTATAGTGTAAAGTTTTGGTTTAAACACCGCAATCTCCTGTTCTTCTAACCAACGACAGAATGTCCTGAATGAACTTATCCGCTTGTGTATTGTGTTGTTATTTAAATTGCCTTGTGTTTTATACCCTTTTTTTTCTGGATGTTCAACACTCATAAAGTTTCTGAATTCAAGCAATAACTGGGGTGTTATGTCTTTGGGTCTGAAAAGTGCTTTTTTATACAGTTGGAAGTCCGTTAAAGCATTTTCAAGACTTTTATAATCTTTAAGGCTCATTGCATTCTGCAATTCAACTTCTTTTTCTTTATAGAATTGTTGGAAATATACAAGTAGTTTAATGTCTTTAGGTTCTTTGTATCCTCCGTTAATATATGCGAGGCAGTCTTTATGGCTTAATCTTGGAAAGAATTGACGCATCTGTTCACCAATGTACATATCAACTCTGTATTTTATTGTTGCTATTGCAGCATTCGCCTGAAGATAGCGAGGTACTTTATTATTGTAGGCTAAGCCGTTTTTTGCATGAAACTCTTTACCAAGATACCTATACTTGGTGTTTATTCTTATCATGTTGCCTCGGTACTTAAAGTAAATTACAAGATATTTATAGTCACCTACTTTCTGAATTTTTAATTCGCTGGCAGTTTTCATTGAATTGTATAGGATGGTTACCCTACAATATTACAAAAATTTTATCACCATTTTATCACTTTATCACTATTTTATCACCGTGTATATTAGATTATACAAATTGATAATCAATTATATACATATTCTATACTTATTAACGTAAATAACTGTATAACGAATTGATATACAATTATATAAATAGATATGCTGCACATCTTCTCACCCCGACAAGAGAAAAATGACCACCGCCGGTTTTCCGGTGGTGGTTTTTTTATTGTCCTGTAGCGTCAACAGCTTGCTGTTGTAAGAGAAAGGGCAGTAAAAAAGAACCTTTGAGTGAAGCGAAAAGGTCAT
>JAKPZU010000209.1 GCA_029559915.1 Bacillota bacterium
AAAAATATTTGAAGACTATGAGATAAGTAATTGGGAATCTGATATCGACCCAAATGTTACCGATGTATATGAATTATGTCAAACGTTGTCAAAGACCTTGTACAGGATAGAGTCATTTATGCCAGTAACTCGCTTACTTCCTAGCCACCACGGTCCAATAGTCCCCAATTAGTTCCTGTTTTTCAATATCAAAAAACCTACAAACCACCCGAGCACATGATGTGCTTTTATGACTCATATAATTTAAATATTTTATACGATTTAAAATAGAGTATTATGAATGTTGCTTCCGTCAAACTTCTAAACATATCATGAAAAATTTACACCTCCTATTATTTACAATAGTATTGGCGTTTAGCATACCTGCAAATTCTTTAAATGCGCAGACTTCTGATAAAGAAATGAGGGAATTACTTAAATCTCTGCAGAATGAAAATGAGATTGATGTCACATTGAGTATGTCAAAGGTCATCATTCACGGGTATAGTGAATCAGATTTTGTTTATAGAGAAAACCTTCTTTCTGAGGAAGATTGGGCAACCTTATGGGAAACGGAATATAAACCTGAGCTCAACCAAAAATTCATGAATGCATTAAACCTTCAGATATTCGATTATGGTCATTCTGTAAGATTCGGGAATTTCGGTAAGGCAAAATATCAAATAAGGTTGATTGTAAGCAGCATCTCCGAAAAAGGTGATATAATCTTGAACGGTTATATCATAGATCGTGAACAACAATTTGTGTTGTGCAAACTTTTTATTTCCGGGACCGGTGGGACCTTTGGTTCAAAAGTAAACTTAATGGGTGATGGATTTAAGAGAGCCGGAAAAGAACTGGCAAGGCAAATGAATATCTTGTTTAAACGAGGGAGAATATGAGGAATTGTTTAAAAATCTTTCTCCTACTTACCCTACTACCCTTTTGGTTATATAGCCAGACGTTCCAGGTGAAGGTCGTCGGGATTTCTGATGGGGATACCTTTACGGGATTGAACAGCGACAACCTCCAACTGAAATTCAGGATACACGGGATCGATGCGCCGGAAAAGAAGCAAGCCTATGGAACGAAAGCCAGGGAACAACACGGCACGTTGATATTTAAGCAAAACGTAACCGTCGACGTGAACGACCGGGATAGATGGGGCCGGTATATCGCCAGGGTTGCAACAGAGGACGGGAGGGATGTCGGGAAAGAGATGATTCAGGCCGGGCTGGCCTGGCATTACAAGCATTACGACAAGTCGGAAGCGTATGCGCAAGCGGAGCAGACAGCACGGGATAACAAAAGGGGGTTATGGAGTGATCCGGGGGCGGTCGCGCCGTGGGAATTCAGGAAAAAAAAGAATTAATCATACGTTATAAATCACTAAAAAAACAAACAATGACTAGAGTAAAACAAGATCCCAATGGACACGGTAGTTTGAAAGATATTCAACTGCTAATAAACAAGAACCAGTCTTTAATTGACAGTGAGATTAAGAAATCTTTTAAAGATTTATCTGAAAAAGAAATCATTTGGACTTCACCTATAGATAGTGATGATTATGCAGAGTATAGAGATAATGATTTCCTTGAAAAAGTTGGGCTGAAACCTGATGAAATTAAACTAAATGAGTTTTGGCCAAATAAAGGACCACAATGGGATGCACTTGCAAAAACAAAAGAAGGAGATATTATCCTAGTTGAAGCAAAAGCAAATATTCCAGAGATTGTAAGTCCCGCTACAGGAGCAAGTGATTTATCGAAAAAATTAATTGACCAGTCATTATTAGAAACAAAGGAATATTTAAATATCAAAAATAACATTGATTGGTCAGGAAGGTTTTACCAATATACAAATAGAATAGCACATCTATTTTTTCTTCGAGAAAAGTGTAACAAGAATGCATATTTGATTAATGTTTATTTTATCGGAGACAAATCCGTGAATGGCCCTGAATCAATTCTTGAATGGCAAGGAGCATTAACCGTGCTTTACACATATTTAGGACTCACACACCATAAGTTAAGTAAATATATGGCTGATATATTTATAGATTTAAATGATCTGAATAAAGAGTGAAA
>JAKPZU010000241.1 GCA_029559915.1 Bacillota bacterium
GCAATATCTTTATATTATTCGTGGATTGCCTGGAAGTGGGAAATCAACACTTGCAAAAATCCTTGCTGAAAAATACAATTTCAATCACCTTGAAGCTGATATGTTTTTCACGCAAAATGGAGAATATACTTTTGATAGAAACAAACTCAAAGAAGCTCATAAATGGTGCCAAGAACAAGTTGAAGAATATCTGTCCATGGGACATAATGTTGTTGTTAGTAATACATTTATAAAGCTTAGGGAAATAGAACCATATAATGAGCTTGCTAAAAAATATCTTGCAGAAATAAATATCATTGAATGCAATGGGCAATATCAAAGCATTCACAATATTCCAGAAGAAACCATCAAAAAAATGCGTGAAAACTGGCAAAACGCTTTTTGACCCACAACACACAAAAAAGGAAGGAAAAACCATGAGAAACAATATCCAAAATCTTAAAACCGGATTTGACTTCATCGAAAACAATGAAAACAAATTCTATCTAACAGGAAGTCGATTTTTCGGACTTGAAAGATATAACAGTGATTTTGATTTTGCCGTTCAATATTCTGAAAAACTTTATCAGGATCTTGGAGATTATGGTTTCAGAGGTATTACAACTGCAGAATATAAAGATAAAAGCTTGGTAGGTATTTTCCAATTCGGAAATGTTCAAATCCAACTCAGGAAAGATATAGAACATTTCCTTCGTGCTCAGAATCTGGCAACGAAACTTCCTGGCAGTAGAATCCAAAATCTTGCATATTATGACTGGGATTTTTTGTTTGATCTGACAAAAGAGTCATAAAACAAACAAAAAGAAATATCCCATAGGGCATTCCAACGAGTGTCCTATTTGATTTTTTCTTATCCATAAAACGAAAGGCAACGAAAATGAAAACCATTCAAGAAATCCTTGCAACGAAACGTGCAGCAAGAAACCAAAATATCATTCTTGTTCCAGCACAAAAAGAAGAACAAAAATATGACAACGAACAGCAAATGGCAGTTGATCTTGCCATGGCTGGAAAATCTTTTTGTATCATTGGTAAAGCAGGAACAGGTAAAACAACAAGTGAAAGAAATATCATCAAAACCATCCTGCAACGAATTCAAAGTCGTCATATCTTTCGCATACAAGGCATGGGTTCGACACAAGAAGGACCAGGTGTTGCAGTTGTTTCTTATACAAGAGTAGCAGCCGGTAATAGTAGGAAAGCAATCTTCAAAGATCCTCTTTTAGAAGATCAAATCCCACACAATATCACAACAATCCATAATCTCCTCGAATATGCACCGGAAATCTATTGGTGTGAAAAAGATCAAAAAGAGAAAAAACGTTTCACACCGAAAAGAAATATCAATAATCCCATTACTATTTCCATATTGATAATCGAAGAAGCATCGATGGTTGATCTTCCATTGTGGGACAAGGTAAAAGAAGCAATGTTGTATGGTATCCAAGTCATCCTAATTGGAGATATTAATCAGCTTCCACCCGTGTTTGGACCATCAATCCTAAACTACGGTCTTATCCAATTCCCCATCATCGAATTGAAAACATTCTATCGTCAAAAGGATGATAGCATTGTTCTAAAAAATGCACACAATATTCTTGATGGAAAACCATTGGAAGAATCCCAGGATTTTAAGATATACAGAATGGGCGACGTCCAACATGGACAGATGAAAACTTCCATCATGATCGCAAAAACCCTTCGTGCGTGGTATTCAAGAGGAGAATATGATCCTGAAAATGATATTGTTTTAAGTCCTTTCAATAAACAAGATCTTGGAACAACAAACATGAATGCGCACATAGCGCAATTCATCGGCGAAAAACGGGATGCGAAGATTGTTCATATCATTGCAGGGATACGATCCATATATATTGCAGAAGGAGATGATATTCTGTATCAAAAAATCCGTGGAAAGATCATAGAAATAAAAAGGAATTTCAGATATTTCGGGAAGGCTCCGAAAACAGGTCTCCTCGATCGTTTTGGGAATATCCATGGAAAAAGCATCGAAGATCATGAAGAAGAAACAGAGGATACATTCGAAATGACAGAGGATACAAATCCTGATGAATTGACACATCAGGCATCTCATGTTGTGAAAATCGAGCTTGAAACCGGCGAAGTTATTTCATTGCAAAAAACCGGAGATCTCTCAGAAGCAAACTTTCAGCTTGCATATTGTCTCACAATCCACAAAGCACAAGGCAGTGAATGGAAACGTGTTATCTTGATTCTTCACAAAGATCATTCCATCATGGCTTTCAATGAGCTTCTCTATACCGCAGTGACAAGAGCAAGGGAAC
>JAKPZU010000211.1 GCA_029559915.1 Bacillota bacterium
CACAAAACAATTCAACAATAATAGGCTTGTCAATTGGAATTTCGCCACCTTTTTTAAATACAGGCTCTTTTTTCCAATAATATCCATTTTCTTCAACTTTAACAGTTTTGTCCCAAACATTTCTAATGGGCTCAACGTCTGGCTCAACTTCTCCATAAATATTATATTGGGGTTCTTTAATATTTGATTCAAGAACGTCAACATTACCGGAATAATTCTTTAAATTATCTCTTTTCATTGGTATTGCTTTTATAAACGACTTGTTCTTCTGCAACTTTTAAGGCGTTTAATCCATTATTTTCATTTTTTATTAGGTCATAAAGTTTATTTGCAAGCCAAAGTGTTTCTAACTCAGATAAGTCAACATTAAATATGCGACTTAAAATCATTAGGTCATCTCTTTTTAAGAGCTTCTGGTCGTTTTCAACTTTACTTAAAAATCCTTCGCCAATGTTAAGTTTAGCGGCTAACTCTCGTTGTAATAAACCAGAGGATTCACGCAATTCTTTTATCCTTTTGCCAATTGTCACTTTACCAAAATTCGACTTGACTCAATTTGGTCAAATATATGAAGTGTTTTCAATAAAAAAGAAATAATTACATCTAATTATTCAACAACTTTATTAACAATATCGGAAAGAGTTGATTCCATTAAATCTTTTTGTAATTGACACTCCCAGATTGTTAATACTCTCCATCCTAATTTCGAAAGAGATTCAATATTTTTCATGTCCCTTTGCTGATTGCTTACAATTTTAGTTTTCCAAAATTCTGAATTGCTTTTTGGTTTTTTTGCTTCACTACAGTTTTTATGTCCGTGCCAAAAGCAACCATTTATAAATATTACAGTATTAAATTTTCTCAATACTATATCAGGTTTTCCGGGTAGTTTTTTATCATGTAGTCTATATCTATAACCTTTATTGTATAAAAATTTCCTTACTATGAGTTCAGGAGTGGTGTTTTTACTCCTTATATTTTTCATACACTTACTTCGCTGTTCCTTAGTTCTATTATCCACGTTGTTTTTCCTTAGAGTACAAAGTTATCGTTTTAAGTGAGCATAGGCAAATATTGCACTCTCTGGCAAGCTTTGGTTTAAGTGTTGGCTTGTGGGGCTTGCCAATGTGTGCAATGGTGTGTGGGCTATTTCCATTGATTTGTCTTTTTGCAGCAAAATTACCGCTGAGTCTGTGTTTTCTTCGCTTGTGCCTAACTAACTATTACATTTCAGAAATTTCCGATTCTTCATCTTGGTTCCTGTTATACTTTCCCAATATTCGGGAGACTGTACTTTAAAATATACTGAATAAAGAACGTGTCCTTTAATCATATATAATACTTCTTCTGTCCCATCTCCATCCGTGAAAGATAACGAACAAAAACCAACATCAGGAAACTTCTTTGAAATGTCAGTAATGCTTGCCGGAGCCCATTTAGTTTCAAGAAATATATTATTCCCATCCATAGAACACCTTGAAATCGGAAATACATCAGTCCAAAAAGAACCATTATCATAGTCTTTTTTCTTGAAACTTTTTATGAACTCTTTTACCTCCAATATCTTATCGGCCGGGCCATAAAGTTCAATGGTTTGACTACATACGTTTGCCATAATGAATTTTGATTCTTAATTACAAACTGCTCCTGACTTAATAAACAGACCATCTTAATTTACAAACATTGTTGAAGATAACGTTACATTTTCAAGTACTTGATCAGAAAAAGGATCTGTTATTTCAATTGTTTAATGTCTTTTTTTGCTTCATCATGAATGACTAGCCTGTCAGAGACATACACTATCACATTATTCCCCTGTTTTTTGAATTCAGACTAGAGGAAAAGAGACTGAAATATATTGTCATAGGGGATTTTATCGTTGTATATTAACAGTTCTGACTTTATCGAATCATCTAAGTTATCATTCAGGAACTCTTTCAGCCTTTCCATAGCTTCATTCCCCGGTGTATCGGTTACATTCGGATAGATATATTTCAGCGCCCTGTTATAAAGTTCCGGCTTTTTTACCAGCATTAAAAATCCTATGCTGTGGGCATTGTCAGTTGCTTGTCTCACTTCCGGCTATTTTATAAAATCTTTAGCATTGTTCATTTCTTCTCATTTTTCTGTTCCGTCTTCCCCGTATTTCCCACTACGCATTTTCTGGCGACCTTCCGCCTGCTACTTTTCATCTGGATTCCCTTCAGCAACGGCACCAGATAATCCGGGTTTCCACCAGCCCCATTGAATTCAACGCGATCGGAAGACGGAACAAAACTCCCTCAACTATACTCATCAACTTAAAACAGAAACTCAGCCAGTTTATGGTTCGTACTGGTTCTGATCCAATTGCTGAGAAGAAGTGTATTGTATTACATTTATTTATCATTCCAATTGGTAAGCCGGGCTATTTTCTCAATGCTGTAGAACGTATGCATCAAATCAAGATTTACCCCTCCCTTGTTCTCATCTTCAATGGTAATTTCAAAAGCATTAAGAGGCAGGTCGGAATTTTTCTCATCGATCATGCTCAACCCGTTCTCATCTTTGTAGACGAAACCGTTGGACCAGAGCCATGCCAGATAAACAATCCTGTATTCGTGGTCAGACAGTACACTGCATTTATAAACCGAATTGAAATGTTCAATCATTTTCTTCTTCTGATCGTCGCTAAGGCTGTCAATGACATAATCGAGCGTATTTATCTTTTCGGAGCTGTAAACGTTCTTTATCTCAGCCGCAAAGAACTTCCCGGCAGATTCAGCTTTCATCATGTTTCTGAATTTGTCTTCCGGCACATCAAAATACCTGTAAAGGCCACCCTTTACAAATTCAATATCCAGGTGCTTCTTTTTTGCATCATAACTTGCTGAAGCGATGTTGGAGGATTTTACTTTTTCACGTTTCATATCTTGAAAATTATTGATTATTCCGGGTTTAGTTCTAATTGTTGCTGTTTAGTCCGCTTCCTGTAGTTCCCCTCTGAAGGCTTTATCAAGATCATCTATTTCGTTCTTATCAGGTAATGAAGTATAAATTCCGGTATCACTACCCTTCCGTACGCCGCGGAGAAATACATAAATAATCCCTCCAAAGTGCTTCTCATAATCAAAGTCAGAGATCCTGCTTTTCAGCCATCGTATAAGGGCAACTGTATATATCTTGTATTGGAGATGATAATTACTGCCTGTCATTGCCGTCTCCATGCCGGCCATGTCGTAATTGTCAACGCTGTTCCCCAGGTGGTTCGATTTCCAGTCGAGAATGTAGTACTTGCCGTTATGCTTGAAAACCAGATCAATGAAACCAGTCATGAGTCCTTCATTATCTATCTCGCCACCAAGCTTTGTATCTTCACTCAGCAATTCATTTATTATTGTCTTGTTTACTCTGTCAACAGAAAATAAAATTCCATTTCAGGCAGCTTATCGTCTTTGCTTATATCTCCAAGCTTAAATTCCGAATCATTCAGTGAGATTTTTGCGTTCATGACATGTTCGAGCAACATTTTGAATAAGGGCAGTTTTTCCTCACTTATCAGGTTAGACCAATACACCGCTGCATCGTGAAGGGTCTGGTCCCAGCTATTGGGGTTATTAAAATCTAGATACTCAAATATTGCATGTAAAGCTGTGCCTACATTCGCACCGCGGCCCAGGTCCTGGAAAATGAACTGGTCATAATTATCCGTCGGTCCAAGTTCAGTCTTTTCGAAAGGTGCTGTATAGTGGGCCTTGCTGAGCGCACTGTAGCTGTGAATGCCGAAAGTTTTTTTGACAATTAGTTTATCAGGAACAGGCTTTGACCAGAACACATTCATGTCTCCTTCTTGTTTGTATTCCCCCTCAATTGTA
>JAKPZU010000222.1 GCA_029559915.1 Bacillota bacterium
TTTCCAAAACGAAAATCTTGAATTTGATTAATTCACTTCAATTTCAGGATATGTATGGAATTGACTTTATCGGCAAGCATAAACCATCTAAAATTGAACTGAATCAAGCACAAAAATTCTACAACGAATTTTTAGAATATCGTGACAATAAAGAACCTGCTGAGGAATATGAAATGGTTCAACATTGGGCTGAAGATTAGAAATTGAACAACTATTTTGAACTTGTTGGTGAAATTCAATATAGACGAAGGTCGAATTTTGATGAACTTATTGAATCAATTGAGAATGACCCATTAGGATTTAATGAACGTGATCCAATTAAGGAACGTGAAGAACGTAAATTTAAAGATTGGCAGGATAAAAAGGATAATACCGATATGTCGGTTATGTACTACATGGTGTCTGCAATCCAATATCTAAACAAATTATCCGATGGTGAAGTAAAAAAGATTGCGATGGATATTGCAATGGCGGGTACACAAGGGTTTAGCCCAAATAAAGATGGTTATAAAGTATCTTCGTTACCCGACAAAGAATTTTCGGGCAAACAAATATTGGCTTGGTTTTATGTGTCTTGGGCTATAGCAATGCCCGATGCTGTTGATTCCTTGGGACTAAATTTCCACGAAGAATATAAGATGGCTAAAGAGTTGTCTGAAAAGAAATAGCAGTTTATAATGCCCAACGGATTTAAATTTATTGAAGGTTTTGATGCACGGTACAAACTCTTTCCCGATGGTACGGTTGTATCTTCTGCAACAAATAATCAAGTAAGATGTAGGGATATCGGCAACAACAAGGCAGTATTTCTTTACAATGGTAAAAAAAATATTGGATTTACCGTTTCAAAACTGTTAGAGTCACATTTCGGGATCAAACGATATAAAAGTCATAAGATAAAATCACTCGAAGGGGAAATTTGGGCTCCAATTCCTTCGTATGAAAGTCTTTACATGATCTCCACCTGTGGTCGGGTTAAAGCACACAATGTTACCTATATTGGCGAACGTCTTCTTAAACCTACTCCTCACAAACGTGGTCAGTTATCAATTTCACTTTCAAAAAATAATCATAGGGAATCATTTATTGTTTGTAACCTGATGGGGAAAGTTTTTCTGCCTAATCCCCGCAATTACAAAATGGTTATCCACCTCGATGGCAATAAATCGAACAATCATATATCCAATCTGAAATGGGTAAACAATTCACAAGCACAGAAACTTGCAGTTCATTTAGGGCTAAAACCAATTCTTTGGGGTGAAGAAAATCCATCATCAGTTTCCGTCTGCCAATATTCTTCCGATGGATCAAGATTGATTAAAAGATGGGGTAGCATTGCTGATATTGAACGTGAATTAAAGATACCCCACTCAAATATTTCGAAGGTCTGCCGTGGTAAAAGAAATACTGCGGGCGGATATTTTTGGGAATATGAATCCTAGGTATAATTTATACGGATAAATGATGGATAATAAATGTATTAACACTTCAGATCGCTTTAACATTGCTGACACATTTTCTCGGTGGATTGCTTTCTCAGGAACAAGATCAGGATGCCCGTTAAAATCGAGAAAAGATATTTACCCATTATTAGATGATGTTGCCTTTGATGTAATTCTAAATGGTGATCAACCAATTTCAAAGCAAGAGTTCAATGATTGGCATTCTAAGTACTCGGAGTTAATCAAACAAAAAGAACCTAGGTTACCAATTGGATGGGCAACAAAACTGATTAATTTGTACCTGAAATCTATGGTATATGTTGGTCTCTTTGGACGACCTAACCTCATACAATTCATTCACCCTCCTATTGATAAAGGTTTGTGGGATGGTATTGCTGAAAGATTTGGTAACGAAGATGAAATTATCAGCAAAACACATTCTAAGACCAAAATCAAGAACATCGTTGAGTATGATGATTATCGCCTGATTATTGATGGCATTGAGTTGATCTCCAATAAAGAAAATTGGTTATTGATAGAAGTTGAACAGCTTTGGAAAGGGACAGAATATAAATAGCGCACTATGAAATTTGAAAAGGATTATAAATTAGAAAAATGGACAGAGTGGAATTCATTTCTTAATGATTCAATTGGTGATTTTTACAATTCATTTTCTATATATCCAAACATATTAGAAGCAAATGGACACACCCATTCACAAATTGATTTTCTAACCAATGTCATCCCAGAGGAAAAGGAAAGATTAAGAAAGAAAGATGAACTAACCGATAAATTTATTAAACCCCAGCAAGACGAAGAGGTTGAAATATCAAGTTTTAAAACTGGTACTGTTGAATTGGATTTTGCTGTTGATGAAATGTTAGATGATCGGGTATTAAGATTAGTCTATGATTCAGAACCAGATTGGGGTGATGAAGCTAATTTTACTGTGCCGATCGAAAAAAATGAATTTGTTAAAGTAAACTAATGTTATGGACTTACAAGTACAAAAAATAAGAAATGCCCATTATATCAAATTGGGTAAAGGGGCAGAATGGGCAGAGGATTGTTTCAAAAATGGAAAGATTCGATTTGGGTGGAGTTATATTGAGGGTGTTGAAGATATTAATAATAGAAGGTGGGATATAATTGAAACGCAAGTTCGGAATTACTTTGAAGGCAAGAAGAATGGTGCTACTCAGGACTACGAAGCACTTAAAAGAATCTGTGAAGCAACAGAACAAGATATTTTTATAACATTTCACAAGGGAATAATGTATTGGTGTTGTCCATCAGATTCACCAATTGAACAAGACTCAACTTCGAAGTACCGAAAATGTATTACAGAATGGTCAAATAAATCAATTAATGAAAATTCAAAGGTGCTTTTCATTAATGACATTTCAGGTAAAATAACGAAAACACAAGGTTTTCAGGCCACTTCATGCCAATTTAAAAGTGATCAAGTAGAAATTCTTGAGCGAATTATTTATGGGAATCCAAATCCCATTGTAAGTGAAATTGAAAAAAAAGGAGATGAAATAATTGTGTTGATCGAATATTTAATCGAGCATTTATATTGGAAAGACTGTGAGATATTAGCTGATTTAATCTTTCAGCGAAGCGGATGGCAACGAAATAGCATACATGGTGGAAATTTGGAATTTATGGACATGGAATATATCGAACCAATAACGAATTACAGATACATTGTTCAAGTAAAATCAGGTGCAGACGTTAACGGATTTAAAGATTTTATTGATGGGTTGAATTCAAAGGAATTCAATAAAGGTTATTTCGTTGTGTTTAATCCTAAATTGTCTTTATGTAATTACGTAAATGAACGTACAGATATTGAGTTGATTTTTGGAAAAAATTTGGCAAAAATGATTTTCGATTTGGGACTTGTTAGCTGGTTACTTAAAAAATCATATTAAGGGAATAGCATTGCTCCTCCCTCAAACTTCACTTTCCAATATTTTTTATATCCTGAATTTAATCTTCTTAAACAAAAAATAATATCTTTAGACTTTAACTTTTATTAAAGTCATGCTGCTAAAAGAACTTCTCATATCCAAGGGATTAAAACAAAAGTGGTTAGCCAATAAGATGGGTGTATCTGAGGTTACCGTATCGAGTTGGTGTTCAGGTAAAAGCGAACCTAATTTATTAAACATCCAAAAGCTTAGTGAGCTGCTTGAAGTCCCTGTAAAAACTATCGCAAATTTTAAATGAAGGATCAACCTAAATATAGCCTGGCTTTTACTGCTGCTTCGTTACGGTTGAATGATATGGTTATGGCAGCTAAGGCAATTAAGGAACACGGAATTGCCGATTATCGTGAATTAAGTGAAATGCATGTTGATTTCAAATCGGATAAAGCTGAAACATCAAGAAGAAGTTTTCGTGAAATCCGTAACCGTTTGGGCCAACTTACAGCCGACCAACTAGAAATTCTTGCAGAAGGTAGCTTAATTCAACAAAAACAAATTGCATTTTTAGCGGTTTGCAAGCATTATAGCTTCATAAAAGACTTTGTAATTGAGGCACTGTGGGATAAAACAATGGTTTTTAATTACCAGATCAACGAATCAGATTTCAATTCATTCATCAACAGGAAAATACCCCTTCAGCCCGAATTGGAAACATTTTCAGAATCGACTATAAAAAAAGCCAAACAAGTTTTATTTCACATACTTGAACAAGCAGGAATAATCAACAATGCCAAAGATAAAATGATACAACCACAGTTTCTTCAACCTTCAATTTTAAAGGCAGTGGCAGAAGATGACCCTATGTGGTTAAGAATATTTATGATGCCTGACCAAGACATAAACCAAATCAAATTCTGATATGGAAGAAATTTCTAAAAAGTTTGAACACCTGTATCAAGTCATATCCACAGAAGAATTTCTTCGGATGGAATCGTTGGGTGGCGAAATACCATTTTTCATTTCTACGTGCGATCCCAAACAACAAATTGAAGTGGATAAAGCCATAAAAGGGTTGAAAAATAAACTAGAGCTAAATGGCATACCTGTTTTGGAATTAAATCTTTACGACATTACGTTAGACTTATTAACCCAGGAATTGGGGGAAGGTGAAATATTCGAATTGGAGAAAACAATGGATAAGGCAGAATTCAAAGTTGCCCTTCAATCCATTCTGGATATTCAAGAGGTACTTCTGCCAAAAATAAAAAGCATGATTGAATCCAGTGATGCAAAAGTTTATTTTCTCACGGGTATTGGTATGGTTTATCCTTATATCCGTTCCCACAGTGTTTTAAACAACCTTCAGAACGTGGCAAAAAAAGCACCCACAGTTGCATTCTTTGAAGGTGAATACAATGGTCTTTCGCTTGAACTATTTGGTTTGTTGAAAGACGACAATTATTACCGAGCATTCAATATGGACTATTATAAATTGAAAAAATGATACTCAAAGACTTTTTCTCAAACGACATAAACCGATCAATTGAAACGGTTATCAAGGCTGATGATCAGGAACACATTCTTGATGAAGTGGTCGAATATGTTGTTACCAATGAAGTAGCACAAAAAACACGTGATTTCTTTTCTGCATACAACGATTACCACGGAGCCAACGGGGTTTGGATTTCAGGTTTCTTCGGTTCGGGTAAATCCCACTTACTTAAAATACTTTCGTATGTGCTTGAGAATAAAGAATACGATGGATATAAATTAGGAGAATTATTTGCTGATAAAATCAAAGATGATGCGATTCTTAAAGCGGATATCATCAACTCCACCCGATTCCCATCTGAATCCATATTATTCAACATCGACCAACAGGCACAAATTACCAACAAACAGGAGGAAGATGCGTTACTGAAGGTTTTCTATAAAGTATTTTACGACCAATTGGGCTATTTCGGATCACAACGCCATGTTGCTGAGTTTGAACGTTGGGTGGACAATGAAGGTCATTACAAAAAGTTTCAGGAAAAATATGAGAAAGAAACAGGCGAATTTTGGTCGAATGCCCGAAGAAAATATTTTTCCCCTACGGTAAAAAAAGCCATAGGTCTGGTACTTTCAAAAATAATGGGTGGTAATCCTGACGATTACACCGACATTATTGAAACGCTGCGCAAAGATTCAACAATATCCATTGACGATTTCTGCGATAAAATAAACGATTATATCAAAACCAAACCCAAGGGGTTCCGATTGAACTTCTTTGTTGACGAGGTGGGACAGTTCATTTCCGACAACACCAAACTGATGCTGAACCTGCAAACCATAGCCGAAACACTGGCAACAAAAACAAAGGGCAGCTCTTGGATATTTGTTACCTCGCAGGAAGATATGGAACGGGTGGTTGGCGATATGTCTAAATCGCAACAAAACGATTTTTCGAAAATTCAGGCACGATTTAAACTTAAAATACCACTATCATCTGCCAATGTTGACGAAGTAATTGAAAAAAGATTATTGGACAAAACTCCTGCTGCCAAGGATGTTCTGAAATCGGTTTGGAAAAACGAACAATCGACCATGGAAACCCTTCTGGCCTTTTCAGAAGGTGGTGTACAGTTCAAAAATTTTCAAGGCGAAACCGACTTTATAAAAAAATATCCATTCGTTTCGTATCAGTTCGATTTGTTCCAGCAATGTATTAAAGCACTGTCGAACCACAATGCTTTTCAAGGGAAACATGCATCAGTGGGCGAACGTTCTATGTTGGGCGTATTCCAATTTGTAGCACAGCGAATAGAGAACAAAGATCACAATGCCATTGTAAGTTTCGAAATGTTGTTCGAAGGTCTTCGTTCCACCATTCGGGGTGAATTGCAAAGTGCCATTATTTTAGCTGAACGACAATTGGATAGTGAATTTGCTATTCGTGTATTGAAGGCATTGTTCATGGTTAAGTATTACAGCAATTTTAAGACCACCACAAGGAATATTTCCACCCTGATGATTGATGATATCCACGTAGATATCAAAGCACATGACCGTAACGTGGTTGAAGCTTTAAACCTACTTGAAAACCAAACTTATGTGCAACGGAATGGCGATTTATATGAATTCCTTACCGATGACGAAAAAGATATTGAGCAGGAAATAAAAGCCACCGATATTGACGATAGTCAGGTTACAGCCATATTCAAAGAGATCATTTTCGATGAAATTATCCGTGACACAAAGATTCGCAATTTGGATAACAAGCAAGATTACGAATTCACAAGCAAAATTGATGGTTCCATTTTGGGGCGTGAAAAGGAATTGGTGGTTGAAGTAATCACCCCTAATTTTAAAGATCACGATCGGGAGGATTTTTTTAAATCGCAAACCATGGGTTACAATACCCTTTTAATGATGGTACTGCCCAACGATGATCATTTACTGCAAGACATCAGGCTTTACCTGAAAACCGATAAATACATCCGCCAGAACCAAACTACATCGAACAAAGACAATGTAAAACGATTGCTGTTTGATAAGGGGCAACAAAATACCCTTCGAAGAGGCTCACTGTCGGTTTTACTGGGTAGGATGCTGGGTGCTGCCGATGTGTATATGAACGGGATGAA
>JAKPZU010000224.1 GCA_029559915.1 Bacillota bacterium
TACAATAAGAAAGTTTACAGATGATATGAATTTGTTTTTAGAATAGCAATACCATTATTCATTTCGTAAACTGTGTGCACAAGGCGAGCAGTTTTCAACTAAACAAGTCATAAAGTTCTTCATATGTTAGCCATAATAGAAAATGTTTTTCAAAGTGGTAATCTAGTGTATTCTTGTTGATATGGAACTGACCTTCACCTTTATTACCTTTGTGTTGAAAGTCAGAATATCCTGCACAATATTTTATTTCGTCACTGTCCATTCGAAATATTGCTATTCTATCTGCAAAAAATAATCCATAGTAGAGCACATCAAATTCTGTTTGTTTTATTTGTTGTATGTTGCAATCAAAATCGTAATCTTTTATTTTGGTACTAGTGATAGCTCGATTTGCAAGATTAGCTAACTTGCACTGTTCAATTAAGTTATCTGCTGAGATATGTTCTTTGTACTTTTTCATTACCGTGGAAAATTTGACTTCTATTCTTTTTTTCTCTGTTTCATCATATCTATCATGGAAACGATTTTTTGATTTGCTCAGATTAAATTTTCTCTCAACCATCAACTCAGCGACTGTGCCAAAACGCCGTGTTTTTAAAGCAAAAATTCCGTCTCTGAATTCCTTAATTTCATCAGTCATATTCCCATTCCTCCTTGTCTTGGTAATAATTAACGACCTCTGGTTACAGTATTTTTCCCAATTCTCAGTTCATAGTATTCCCGTCGATATACATTTCTCAATTTATGGAATTGCGAATTTGAATTAGTTGAGAACGATACATAGAATAATCCTTTTCAAGAGTGTTATGTCTTAAGTATTTTCGTGTAATTGTATCAATACTATTAGAAAAAGGTGTTACAAATTGCTCACGCCTTTTAATTGCTGTTGTGGATATATGTTTTCGAAATTAGTAACTTTCTTATCCTGTTTTGTGATATTATACTACTAATGAGTCACGATAAGTTAAGATGTTACACTAGATGTTGCACTTATCAATTTACTCAGTAAAGTTCCATGATATATAGATATCAATAGGTTTGTTTGGAGATTTTATTTGGGTGATCGATTTGATAGTTCAAGCAAATGACCAATGCAAGTAGTGGAAAGGATGTGAGCAACATGGCTACACCTGTTACGTCAGTTGCAGACTATGTCCGTGCGAATCCTAACTGCAACTATTTCATCTCTGCTTCTGCTGGTACTGGGAAAACCTACACGCTCACGAGCTACTATTTGGGCATCTTGGAACATTACGAGCGCACAGGAGAGGCAGATATAGTTGACAAGATATTGGCCGTGACGTTTACGAATAAGGCAGCAAATGAGATGAAAGAAAGAATCATGGGCGAGGTGAGAAAAAAGCTCGATACTCTGCAACCTGGCAGTGCAAATTACGTCTACTGGCGTGAGGTGTACAAGAACCTGTCAAGGGCGGTTATCTCGACGATCGATAGTTTTTGTCGCAGGATACTTGTCGAACAAAACGTCCAAGCAGGTGTGGATCCGAGCTTCACGATCATAACGGAACTCAAGCAGATGAGGATGATAGAGAATTCGTCAAGGACGGCCATAGAGATCTCGTTCAAGATATACGAGGAAGAAGAACCTCTCTTATCACCGGGTATAATCAGGGAACGTAAGAATAGGATAGACGAGTATATATCGGAACTGAAAAAATTGAGGCCTTCTATCAAAGACGTATTCGAGCTCATTGGCGATGTAGATAAGGTGCAAAGTCATGTTGAGAACATCGTGAGGAATTGGCGATTGGAATTGAGTGACTCTGATGTTAGTGACAAGCTCATGAAACTTTTGGAAAAGGGTGGAAACTCGCTCAAAGTACTGAGGCTCATCGCACTTATTGCATCTGAGCTGTACGAATCTGAGACGATCGACAATTTTGAATACGATTTCAAAGGTGTCTTAGAAAAGACATTCGCAATACTTCAGAAAATTGATGTAAAAAATCAGTACCAAGAGCAATTTAGATACATAATCGTCGATGAATTTCAAGATACCAACGCCCTTCAAAAGAAGATTTTTGACCTCATCCACGGCGATAAGAATTTTCTATTCTACGTGGGTGATAGAAAGCAGTCCATATATAGATTTCGTGGTGCTGATGTCTCCGTCTTCCTCAAAACAATGGAGGAATTTGAGAAAAAAGAGAAGGAATCACCAGATAGA
>JAKPZU010000225.1 GCA_029559915.1 Bacillota bacterium
CAAAAAGGAAATCGCAACCTACAAACGATTCAAAACACTGACGGATGAATGGATCAATCTCGGCATTGAGGCGTCCAAACTTCGACTCAAAGTTGACAAAAAGATTGCCTTAAATTAAACAAGAACTCGGTACTCTCAAGATGCAAAAAATAGCAATTTTATTAATTTCGACCTTAATGTTAAGTGGATGCTATTCGGCGTCTTTAAATATTTCTGCACCTACCCATGAAAAGCGACAAGGAAGCGCCATAAGAAGCGTCAAACATGATGATAATATATCCTTCATAAGAATCGACGAGTATGATGATAATATATCTAAAACTAATTTCAAGGCAGAAGAAGTACTAACTCGAAAAGACATTGAGAATCTATTATCAAAAAGTGACAAAGAATCACGTTTTGTAAGTGAGAAAGACTTCATTGATTATAAAGTACGTGGGTTCAGATGGATTGGATTGTTTCCTGAAATAATAATTGGATTCATCGGTTTCCCAGTCCCTATTGCGATTCCAATTGGTAGTAATTACATCAGATTCAAATTTGATGATGATAAATTGAGTTACATTGAAGTGTATAGCCATAGAGTGATATTCTCGACGGGTTTTTTCTATGGTTACGCAGATGAGGGTACCGGCAGAATACAGAAAAAAATTTGGTGTGGTAGCATACCTCTTTCTGTTAGTGGTTGGGTTGGCTGGGATGGTTATAGTCTTGGTGAAAACGGACATGTTAGATCCAGTTTTTAGTTGAAATTAAAGAGTGGCTCCCAACGTGGAATAATCCACGATATTTTGACGACCAATCAAAAAAAAGAAGCCCCCGAGAATAATTATTATCTGTAAAGGGTGATAAAAAATGAAAAATTCATCAATAGTAATAATTCTGGTTCTAATACTATTTTCTTTTAGTGCGAAGCAGAAACCCACGTCCTATGGACGTGGTAATGTTTGTTGGCTATGCCGATCCCGAATGGGTATGGCCAATAGGCCGTATCAATTGCAATGTTGAATATTGATATGAACAAGTTTACTCTATGCAATGAACACCATCCCTATCAAATTACGCTAAGTGGTGTAATGCCCCCCTATGGGGGGCTGAACTTAAAGCCGCGCCCTTCGGGTGCGGATGTTTACTTCTGCTCACGCAAATGTAAGTGTATTTACCGGCTACGGTCACACAATAGATTTGACTGAATCCGATGATGTTCAAATGATGAGTGAGGACATTACAATTATTCCGGGAAGAGGACGTTTTCTATTCCATAGTGGCGTTGCTGGAATGGATAGCGCGGTCGAACTAATCGTTCGAGCGCATTCGTAAGTAGCCTTGCCGAGCAAGCTCAGCAGCCTGCCAACGAACCGCTCAACTCGCCGTTAGCAAATTTTAAGGATTAAAAAATGGACCGTATTTTGATAAATATTTCATTTTGGTCTTTTCAAGTAATTAACACATTAACCGCCTGTTTAATGACTTTTATCCCAAAACAGTTTCATGAAAGTTTATTTAAGAATCCAGCTCTCGTGTACGAAAAGCTTGGCATTTCAAGTATCGCTGTTGAAATGTTTCATAATGTTATAAGGGGACATGGTGCCGTTCTTCTTGCTGTTTCAATTTTTGTCTTTCTCCAGGGAGTCAAATCACGTTCAGTTTATTTGTTAATTTCTATAGTATGTGCCCTTTCTGTTTATGCTCACATCATGACATTAATCCAACATTTGAACAGTGAGCTTATTGTAAGGGTAATCGGTAATTTCGGAAGTTTATATTTTACAATATTTGTCACTTCAACTGTTGGTATACTTAATTGCATCGTTTACTTTAGGTGGAGTAATAGTTTATGATTATAAATCACTACTGTCCGGAATAATCGGTGAATAAGTTCAACTGGTTACTGTTTTCGTCCAAGTTGCTTGTGTAATCATAAAATGTAAGTAGCTGAAACATGGACGCTCTTTCAAATAGGGAGATACTCAAAACCTGTAATATTGTG
>JAKPZU010000248.1 GCA_029559915.1 Bacillota bacterium
TTGTCAGGGGGAAGCAGGTCAGCATTTTTTTTCAGAAAATCAAGCTGGTCAACATTTAAGCATTCTTTCGCTTGAAGGTTGAGGCATTCAATAACATTAGCCATAGATTCAGCCATTTTGATTGTTTTATGTATATTACTAGG
Source organism: Bacillota bacterium (assembly GCA_029559915.1). Taxonomy (GTDB): domain Bacteria; phylum Bacillota_I; class Bacilli_A; order Izemoplasmatales; family Hujiaoplasmataceae; genus UBA2289. Next base: position 144 of record JAKPZU010000248.1, read on the forward strand.
ATCTTTAAGAGAATCATTCATGCTATTAAGGTAAAAGAGATATTTATTGACTATTCCGGGAAGGTATTCCCCAAAATAATAAAGAAACACATCGACAGCACCTGTAGGGAGCGGCAGAAATTCCGATTGTTGCTCCTTGATTATTGAGTCTAATATGCTTTTCGGACTGAAACCTTTTATGATGAATGACAAATAGATTTTTGCAAGTTGGCGAAAATCTTTATCATCACCCTCATGAGGGTGCTCTACATCAACTTTTTCTAAATAATGCCATGTCATTGTCTTCAACGCATTGATATAAATGTCATTGCTTCCAGTTTTATTTTGCTCACGCCATGTAATCATCTTCGAGACATTGTTAAAAGTTTCCCTACTTTCAGCTCTTTCCGTATAAAGGCTTATTAATTTATCACCTGCCTTTTCGTCACCATTTTGTGCCCGTTTGATGGTGTAGCAAACGAGAATTTGATCTAACAAACTCTTACTCTGGATTCTTTTTTGACTAAGATGCGGTAGCCAATGCTTGTATAATTCGCTCAATGATGTGCGGGTTATAGAGCCATCTGTCACAGTGGAGGGGTTTTTTATTTCAGGCAAAAATTTTTGGTAATCAACAAGAATTATATCATCACTGGAATCAATGTCCCCAAACTGACCCAGTTTCCAGTTTGATAAAATTGCCCAGTCGTCAGATTTTTTTTCAAGCGAAGAAAGATCGAGCTCGTCCTCCAGATTAACATAATCTTCACGGGCAAATTTATGTTCCCTATTCGAGGTAGAGGTGAAATCTTGAAGATCTACTATGGGTGTCAGAAGTTGCTTGAGTTTTTCTTCTTTGGTAAGTTTATTCTGCTTCTTGACCGTTTCTACTGCATTGAAGTATTGTATATATAGCGCTTCTGATTGATTCTTTTCCATTTCCGTTCTTTAGAATTAATATACCCTATTTAGGTAATTTCCCAATCAATTTAATTCTTCAGCAGCTAGTCCGGGCCACACTTTAATAGCCACATCGGCCAATAATTCACCACGTCTTTTAATAGTCTCTTCATTCCAATCATTCAAGCCAAGCAAGGGAATGTTAAGCCGGAGATTGGTGTTTGCAAGTAATAAATCCCGTTTAACTTGAAACGATTTATTTTGCGCTTCACGATTAACACTAAGATTTAAAAGCGTTAGATTGCCCAATGTTTGAATGCTTTCTTCCCGCATCAATATAGCATTTTCTCTCTCACTTAATGACTGTCCGGCAAGTATTTTAGCCTTTATTTGATAAGTTTCATGCCATGTCGCTTGACTACTGTCAAATAATGGCCAATGTTCATACCAAGATCTCGGAAGTATATGATCAATATCAAGATGGCCTAGATTCTGAGCAAAAGTGTCTTCGACTCTTGTTGTCTGTCGCAATTCTAATTCAATTTCCGCAAGTATTGCTCGCATTTTTCCTGCTTCTAACCGGTCCGGATAGATTGATCCCTTGGTACAAACATTTTTAAATTCAAGATTCCTAGGCCAACGAGACGCTTCGCCTTTTAAATCTCCTAATATTTTTATTAGTGATTCGGGCGCTATTACTGTTTGAGAGAGGTTACGCATAACTGAGACAAAAACATTGTTATAATTTTTTGCGGTTAAACCACAAATAGCTCGTCGGACAACATAGGATACTAGAATATCCAGCATTTCTGTTTTTGCTTCCGATGACAATGAAGATACACCTATCATCAAAGCTAAAGGATGCAATGTTGTAATGTCAAATGATGCTATACGCTGTCCAAATCTGGATATAGGGTCATCGCCATTGCCGTCAACCAAAGCCTTGTAATGTTCAGCATAGTTAGAAAGCATAGCCAATTGATAGCTCGCAGACTTTGCTTCTGCGTCATTAAAGACGTAACGACGATACTCGAAATAAAGGCGACCCAAATCAATTTCTTCGCGTAACTCTGCCTGCAATGTTGAGTGTATGAACCATTCTAGTTTCGGCTTATTCATTCGTCCGCGGCGCTGTACCTCATTCCAATAATCACTCTCGAACTGTGACCAAAGTGTATTGTAAAGTTCTTCAGAGTTACTTCCCTCTTTGTCAGCTCTCATAAAGATAAAGTTTCGTATCAAGTCAGTTGCATAAAGTCGCGCACCACGACCATTGAGAGTCTCAAAAATTACCTGTGCATCATCATCTTCGCCTAGAACAATAGATACTATTTTAAAATCTTGTAAAATTGCCGTCGCAAGCATTTCATAACGAAGAGATAGTTCTTCATGGGTACCTTGTGCTATCCATTTTTCAAAACAATCAGTAAAATACCAGAGCGCTTCAAGGGCAGGCGGATGTAAGACTCCGATTCTACGCAGATCACCTCTCTGCGTAAAACATTTCGGGAAAATATCTTTCAGTTTATTCCTGTTATCTGTTTCAAGAACATACTTATAGTCACGCTGATCGCGAAAAGTTGGCCACACTTTAAAGACTTCTATAGACGGATCCAACATAGTATCTGGATTACTATTTTTTAAGGCGCCAGCAACAATTTCTGTTATTGATGTTATGTTGTTTGCTTTCAGTAGTAATAAAATAGATTTTAAGATGAACTGTAAGGTAACAAGACGCTGTTGACCATCAATAATATGTAATGTATCAACGCCTTTTAATCCTGCCCGTGGCTGTGGATCTAAAACAACAGCACCGAGGAAATGAGGTATTGTCTTGTTGTTTAATAATCTCGCGTCAGCCTTGGCGCGAATATCTTCCCATAGCTGTTCCCATTGATTTGTTCGATTCCAGACATAAGCACGTTGATAAAAAGGCACCATGTACTGTCTTCGATCCTGGAATAACTGCTGGACGGTAATATCATCTGATCTCAATTGTTTTCTCCTTAATTAGCTGTAATTGTAAGAAAACTTCTCTTTATTGATATTTGTTTTATACGCTTTTG
>JAKPZU010000247.1 GCA_029559915.1 Bacillota bacterium
AAGACAAAGGCTACGAGCTGAAAAGTGCCAAAGTGAATTTCATAGTCCACTGGACAAAAGAAGAAACCGGGCAGGAGGTCAAGATTATTCTGCCGGAACTACTGTTTGAAAGGAACATTGCCGTTAAAAAAATGAGTGAACCCAAATCATAAAAGACAAGCCCCCGGAACGCCAACAATGAATCCACAGTATAATGATTTAGTCATTATTGTAGGAAGACCAAACTAATTCAACCATTGAACCTAGCGCAACATAATTAGATTATCTTCTGATTTATAATTGGACAACCCCAGTATACTGCTCATAATCAAGCATTAGATATTTGCTACTGGGCACAATTATAAGGACTCATTCTCTTTCTGGTCAACCAAACCGTAAAGCTTATGTCATATATATCATATGGTTGGCTATCACCAGCCAAAGAAGGAATTAATCAATTCCAGTCCATGGCTTTTTCAAAATCAAACTTTCCTTCTTCAATAATCGGTAGTAATGCCCCCCCCTTTTTTACCTCACCCTTACTTATTTCAACAAATCCGTCTTGATGGACATTTATTGAATCATAAATACAAGGAAGCAATTCTTTCCCATTGATATCAATAAGACCTTCTTTTCGCTTGAAATCAAATGCCAAACCAGATTTTGCCTTAAAATCACTTGTAACCTCTCGAATACTAACTACAGCAACCCCTTGGGTAAATTGTTCTATGAAATTATACTCTCTCTCCAAATCAATAAGAATTCCTTCTGGATCCGTTAGTCTGTATTCCCTAATTTTAGGCAAATAAGCCTCGCTCTCATTGATGTTGAATGTTAGACGACGGCTGTTGATGAGAGCAAACCTGTTATATCCCATATATTGGACGCTTTCAGGCTTGTACTTATTCTTCAGATATTTCAAAATCTTTTTAATCTCTTCTTGGCTTGGTTTGGTCATGGCTTTTTTGTTTTACAGCTTTGGAAATGAAAATATTGACTCAAGGAGTATTATCCCATATAACTTGTTTTGCTCTATCCCTTATATTTTTTCTGTCATCAATGTTACCTGTTCTGACAAATTCCGGAAAGGCTTTAGAGGTAACTTCCGGCAATACAAATAAGTTTAACTACATTTTTGCAGCTACAAAAAACTCCTCAAATGTAAAGTACCTTTTGCCTAACCATCCCTGACCTTCCTGAAGCAAGTCTTTCTGTAATGGTGGATTAAAAACCAACCGCGGTTTTTCCAACAAGATTAAGGTTCTCTTTATCGCATTTTTATGTATATCATTTTCAACGACAAGCTTATCTTTAAATTTCCCAAACTCACTAGCCATTTTTATAGATTTCAAGTGCGGATCTAAAGCACTATGAAACTCTTCCAGAGTGCTATAATAGAATATCTGCTTAATTCTACCTATATAGCTTATACCCCGTTTGACCCCAGGAGAAATATTTGATATCTTGCTACCAAAATGTGGAGCAAAGTAATTACACTTACCTATTTCCGCACTTTGCTGGAAATTGCATGTGTAAAAATTATACTTCAGAAAGAATGAAAGATGTGGTTCATCATTTACTTCGCGAGCGTAGATCTCAAATTGATTAAGCGATATCATACCTTGATTTTTTAAGTGTTTTAACAATTCATTAGACAA
>JAKPZU010000261.1 GCA_029559915.1 Bacillota bacterium
AGTGTTCTGGATATTCAGAAGAACAGCTTACAGATGAATTACAGGAAAAATTATGGGCTGATACAGTAAAGGAAAATGTATATGTCATATGCAAAACCCCAATGGCAAAGTCCATCACAAAACGCACATTAGTTGGATTTAAGGATTTGACAGTCAATGCCCATTACTTTGATGACCTTATAAATATGATGAAGAATAAGCCAAAGCAGTTTACATCCCGTGTACTGAAACCGAGCTATTGGAAAAAAGAAGGAGTGAAGGAAATGAAGTTTGATGCAGTGGTGGGAAATCCTCCATATCAGGAAAGCATAAGCTCAGATACAGACAACGCATCGCTTGGTAAACAGTTATTCCCATTTTTTATTATAAACTCAATTGGGCTACACCCTAAATATGTTTCTTTGATAACGCCATCCAGGTGGTTTACAGGAGATGCTCAGGATAAATCCTTTATAAAACTTAGAGAATTCATAAAGGAAAACAATCATATACTTAAACTTTATAACTATAAAGACGAAAAAGAGTTATTTTCCAATGTAGAAATAAAAGGAGGTATAAATTATTTCCTTTTTAAAGATGGCTATAATGGTCAGGTCGAATTTGTTAACTGCATCGATGGAGAGCGTAAGTCCACGATTCGAAATCTTTTCGAAGATGGAATGGATATAATTATTAGCAACAGTGATGACTTTCCAATATTAAACAAAGTTAAGTCTGTTGACTTTGTTCCATTAACGCAAATTACCACGGGAAGAAACGCATTTGGAATCATTGGAAAACCAAGCAACGTTGAAAAAGTATCCTCTGCACAGCCCTTTGACGGTTGTTGTGAATTACGCTGTAAAGGAAATGAAATACGGTATATTAGTCGTGATATCGTTAAAAAGAATATTGATATTTTTGAAAAGTATAAAGTCTTTATTTCAAAATCAGCAGGGAATCCAAACAGTGATTTCAAGGTAATAGGAATGCCATATGTCGGGGAACCTTTTAGTGCGTGCACAGATTCACTTATCCCAATAGGCAAATTTGATACAATGAAAGAGGCAAGCCACTTAAAAAAATATTTAAAAACAAAGTTTTTAAGATTTTTAGTGTCTATTTTGAAAACATCACAAAATGTAACTCAAATTGTATATGGATTTGTGCCGCACCAAGACTTCACCACTAAATCGGACATCGACTGGAGCAAGAGCGTTTCTGAAATCGACAGTCAACTTTACGCAAAATACGGCTTGACCGATGAAGAAATCACTTACATTGAAGAAAAGATTAAGCCTATGGAATAAGGCTACTATATCCAAGCTTTTTGAAAACAACCTGTCAAGAAGTCATTTTCTCAATAATAAAGACTGCACCAAAGGTTTTATCCTCAGTGCAGTCTTTTT
>JAKPZU010000280.1 GCA_029559915.1 Bacillota bacterium
TACAACAAACATGAGGAATTCTGGCTTCTCTCTCTTGATAGTAAAAATTCAGTCATCAAGGAAGATTTAATTTCAAGGGGATTGCAGGATAAGACGACCGTCTACCCCAGACAGGTCATCGAGACAGCAATAAGAAATAGCGCAAGTTCAATTTTGCTTCTTCATAATCACACAAATGGAGATCCTCATCCCTCGGAACAGGATAAAAACATCACAAAAGCAATTGAAATACCTGTCAGGATTTTAAATATTTCGATTTATGACCATCTGATAGTGTCAAATGATAATTATTTCAGTTTCAGGGAAAACAAGATAATTTAACGAATGGACGATTTAAAACATAAGTTTATTGACACTTTTGATCTTGGAAATGACAGAGAAAAGCAAAAGGCAGTTTTTGATGTTGAAGGACCGACTTTAATTATTGCCGGACCGGGAACCGGTAAAACATACACTTTAGTTTTAAGGACTCTATATCTGATCCTTTCTGGCAAAGCGAAACCTTCTGAAATTATCCTTACGACTTTCACTGAAAAATCTGCTTTTGAACTAAGAGACCGGCTTAGCCTATTCGCCAGAAAATTGGATGAAAAAATCAACTTGCATGAATTGCTTACAGGCACGATACATAGTATTTGTGATCAGTTTAATATTAAGTTCATCAAAAACACACCTCTTAAGAAAAACTACATAGTACTTGATGAGTTAACATGCTCTCTTTTTATTAACGAGTACTTCGATCTTATTATCGAGCCATTTAATGACGGGGAGAGATTTTTTGGAAAGTGGAAAGGGAAATGGGATACTATCGGGAGAATAAAAGGCTTTTTTGATAAAATTACAGAAGAACTTATTGATCCTGATATCTTAATAGAAAAAGGAGATGCGTTTTTAATTCAGATTGGTGAAGCATATAAAATATATCGAGATCTTTTAATAGAACATAACCGAGTTGATTTCTCCTTTCAGCAAAGGATATTCTATGACCTGCTTCAGGATTCCGGCACAAGAGATAAAATTGCCTCAAAGATAAAATACCTGTTAATTGATGAATATCAGGACACTAACTATATACAGGAACAGATTGCTCTGTCACTCGTAAAGCCCCATAATAACCTTACAGTTGTTGGAGATGAGGATCAGGCTTTATATCGTTTTCGTGGTGCTACTGTTAGAAATATTCTTGAATTTGAGACACATTTTGAAGATTGCCGGAGGATAAAACTGCTTGAAAATTATAGATCACATAAAGTAATTATTGAACATTATAACGCTTTCATTCAGAACATTGACTGGGCCAATCCAGAGAGCTTGATTCAATTCCGTTATCCCGATAAAGAGGTAATACCAGCAAGATCAACTATCTCCCCTGATTATCCTGCAGTCTTTTGCATCTGGGTAGATACTTTGGGACAAGAAGCCGAAAGATTTGCAGATATGGTTGAATATCTGCTTAAGAATAAGATCATTAATGATCCGAGCGATGTTGCTTTACTGATGAGAAGCGTGATGCTTGAATATAGTGGGCCATTTATTGAAGCGTTAAATAGAAGGAATATAAAAGCATTCTGTCCAAGGGCAAAAGCTTATTTTGAAAATGAAGAAATAAAAGTCCTTATAGCCTGCTTTGCCCTGATATTCAACTTTGTAGGTGAAGATCTGGACGATTATTCACACAAAGAAATAATCTATGAAGGAATAAAACTCATCGGTAGATATGCGTCATCTCCACTTGGAGCTTATATAAGGAGAATGAATGAGCATATTGAAGGTTTGATTATTGGTGAAAGTCTTGATGAAATCCCATCCGATATACCATTTCAGTTGTTTGCTTATTCCCCGTTTACTGAATACCTGAAAGATGAGAACGCTTCAAGAAACTTATCTCAATTCACAGCTTTGATCAGCTCATTTATGAATTATTACAGAGTACCTGTAATTACAGGGAATAATAAAGTCGCGTTGAAATATAAATTATTCAATAGTTTTTTTAATCTGCTTTTTAATTCAGGTCAGAACGAATTTGAGGACAAAAATAATCCCATCCCCAAGGGATATGTTCAGATAATGACAATTCACCAGTCGAAAGGATTGGAATTTCCGGTAGTAGTTGTAACTTCTCTTGATAAGCAATTTAGTGTCAATAAACAAACCGATCGGCTTTTATCTTCTTTTTATAGGAGGGAGCCATTTGAACCTGAGAAACGTATTACCCAGTTCGATCATGCACGCTTATTTTATGTAGCTTTTTCACGACCTCAAAAACTCCTTGTTCTTTCCTCATCTAGTTCACCAAAAGATTTATTCACCTCTGTATGGGAAGGACTTGATCAATGGCCTCATGTGAAACGGGAGACTCTCAAAGCTCAAAAGTTTCAATCCAAAGCTCCATTTATTCCAAAAAAGACGTTATCCCTTACTTCTCATATAAATGTGTACGAGACATGTCCGAGACAGTATCTTTATTATAAGGAATATGAATTTACACCCAGCAGGACCGGGCAGGTATTATTTGGAACGTTGGTACATGAGACTATTGAAGATTTGCACCGAAGAATTCTTGACGGTGAAGGAGTAAATGAAAAGATAATAGCAGCTGATTTTGAAAACAATTACCTGGGATTACTGGCAAACGGGCACAGACCGTTAGGTCCTCAGCCTAAAGAAGGAGCTTTGCGTCATGCAATAAATTATTTTCAGAAGAATAAAGATCTTTTAAGTCGTGTAATTGAGACAGAAGTAGACGTTTCCTATGAAAAAGATGATTATATCATCAACGGGAAGGTTGATTTGCTTCTAGGTAAGGACAATAAGCTTGAAATTCTCGATTTTAAAACACAGCAAAAGCCCGATCTTTCGGACAAAATAATGCTGAAATACAAGTATCAATTGCACATATATGCACATATACTAAAGGAGAGATATAGAAAAGATCCTGATAGACTTTATATATACTGGACTGCTGAAGAAGACCGCAAAGATGCTTTAATGGAGATAGATTATGATGAACAACTAGTCAAATCAGCAGGAAGTCACTTTGATGAAGTAGCAAAATGCATTATTGATAAGGATTTTGAAATAAAAACCATACCTGATAAAACCAGAGTATGCAAGGAATGTGACTTTAAACATTACTGCCGTATAGAAGTTAAATAATCAATATATTACAATGAATGATATGGGTAAATTAGAAATAAAAAAAACAGAACTTGTTTGGAGAGGCAAATATGATGATGAAGGCAAATTAGTACCTGTGGAAAAGCCCGGTCCTTTCCCTTTTCAAATCGTTGAAAGTATTAATGAGCCTCGCATTGAAAAAGGAAGTGTTGATGCTCATCAATCCACTTTGTTTGATTATTGGAAAGGAGACGAAGGAAACACCTTTGAAGCAGGTTGGAAAAACAAACTTATCTGGGGTGATAATAAATTTGTTATGAGTAGTTTATTAGAAAAGTTTGCCGGAGGAATAGATCTCATTTATATTGACCCTCCTTTTGCAACTGGAGCAGATTTCACCGTTGATATTGAAATTGGTGAGCATGGAGAAGTTATTCATAAAGAACATTCTATTATAGAAGAAAAAGCTTACAGGGATACTTGGGGTCAAGGAACTGATTCTTTCCTTGAGATGATGTATGAGAGACTTACTCTAATGAAAGATCTGCTCTCTGAAAAGGGATCAATTTATATTCATTTAGACTGGAGAATGAATCCCTTAATCAAGCTTATGGCAGATGAAATATTTGGTAGTGATAATTTTCGTAATGAAATCATTTGGAGTTATTTCAGATATACAGCTAGGTCAAATGACTTCCAAAGGATGCATGATAATATTTTGAAATACTCAGTTACTAATAAATATACTTTCAACCAACTTTTTGAGGAATATCAAGAAACTACTCTCAAATATCATAAATGGGAATTTGATAATGATGGTAAAGAATTTTATTGGAAGAGAGGGAGGGATATAGAACCCTATAAAATTTACAAAAGTGAAGGTGTTTCTTTAAATGATGTTTGGAAATTACCTCAAATTGGTCCAATTGGTACTGAGAGAATTGGATATCCAACACAAAAACCTGAAGGTCTCTTAAACAGGATAATTAAAGCTTCAACAAATGAAGGTGATTTGATCGCAGATTTTTTCTGTGGGAGCGGAACAACCTTGGCTGTCGCTGAGAAGCTAAATAGAAGGTGGATAGGTGTAGACATTGGAAGATATGCAATTCATACGACACGCAAAAGATTCCTTGAAATAGAGTATAGTAAATGCATCTCAGATGCTGATAAAAAACATGGTAAAAAGGCAAAACCATTTGAAATATTGAACCTCGGAAAATATGAAAGGCAATTCTGGCAGGTAAAAGCATTCGGCAAAAAGGATGAAAAACAAGCTTTATATGAATACCTTGCTTTTATCCTTAAACTTTATTCTGCTGAACCAATTTCCGGATCTTCACATATTCATGGTAAAAAGGGAAATGCATTAGTTTACATTGGTGCAGTAGATTCACCGGTAACCATCCAGGAAGTAACTGACGCTTTGAAAGAAACTAAAGAGATGGCCATGAAAGAACTACATATACTAGGATGGGAATGGGAAATGGGATTAAATGATGCCATACAGGAAGTGGCAAAACAAATGGGGGTTCGTCTTAAGCTTCGGATAATACCTATGGATGCTATTGATCCGCAGGCATCGGGTACGAGTGATATAAAGTTCTTTGAGCTAGCTTATTTTAAAACAACTATGGAAACCAAAGGGCTGAAAATCAAAGTTAAACTTGAAGATTTTGTTATTCCACATACCGATCTGGTTCCAATAGAAGTAAAAGCAAGTATAAAGAAATGGAGTGATTGGGTTGATTACTGGGCAGTGGATTTTGAATTTCAAAATGATACTTTTAATAATGGATGGACTAGCTACCGTACCAAGCAAGAGCGAAAACTAAAACTCACTGCTGACTATGAATACAAGATTCCAGGTACTTATAAAGTTTTTGTAAAAATCATTGACATTTTTGGAATTGACACCTCACAGGTTTATGAAATAAAAATTAGATAGACATGCCTCAATCAATAGTTCAATACAACAAAGAACTTCCATATGTAGAGGATCGAAATCCCTGGGAGGTTCCAACATGTTATTTAAAGAAGAAGTCAAGCAATGAATATGATATTGTTCAGGGTCGCAGACCCAGCAGAATGTTGCTTGTCAATAAACTTCGTGCCGAAATTGACAAATGGAGAAACGATGGTTACCCAGGGTCAACTACAACTTCTCAGGAATTATTAAATTATTGGTTCGAACAGTCCCATTCACCTGTTTTTGGTAATGAACCATTTCATTTTTACTTCTGCCAGAGAGAGGCTATTGAGTCTATTATCTACTTATTTGAAATTAAAAGGTTTAATGACATAATTCCCCTAATTGAGCAGTATCACCAAAAATTTTCAGGTAAACTATTCCCTTCAACAATTGAATTTAGTGAAGATCTTGATGGAAAGCGAAGAGTAAAAAGATACTTTCCTGAACTGGACCAGGAGGGTGAACAGGAATTGCCAGAAAAAGAACTTTTGCGCTATGCAATTAAAATGGCCACAGGTTCAGGTAAAACATTTATTATGGCATTTGTTGCGGTTTGGAGTTACTTTAACAGGCTTAAAGAAAGGGACAGAAGATATGCCAATAACTTCTTACTGGTAGCCCCTAATGTCATTGTATATGAACGCCTTGCAAAGGATTTCTCCAATGGTGAAATATTTGAAAAACTTCCTTTTATACCCAAGGCATGGAAATCGAGCTGGAAGTTGAGCATAAAATTAAGGAATGATGAAAGTCCGTTGGCAGCAGAAAATAATTTCATCCTTAATAATATTCACCAGCTCTATGAAAGCCGTACAAAAGAATTTCATCCAAATACAATAATTGAAGCGATACTTGGCCGTAAGCCTCAAAGTGATCCCGGCAAATCACCACAGACTTTGTTAGAAAGAATAAAAGAACTTGATAATCTACTTATCATGAATGATGAAGCTCACCATGTTCATGATGATGAATTAAAATGGAATGAGAGTTTGATTGCGATACACAAAAACATTCCGGGTGGTTTAAAAATGTGGCTCGATTTTTCTGCTACTCCGAAAACTCCCAATAACACTTATTTTCCCTGGATTATTTGTGATTATCCACTTGCGCAGGCAGTTGAAGACAGGATTGTTAAGGTTCCTCTTATCGTACATACTGTAAATAAGAAGGAACCCGAAAGAATTACGAAAGACAATGTAGTTCAGAAATATGGAGACTGGATTTCGGCTGCTTTGGCTAGATGGAAGGAACATTTTGATGCGTACAAGGGAGTTGGAAAGAAACCGGTCCTATTTATTATGGCTGAAAAAAACGCTTTTGCAGACAAAATAAAGGAAGCAATTTCAAGAAGAGGGGCCAATTACGGTATTGATGAAAAAGAGATTATGGTCATACATACCGATAACACGGGAGAAGTAAGAAAAAGTGATTTGGAAGAGTTGCGGGAGGAAGCACGCAATGTGGATGATCCCGAAAATAAAATCAAAGTAATTGTGAGTGTTCTGATGTTACGTGAAGGTTGGGATGTACAGAACGTTACTATTGTCTTGGGATTACGTGCGTTTGATTCGCCAATTCTTCCTGAACAGACCATTGGAAGAGGATTGAGGCTCATGAGAGATATTAGCCCTGACAGGACCCAAACATTAGAAGTAATTGGTAATGATAATTTTGAAAAGATTGTTAAACAACTCGAATTAGAAGGTGTCGGTATTAATACAACAAAAATCCCGCCTCCCTTACCTCAAACAATTGCACCGGAAAAGAGACGTTTGATATTTGATATAGTAATACCTGCAACAGATTTTTCATATTCAAGAGCTTATAAGAACCTAAGTGGAATTAATGGGAAGAAATTTCCCTCCTTGTTTGCTTCTAACAAACTATCAGAGGACCGAAAAACTCTTTTACGAATGGAGGTGATGAATCTGGGATTAGAGGTCCATCAAACAGAGGTAGAGTCAGAATATATCGAACTTGGCCGTGACCTCACTGCTTATATTACTAACCAGACAATGAAAAAAGCAGGATTGACAGATTGTTTTCAATTTGTCTATCCTATCTGTGAAGAGTTTATTTTGAACAAATGCTTTGAGGTTCTTATTGATGATATTGAAAAAGAGGAATTAAGAAAAGTTTTAAGGGAATTGTCAATTCAAGAAGCAATAATCGAACTTTTAGCAAAAGAGATTGGGAAAGCAACAGTGGAAAAGAAACATGTAACAGTAAGGGGGGAAAGCATAAAACTTTCCGATACTTCTAAGTTTACATGGAGACGTGGTCATGTAAGGTGTAAGAAGACTGTCTTTAACTTTGTTGCAACTTATAATCCATTTGAAACTGAGTTTGCTGAATTTTTAGATAAGGCAGAAGATATTGAGGCATTTGCTGCCTTGGCAAATATCTTTAGGATAGACTATTTGTCAAATTCCGGTGCAATCCGCTATTATTTCCCTGATTTTGTTGCAATTCAGACCGTTGGCAAAAAGAAAGTCAATTGGATTCTCGAAACAAAGGGTCGAGAATATCCGGATCTTGATAATAAGAATAAGGCAATAGAAAGGTGGTGTAGAGCAGTTACTGAACAAACCGGAAAAGAATGGAAATACTTGTTAGTAAGGCAATCACATTATAATATGATCAGACGAAGTCTCAAAACTTTTAGTAACCTTGAAGATTCACTCAAAGAAAATATTAACCTTCTGTAATTTTTAAAAGAATGAAAAAAGAGGTTAAACACCTTTACAATAAGGCTATTGACTCTTTGATTTTAAGCGTTGAATTATTTAATCGCCCATATAATATTGGAAGAATTCATGGGGTATTAATTTTCCTTGATCATTCATTCGAGATGTTACTAAAAGCAGCCATTTTGCATAAAGGAGGGAAGATTAGGGAAAAAAGAGCTAAGGAAACAATTGGCATTAGCGCTTGTATTCGAAAATCCTTTAGTGATGCTCTGATTAAATTCTTAGATGAAGAAGATGTTTTGACTCTTCAAACAATAAATGGTTTCAGAGATGCTGCTCAACATTATACCTTGGAGATTTCAGAACAGTTTTTTTATGTGCAGGCGCAAGCTGGTCTCACATTGTTTAGAGATATTGTAAATAAGGTTTTTGGTATTGATCTTAAGGTTGAACTGCCGACCAGAGTATTACCGTTATCAACAACACCGCCTATGGATATGGCAGCCCTATTTAATCATGAAGTTGAAGAAGTAAAAAAATTACTTGTACCAACCAGTAGGCGAAAATTGGAGGCTCTGGAAAAATTAAGAGCGTTGGCAATAATGGAAAATTCTATTCAGGGTATTGAAGCTCAACCATCTGATTCTGAATTAAAAGTAATCGCATCAAAACTTAAGCAGGGTTTAACATGGGATCAGGTTTTTCCTGGGACATCAACAATAAACCTAACCACTGAGGGCCATGGAATCTCTTTCGACCTAAGGATTACAAAGACCGAGGAAGGAATTCCATTCACTCCTGTTCCAGAAGGAACTCCCGGTGCGGCAGTAGTTGCTATAAAGAGAGTAAATGAGCTTGATTATTATAATCTTACATTAACTGATCTTTGCACCAAAACTAAAGTCGGTCAAAATAAATTATTGGCCGTGATCAAAGAATTAGAAATTCAAGAAGATAAAGATGCATTTAAAGCTATTAAACTCAGCAGTCAAACACACAAAAGGTATAGTCCAAAAGCTTTAGACAGGCTTAAAAAAGAACTACCAAAATTGGACGTTGAAGAAGTTTGGAAAAGAAATCGGCCAAAATACAAGTCCAAGAATTAGTTTCGAGGCAATTTTTTATTTGCTATCATCCCACGGATTCGAAAATTATTATATTTGCCTGTAAATGAGGCATATATAATATAAATGAGTCTCGCAAAATCTAAAACGGTTTGTTCAGGTATAGAATGGAATTCTATGCTCGGATTGCTGGTCCGTTTAAAAAAGGACAGCAAAATCATGCCTTATCTTCTCATAGGTACAGGTGCATATTTGGGTCTCAGGGCAAAAGACTTATTGAATATCCGTTGGATTGATGTTCTCGGGAAGGAAGAAATTACTGTCACAGAAAGTAAGACCGGTAAAGTCAGAACCATTACGATCAATGAATCTCTGAAAGAAATTCTGAAGTATGCTTCAAACCAGATAGCATTGTCAGGCCGGTTTAAAATTGATAACTACCTTTTTGCCAACAGAAAATGTCAGAGATTTACGATCCAGTATGCAAACAGGCTTTTGAAAAGCACCCTGAAAACATATGGGATAAAAACTCAAAATGCCTCAACCCATACTTTACGTAAAACATTCGGCAAACGGGTGTGGGAAATGGATGGCCAGAGTGAACGAAGCCTGGTATATCTGTCTCAGATTTTCAACCACTCAAATGTGGGCATAACAAGAAGATATATTGGTATTGTTCAGGAAGACATAAGGAACATTTATTTAAATCTGTAGGCCATAAAATTCATAACCAAT
>JAKPZU010000290.1 GCA_029559915.1 Bacillota bacterium
TTTTATAATAAAGATAGCGTTGCAATTTTCTTTGACACATGCCAGCCTTAATCAGCAATTAGAATATTTCTTGGAGTCCCTATAGAAGCAATAAATAGCGAGTCTTCGCGACAATCGGAAGCTTTACCACATTGATGAATATCACCTTATAGTGGAGGTATTAAAAAATTCGCTTCTCCAGGAGAGGCCATGAATAGTTTTATTCAATTATCAAATCTCAAGGGGACAATACCGCCGTTTTTGGCTCTTCTACGGCGCCACCAACACTGATCATTTAATAAAACTCCTCTGAAACGTGATTGTGATGCCGAACGCGAAGATCATCTGCCCGGTATTTATACCGGGTTAGCTGGATTGATTTGTTCGGCCTTTCTTTTAATATAAGAGGGGGCTTTAGCGTTTTTATGTAAAACCCCATACAGTTTTGCAGACGGGTAATATTCAGCAGCAAATTGAACTATCCCTGCAGTCTGCTCATTTGTATATCTTGCTATGAAAGCAAGCGTAGCATCAATTCCCGCTGATATGCCCGCTGCGGACCAGATTTTCCCATCACTGATAAAGCGTTCCTCGACTACGATCACATCACCGAGCGCACGCAAACTTTCAAGCGAGCCCCAATGTGTAGTGGCTTTCTTTCCGGACAAGAGTCCTGCACGATGTAACAAGAAAGAACCTGTGCATACAGATAAAACAGCCTTACATGATTTCGCTTGATCGGAAATGAAATCGATTAATACTTTATTATCTACTTCTTGTCGTGTGCCTTCTCCCCCGGGTATCAAAAGAAAATCCAGAGGAGGACATTGTTCGAAAGAGGCATGAGGGTGGACGATAAGACCTTTCGCGCAAGATACCGGCGATAGCGACTGAGCCACTATAAAACAATTCTCCGGACCTCCTGCATACTTTCTCCACATACCGATAACTTCCCATGGGCCAATGAAATCTAGTTCCTCAACATCTGGAAAGATAAGAATGCCAAAGTTCATGGAGTCTCCTTTGTGCGGCGCCTATAAAAGGCGCGTTGAACGAAAAAATCAACCTGAGCGTAAGCGATCGGCTGTATTGCCTTTGTCATGAAAGCATAAAATCAATATTTCATTTCATGACCGCATTTTTCACATTTAACTACACGCCTTTGATCTAAATCCAATATCACTTGAATCTTTTGATTTAAAAAAACCATTTACCCTTATTTTGAACCAGTATAAATCTTTTCATTATATTCGACAGGCACTTCAGCATCTTTGAATTTTCCTATGCCATCATTAATTAGTAATTCTTGATCTCCAATAGAGATTGTAAAACATTTATCAGTTCCTGGTATAATGATAATTAATCCGGGACCTCTCAGTCCTAAATATCGGCCAAGTCGAAAGAGCGCTAATCTTTTATACTCGGATGCTACCTTCAAACTAGCGACTAAGAAAATGATAATCAAAATTACCAAAACTATTTGAACAATCATTTAATAATTTTCTCCTTATAACGAAAAAATCAGCCGGAGCTTAGTTGTCAACTGGATTGACTCGTATTTCTATTGTTAATGATTACTGGTCGTAACCTAGCATAAAAATAGGAATTTGAAAATTGAGTACTTCAGGAAGCTATCCCCAACCCCGCTCAT
>JAKPZU010000296.1 GCA_029559915.1 Bacillota bacterium
TCTTTTAAAAGTTTTTCCATATTTTAACCCTCTTTAAATATTATACAATAAAAGAAAAGAAAAACCACAGTAAAAATGTGGTTTTTTTGTGTATTAAGCCTTGTTGAAAGAGCCAAACAACTCCATTTTTTCTTTTACAACCTGTTTGATTGCTTCTGTTCCCGGTGCCAATAATTTACGTGGGTCAAAGCCTTTTCCAGCTAAATCTTTTCCAGCTTCGATGTATTTTCTGGTTGCGTCAGCGAAAACCAATTGACATTCGGCATTGACATTAATCTTAGATACGCCCATGGAAATGGCTTTTTTTATCATGTCAGCCGGTATTCCCGTACCACCATGAAGAACTAGTGGCGTATCCCCAGTCACTTTATTGATTTCATTTAATACTTCAAAATTTAATCCCGCCCAATTTGCTGGATATTTTCCGTGAATATTGCCAATGCCGGCAGCCAAGAAATCAACGCCCAAGTCGTTAATCAATTTGCATTCTTTTGGATCTGCAACTTCGCCGTTACCGATAACACCGTCTTCTTCTCCGCCGATAGCACCTACTTCAGCTTCAAGAGATATTCCTAATTTTCTGGTTCTTTCCACCATTTCTTTGGTTAATTTGATATTTTCCTCGATTGGATAATGAGAACCATCAAACATAATTGAAGAGAATCCCGCTTCAATTGCCTTTAACGCTCCTTCATATGAACCATGATCCAAATGCAAAGCTACCGGTACCGTAATGTTAAGCGCTTCAATCATGGCTTTAACCATTTCCGTTACCACTTTATATCCAGTCATATACTTGGCTGCGCCTTCAGAAACACCAAGAATAACTGGTGAAGAAACTTCTTGTGCTGCCAAAAGTATTGCTTTTGTCCATTCCAAATTGTTGATATTGAATGCCCCTACTGCATAACCTTCACGGTATGCCTTATCGAGCATCGGTTTTGCTGATACCAATCCCATAATAATCCTCCTAAATGATTTAAAATTACTCTCTAATTATACTTCTTTAAGGCCTATTTGTAAAGAAATAACCTTTAATAACCGATAGCGTAAGCAATGACCAATAAGATGATTGTCAGGATGAAAGTCAAGGCTTGTAATAAGATAGTCCATTTAAACCATTTTTGATAAGAAACAGACGCTATGCTTAAGGCAATCAATAAAACGCCGTTGGTTGGAAAAATTACATTGGTATAACCATCGCCAAAGATGAATGCTAAAATTGCAATATTGGTTGAAACACCTATCAACGAAACTAATGGTACAAGAATCGGCATTATCAGTACCGCCTTGGCGGAAGCCGATCCGATAAAGAATTGAATGATAAGAATAATCAGGTAAATGCCCAATACTCCGATAATTGCCGGTTTATCACCTAAGATACTTTCAAAATAATAGAGGATTGTGTCCATGATTTCGCCACTTGTCATGATATATTTCACTGATCCGGCAAAAATGATCAAAATTGCTGCTGGCATAACTGCCAACATACCTTTCCAAAAGACTTTCAAGGTTTTTATAATATCGCCATTGATGATAAATCCAGCCAATAACCCACCAAATAGAAAAACTACTATCATCAAAACAATGGTCGGAATTTCCAGTTCGAAAATCAATTGCATTAAAGATGCCAAGATAATAAGGGTCAATAAGACGAGAAAAATAATGATGTATGTTTTAAAGATCTTCTGTTCATTGTCGACTTTTTCAGTAAAATCAGTATTGATGTTTTGTCGTTTTCCCTGATCCTCTGTATAAGTAAGTGATAGATTCGGATTCTTTTCCAATTTCTTTGCATAATTTACCAAAAAGGTCGAAAGCAAAAAATACATGATTGCGAATACTCCGACTCTGAACAATACGCCGCTAAGAATGTTTATTCCAGCAATTTCTGAAGCTATACCTACGGAAAATGGATTGGTAATGGCGCTGGCAAACCCAAAACCAGCTGCTAAAACCGTCAATCCCA
>JAKPZU010000252.1 GCA_029559915.1 Bacillota bacterium
ATCAAAGCAAAGACAAAATCTTAATCAATGCGGATTTAAACGCCGCATTAAACATTATTAGAAAAGGTAACCCCGAAGCCAAACGGATAGGGACTAGAGGTTGGAACACGCCTAAGCGCACTTACCTGTTCAGTGAGTGATTGTTTTAAAAGTATAATTCGTTAAAATTATTTTTGTTCTTGCTTAAAATCTAGCTCTATGATAGAATGTGTTTTGAAGTTCAAAATATTTGATATTAAAATTATAACTTAGGAGATTTTTATGGGGAAAATTGGTGTAGCAGTATGCGGTAATTCAGGAATCGATTATTTGGTTCATGATAAAGAAATCAGGAAATTCAGATCTTTACTTAAAATCGGCAAAGAAGAATATGAGGATTTTGTCGATATCAGTTCTGATGAGTTTTACAGTCGTTTGCTGAAAAATCCGGACTTGGATATTTCAACAGCCCAAACATCAACCGGCAAAATATTGGAAATGTATGAAGAAATGAAGAGTGCTGGTTACAAGGAAATACTTGTCATCACAATTTCCAATCAACTTAGCGGGACTTATCAAAACGCAGTATTGGCAGCTAAAATGATTGATATTCCGGTTCATGTCTATGATTCTCTATCGCTGACGTATGTAGAGGGTTTCATGGCGATGACGGCAAAAAAAATGGCTGACGCTAACAAATCTCTAACTGAAATTTTAGCAGCTTTAGATAAAATTAGAGATAATAATCATGTCTATATCACAGTTGACACATTAAAATATCTGGTCAAGAATGGTCGCTTATCAGGCGTTGCCGGTGCTTTGGGATCATTATTGAAGTTGAGACCTTTACTGCACATTAGCAAAGCAGGTAAAGTGGAAACTTTGGATAAAATAAGAACTACTTCTAAAGCGAGAGAAGAATTAAAGAGTCGTATTTTAACTGAAGTCAAGGATAAAAATGTCATTGCGTTTATCGTTTATACCAACAATATGGGCGAAATGCTTGACTTGAAAGATGAATTGGAAGCACAAGGCTTAAAAGACATCTTGCTAATCCCTCTGACTCCAGTAGTTGGCTGCCATGCAGGACCTGGAACAATGGGGGTTGGTTATATTGAAAAAGTATAGTCGCGAAGAAGCCAGAATCATAATAAACGAATTGTTGGTTAAAATCTTCAACCGTATTTTGGCGATTGAAGGACAAAACCTCAAGGATAAAGGCATAAAACTTTCAATGAGTGAAATTCATGTTATCGAAGCCATTTCTTTATCTGAAGAAGCTACAATGTCGAATGTGGCAAAAAAACTGGGCATCACCATCGGCTCATTAACTACAGCCATCAATACGCTTTATCAAAAAGGTTATGTCACCAGAGAAAGAGACCCTGAAGATCGCAGAAAAGTTGTTGTCGGTCTTTTGCCAAAGGCATATGAAGTTTTAAAAGAACATGATGATTTTCATAAAGAGATGATTGATTCAGTTTTTGATGGTTTAGAACTTGAAAAAGATGAATTATTGATAGAATCGCTAGAAAAGCTCTCTTCTTATTTTAAAAAATAAGCTGTGTTCAAGCAAAGTACTGATTTAATGTAGGGTACGGTTTGTAAATATCAACGGGAAAAGGTTTTTTGGATATTGCATTCACCAAAGCAGAACTTTCATTGGAAACGATATATCGAAACGAATGTTTTTGTCTG
>JAKPZU010000253.1 GCA_029559915.1 Bacillota bacterium
CAGACAAAAACATTCGTTTCGATATATCGTTTCCAATGAAAGTTCTGCTTTGGTGAATGCAATATCCAAAAAACCTTTTCCCGTTGATATTTACAAACCGTACCCTACATTAAATCAGTACTTTGCTTGAACACAGCTTATAATAAAAAAAAGGAGAGATGTATATGCTTTTATCCTCATTCTTCACTACCTCTGGCATGGATGACCATCCGGCCGCATATTTATTCAGTTTGACTCACTTGTTTTATTTCTTGAGTTTTATAGCTTTATTCATTTTGTTTTTCATTGTACTAAAGAAATTGTCTTCAAGAAAACAAAAAATATTGATTACAATTTCCTTGATTTTGATATTGGTTCTAAAATATGCAACCGAAATTTTATTCATTTATGAATATTACAATCTAGATCCCTTACCATCAACTTATCCTCACCCCTTTTTTGATGTCAATACCTTCATATCTTTCCAGCTTTGCGGCGTGATGAACATCTTCTTACCGCTTGTGGTTTGGTTTGATCTTAAAAAGCTGAAACCTTTTGTCTATCTTACTTCAATCTTAGGCGGTTTAGCGGTTGTACTTTACCCTGTGACTGTTTTATATGGTAATCCCTTCACCCTTACCTTACCAATGGTAAGAAGCATGCTGGTTCATTTTTTCTTGGTTCTGATTCCACTCTTTTTAATTCACCAAGGCGATATAAAATTAAAAAGAACCGATGCATATAGTATCGCAATCGGTTTATTGACAGTGGCTGCTTGGGCGATGTTCGGCAATCTTTTCCTTGATGATTCTGCTAACAACATGTATTTGATTAAAAATCCGTTTTTTGGCACTAACATTCCTGTTTTGAACATTATACCAGACGGATATCACGTCATCTTGCTGGCAATAATGGTCACGGGCGGATATTTCCTGGTCTATCGAATTGCTAAATTGTTTGAAAAAAAATCTGATTGAGTTCAGATTTTTTTAATTATTATAGAGTTCCATCAACGCCCATAATGGCAAGTTAATCAAGTACATCAAATCTTCACTCGTCGTGTATTCGTCATTTGTTTGAATTATGTAGTTTATCAATCGATTTCTTGCGTCTGATAAGTCCTCAGTAAAGTAAAAAGCTTCTTTATTCAAGATAAAATCAGGAATGCTGTAATTTGGCGCTACATTGCTGTCAAATCCAGCTTCTGAAGATGCAGTTGGAATATTGGAAGAACTTGGAGCGACTTGATTATAAAGAGGAATGACGATTGAGACAATATTTTCTGCTTCAATC